>NZ_AZUX01000076.1:0-9844 GCF_000513915.1 Mesorhizobium sp. WSM2561
CCACACAAGTTCAAGCGGGCCAACAAGGCGCTGCGCAGGCTCAAGACCTATCTCGGCCGGACCGTTCGCGACATCTCCCGCCAGATCGCCGGCGATGCGGAACTGGACGCGCTCTTCAAATGGTCGCTCTACCAGGCCTCCACCGTTCTCGAGCAGCGTCAGCGCCAGCGCGGCCGCAAAATCTACAGCCTGCATGCGCACGAGGTGGAATGCATCGGTAAGGGCAAGGCGCATGCGCCCTACGAGTTCGGGGTGAAGGTGTCGGTGGCCACCACGCTGAAGCGCTCAAAGGGCGGCCAGTTCGCCCTGCATGCAAAAGCGCTGCCCGGCAATCCCTATGACGGCCACACGCTCGCAGCGATCATCCCTGACATGGAAAAGACCATCGGCAACGAGATCAGCCGCGTTCTCGCCGACGCCGGCTATCGCGGCCACAACGCACCGGAGAGCCACAAGTTCAGGGTCTTCACCAGCGGCCAGAAACGCCGTGTCACCCCAGCCATCAAGCGCCAGATGCGCCGCGCTCCGCGATCGAGCCCGTGATCGGCCACGTCAAGGCCGAGCACCGGATGGGCCGCAACTATCTCGCCGGCAAGCAGGGCGACGCCGTCAACGCCATCCTGGCCGCCGCCGGCTACAACTTCTCCCTCCTGCTCAGGTGGCTGAAGGCTCTTTTGTGGCTTCTCCTCGCCGCGGTGCCATGGACGGAGTGGCTGACGCGTGGTTTGATCGTCCTCGCCGAGGATACTGGTCGAAGAATTCGCACAAGGGTAACCCGCATGAAAAGTTGCCCGGCTCTGTGTCGTCGAATTGTTGGGGTTGAGGAGGTTGCAACCCGCCTGGAAAAGGACACCCGACTCAGCTGACACGATGCCGGGTTGATCGGGGCAGGATAAGGTAAGGACGATGGTGCGGTGGGACTTGGCAGTCATTGCCTAGTGGCTTTCGGTGCGTCAACTCTGGAACAAGCGTTGTGGAGATCACGCCTTCTGGCGTGCTGCGCGCACGTCTGCACTGATAAGATCACCCGCTTTGTGCCATTCGCCCTTCACCCGAGTGCGATTCGCGTCATAGAATGGGCGAAGAGATGCGACCGCTGGATGTCTTTCACCTGCGATCTCTATTTCGAAATCACCATCAGAAAGCCAGTCGGCGCTAACCCCGCTTTCCGAATGCAGGTACCCCATCCCGACGCCGCAGCCTAAGGTGTGACCGAAGCCCGCGGAGCGCAAGTAGCCTACTACAAATCCGTTACGCCAGACAGGCTCAGTGCCGAACATGAGCGGCACCGCTTCAGGCGCGGCCAACTGAACTAGTCGCCGGCGCAGAGTTTTCCCGCGCTGTGCTTCGAGAGCCGCCCGCCCGATGAAATCATCGCGCTTGTTCCAGGCAATCGTAAAGCCGAGTCCCGATTCGAACGGGGTATCCTCATCCCCAACGTCCGACCCCCAATCGCGGTACCCCGCCTCTATGCGCAGCGTGTTCAGTGCCACATATCCCGCGTGACGCAGGTCGAGGTCGCGGCCGGCCGCGACCAGCGCATCGTAAATGCCGAGCGTCTGCTCGGTCGGGATGTGCAGTTCCCACCCGAGTTCGCCCACAAAGGTCATTCGGAAGGCTAGGGCCAAGCCGTAGCCGATCTCTATCTCTCGAGCGGTCGCGAATGGAAATGCAGTGTTGGAGAAGTCGGCCGGGCTCACGCGCGCCAGCAGTTCCCGTGATCGCGGTCCCATGACGGAGAGGGTGCTGTAGCCCGACGACACGTCGGTCACGGATACGTGGCCCGCTCCCTTGGCATGCATTTTCACCCACGCAACGTCACGGATGCGCTGAACGGCCGCCGTGACGACAAGAAATTCCTCGTCACCGGTTCGAGCGATCGTGACGTCAGATTCCATGCCGCCGCGCTCGTTCAGCCACGGGGTATAGACTATACGGCCGACCGGGACATTGACGTCATTGGTGGACAATCGCTGGAGCAACGCAAGGGCATCTCGCCCCTGCACCAGCAGATGCGCGAAAGACGTCTGGTCAAACAGCGCTACCCCTGAACGGGTGGCCTCGTGTTCCTCGCCGCTCAGCCTGAACCAGTCATGCCGGGTGAATGTGGCGTGGGATTCGGCCCGTGCCCCGGGGGCGCCGAACCATTGCACCCGCTCCCATCCGGCAGCCTCGCCGAAGTTCGCGCCTGCTTGTGCCAGCCGGTCGTGCAGCGGCGAGACGCGCACGTTACGTGCCGTCACAGGAGACTTGTGAGGCCAGTGCAGGGCCCAAAGATTGCCCACCGCCTCGACCGTCCGGTCATACAAATACTTGCGATTGCGCTGGAATGGCATGGCGCGGCGCACGTCCATCTCCCAGTAGTCATTCGCCGGGACGCCTGTTGACATCCATTCCGCCATGACCACTCCGGCACCGCCGGATGACTCGATTCCGCAGGAATTGAAGCCCGTGGCTACATAAAGGCCGGCGATGTCCGGCGCGGGTCCCAGCAGGAACCGGTTGTCGGGCGTGAAGCTCTCGGGGCCATTGAAATTTAGCTGGAGACCGACGTCTGCCAGCCCCGGCATGCGCTCAATGGCAGCGGCGAGGTAGGGTTCAATATGATCGAAGTCCTCAGGCAGTGAGTCGAAACTGAAATCACGAGGGATGCCGTCCATACCCCAAGGCTTGCCATCGGGTTCGAAGAAACCTACCAGCAACTTGCCGGCGTCCGCCTTTGCATAAAAGCGTGCGTCCATGTCGCGAATTGTGGGCAAGTTGTGAGGCAAATCTGGAATCGCCTCAGTGACTACGTAGAAGTGCTCTGCAGCGTGCAGCGGAACCGTCCAGTTGAGCTCCGCAGCTACATTGCGGCTCCATAGGCCGGTGCAGATGACGGCTTTTTCAGCGCGCACCATCCCTTCCAGGGTTTCCACGCCAGTAAAGCGGCCCTTCTCGATCACGATACGGGTAACCGGCGTACGTTCCAATATCTGTGCGCCGCCATGTCGTGCGCCGGCTGCGAACGCGCGCGCGGTATCGATCGGATTCGTCACACCGTCAGAGGCAATCCAGGCCGCGCCGAGGACATCACTCACGTCCAGCAGCGGTACACGTCGCTTTGCTTCGGCGGCGTCGACGATCTCCACTTGCAGTCCGAATGACCTCCCCATCGACGCACCGCGCTTCAGCTCTTCCATCCGCGCTGTAGTGGCCGCGACGGTGATCGACCCGCTCTGCCTGAAACCGGTTGGCTGGCCGGTCAGCTTTTCCAGGTCCCGAAACAGCTCGGCCGTGTACTGGGCAAGCTTCGCCATGTTCTCGTTCGCCCGAAGCTGGGTGACCAGTCCGGCAGCATGCCAAGTCGTGCCGCAGGTGAGCTGATCACGTTCGAGCAGCAGGACGTCGCGATGGCCGAGCCGCGTGAGGTGGTAGGCAATCGAAAGGCCGATAATGCCGCCGCCGACAATTATGTATTCTACGTGTGGGGGAAGTTTGCTTTGCATTTCAGAACCCTCAGGAAAAGGACGACCCGCCAGTCCGCCGCGGTCTAGTTCAGCGCATGGCCTGGGACAGCATTGTCAATGTCCCGAACCGTGTACGCGCGCGATAATTAGTCTTTCAGCACTTCCGCCCGGAAACCGAACGACCATAGGACAATCGTTGTCTGCTAGCAGAACCGTTCCAAGACCCAATTTTCATCAGTTGAATTCCCGAGAGATTAAGGGCGGGCAAAGCCGAATGTCGTCGAAAATAGGTCGCATAGTGCTGAAATTCTGCGTCCAGACATCCACGGGCGAAGAATTACATGGGGAAAACGAGAACCATCGCATGCTGGGTTAGGGTCCGGACCCATAAAAGAGGTTTCTCTGACGGCGGGATTGTGATTATGGGATGGCCCGCCCCTCTCCGTGCGATCCATTAGGATCGCTCTGTTTTGTAACGAGAGAGGAACGGACCGATGTCGATCTTCGTGCGGGAATTGATCTTGGCAAGAACGTGCGCAGCCTGGTTGGATTGGATAAAGCTGGTGCTGGGGTTCTGCGCCGGCGCCTTCGGATTTCATCGGCAAGCTGCCGGCTTGCATTGTGGCAATGGAAGCATGCTGCGGCGCGCATCACCTCGGGCGGGTGCTCGGCGCCGATCAGACGATCCGGCTGATGTCGCCGGAATACGTCTGGCCTTATTTGAAAGCGAACAAGAACGACGACCACGATGAGGCCATCGCGGGAGCTGCGACGCGGCCGACGATGCGCTTCGTGCCGGTCAAGAGCGAGCAGCAATCGGATACCCAGGCTTTGCATCGGGCCCGCTCGCGTCTGGTGGCGGAGCGCCCAGCGCTGATCAACCATCTGCGCGCGCTCTTGCTGGAGCGTGGCATCGTCGTGGCGCAGGGACGGCGCAGGCTGGAGGATGCGCTTTCAGTCTTTGCCGACGAAGACGATCCCCTGCTATCGCCGCGCATGCGGGTGCTGATCGAGGACTTGCGCGCCGAATGGCGTAATCTTGATGAGCGGATCGCCGCCTTCAATGCGGAGTTCGCGCACCTGGCGCGCGAGGACGAAGCGGCCCGTCGCCTTGCGACGATCCCCGGGATTTGCGTCATCAACGCTACGGCGCTGACGACCGCGGCCGGTGATGCTCGCAGCTTCGGGCGCGGCCGTGACCTTGCCGCCTGGCTTGGCCTAGCGCCTCGGCAGGCGACCGCTGGAGGCAAGCCGCGATTGCTCGGCATCTCCAAACGCGGCAATTGCTACCTCCGGGCGAACCTGATCCACGGTGCGCGGGCGGTGCTGCCGCGCATCATGGCCCAGGACATGTCGTTGGGCGGGCGCGCAGCCTGTCGGAGACAACGCACAGGAACATCGTCGTGGTGGCGCTGGCAGCCATACTCGCGCGCATCGTCTGGGCAGTGCTGCGTAAGGAGCGCGCTCGGGGCAAGTCCGCATGGGTCATCGCTCACATCCTGGGGATCAGTCGGCGCACCGCAGCTTTTCATCTTTCAAAGCGGCTTGACGTGGGCTCGAAGCGGGTTTCGCGCCTTCGGCCTGCAGGGATGATCCTATCGAACGATTCCGAGCGCCCCGACAATATCCAGAACCGCGCGGAAGCCCGGAAGCGCTACTCAATTATTGAGAAACCACTGAAATACTGTCGATGTCGATCGATAACTATCGGTCCGCAGAGATCGCATCCGGTAGAGAGATTGGCGGTGTTCGCGAGGTTGCGTATCGCCGCAAGACGACATACCGTCAGCCCTTGTCAAGCGGTTGATGGTATGTTTCTTGACGTAAGCACCTATGTTTGCTTGAGAAATTAGGTGGTGGTGGCGCCGAACCGACCTGACGGTATTCAAAGGGCACCGTTATGCCGACCAATACGGCCTTGAAGCCTCGCCCAAAGCCTTACAAAGCCACCGATCGGGACGGCATGTAAGCAACTGTCGCCCCATCCGGCACTGTCTCATTCAGGGTCGACTACCGTCTTCATGGCCGCCGGGAGACACTGCATCTGGGGCGATATGGACCTTCTGGTCTCTCGGTGGGTGCGCGTACGGTTTCATTGTGTCGATTATCCCACACACGTGGCCGCAACTTTACCGATCGCAGCTTCCACGATTGAGTGGTAGCGAAAGATCGCGATCCTCTGGGAGAGTTTCGCGAACTCCGGACCGTTCGCATATGCAAACCGCGAACATAATGAAAGTACCCCGCTCATAACGATCGGCAGATGCCGAAGAAATTGCCGGTCCCTAAAATGCTTGGACCGTACCGATTCAACGTCACAACAACCTTCAAATTGTATTTGATGCCGAAACTGCGTTACTTATACAGTGTAGCGGTCGAACTCCTGAATGAGCGACGCCACGCTTTAAACCCCGGCAAGAGGAATAATAGAATGAAAGTTCTATGCTTGTGGCATGCGACGGGCGATGAGATCAAGTACATAAAGGACGCGATGCCGCGTGGTACGGAAGTCGTGGCGCCGGAGGGTAAATATTTTTCTCGCTTCGAGGCGACATACCAAGAATTGAAAGATAACGCTGTCGATGCGGATGCGTTCATCGGCTGGACTCTTCCAGAGGGTGTTCCGCAACTCGCGGGCAAGCTCAAGATATTGTCGTGGCTTCATTCCGGCGTCGACGACCTTGGCCAAATGGGGGTGCTGTCGCTGGCCAAGCAGCGCGGTTTCAAGGTGACGAACATCCGCGGCGCAAATGCGATCGCGGTTGCCGAACAGGCGATGATGTTGATGCTCGCCCTCGCGAAGAAGACTCTGTTGAAGCATGAAGTCGCGCGAGAGAATGGCGTCTTTTTTCCTCTCTTCGGAGAAGAGCATAGATCGGCCATGCTATATGGTCGCACGATCGGTGTGATCGGTGTCGGAAACATCGGCAGTCACGTCGCAAGATGTGCGAAGGGATGTGGCATGCACGTCCTCGGCGTGCGGCGCAACAATGAGCGGCCGGCCGAATTTGTGGATTCCTTGCACGGCATGGACGAACTGCATTCGGTGCTTGGGAAATCCGACTATATCGTTCTGGCGACCCCGATCACCGGTGAAACTTTCAATTTCTTCGGGAAGGCTGAGATCGAGGCCATGAAGCCGACAGCCTTTCTGGTCAACATCGCTCGTTCAAAACTGGTTCAGGAGAAGCCTCTCTACGACGCACTCACCTCCGGTCGCTTGCGTGGCTACGGAGCAGATGTCTGGCCGTATTACGCGTACGGGGAAACGTTTCCGGCTTCCCGGGTGCCGCGCCTGGCGATTCAGAAGCTTCCCAACGTCGTCTGCTCCAACTGTCAAGCCCACGATGCGGATGGTCAACTGGAACGGTATATCGAGTGGGGCACCCAGAATCTGCTCGAATTTGCAACGGGCAAGCCACTGACGCGCGAAATTAGACTGGACTTGGGTTACTAAAGTCTGCTCCAACTGCGCAGAGGCAGCGCCGGCCCGCTTCCCCTCAGAGGGCATCCCACGAAGTACTGCTTCGGGTGCCTCGGAGAGCGAAGAAAGGCGCTCATCGCCGATGGCACCTATGCTCAGCTGCTGCGCAATTGGAGCATCCCGAAGAAAGCCTCGATCGAACAGGCGATGATGATGCCGAGCCCTGATCGCGCTCTCTGCGTTGTCGATCCGTGCCCTGCAGGTCGATGGTGGACATCGTTAGCGACCTGTTGTGAGAGTCATTCGACGGAATGCAACTGCGGGACTCTAAAGTGCCGCCAAAGCGAATGCAGTAAAGAATTTTGCGGATCTCAAGTTAAAGTACCCAAATAAACCCAATGAGCTAAGACTATGGCACTCAGCAAAGGACCGCAGACATTCCCGCGATCAGAATACCTGCGAAGGCTCGCAGCAGTAAAATCAGAGATGGCGCGTCTGGACATCGATGCGCTTTACGTATCCAATCCGGCCAACGTTACTTATCTTACGGGGTGCATCGTCCAGACCAGCTCACAAGGCCTTGTGGTTTCAATTCACAAAGACGAACCGACATTCATCGTGCGAGGCGTGGATTCAGCGGCAGTCATCTATCAGACTTTCCTGGAGCGCGATCACCTGATCACGTATCCAGAAAACCGCGCTGTCAGCCCTGACGTGGATCACTACGACGCGGTGATCGATTTCCTCCATGAAGCTGGGCTCGCAAACCGTCGCGTGGGGCTCGAACTGAATCACTTGCCTGCGGAAACGGCAGAGAAATTCAAGGAACGACTGCCGAAAGCAAGGATAGTGAATTCCAAGAAGGTGGTAAGCTGGGTACGGCTTATTAAGTCGGATCTCGAGATATCTATCCATGAAGGAAGCTGCCGCCATCGCCGATGCCGCAATGATGCGTGCGACAGAAGTGATCCGGCCTGATGTGTGCGAAGCTGACGTTGTCGCTGAGATCCTGGCGACGCAGGTGCGCGGTGCCGGAGGGAAGCCTAGCACGGGCTTGGCAGATCCTCTCCTCTTCTGCTCATCGCCTCGCACGGGTGTGGCCCACATTACCTGGAGCGAGGACACCATCCGTAATGGTTCGCAGATCAATCTTGAAGTTACCGGCGTCCGCCATGGCTACATCGCCCCGCTTATGCGCACCTTCTCAGTTGGCGCACCCTCCGATCATCTGCGTCGCGTACATGAGGCAGAACTTGCCGGTCTCGAGGCCGCGCTGAACACAGTGCGGCCCGGGGCAACCTGCAGCGACGTCGCTGGAGCGTTCTATCGCACGATTGAGAAGCTAGGTTTTAAGAAAGACACCCGATGTGGCTACTCCATAGGCATTAATTGGGAGCCGACCACTAGCTTCAATGATGTGGACAAGACAGAGCTAAAGCCGAATATGACGTTCCATCTGATGCTGGGGAACTGGATGGAAGAGGATTTTGGGTATGTCATCAGCGAGACCATCCGCGTCACGAAATCCAGCGTCGAAGTATTAACTAGTACGCCGCGGAAGCTTTTCGAGGTTTAGCTGGAGTCTATGCAGGATATTCCGACGAAGAAGGAACCTGCAGGATCGCGGATTGAACCGCACCGGGTTTGCCGAAGGCAGTTTCGTTTGATCGGGTGGAACGGTCCTTTACCTCAGCATCAGAGTGCTAAAACGTGGTCGTTGTTTCAACGGCACAAGGTAGGGACCGTTCCGTGAAGCATATTTAACCACCATCGGGCTGGATCTGGCCAAGCAGGCTTTTCAGATCCACGGCGTTGACGCCGAGGATTCTCCAATCGTCAGCCGTAAACTCCGCCGTGGAGTGGCCCCGTTTGACCGGACAGGCAGCGGGTTGCATTAAGCACCAGCGGCTTTCGCCCCGAACTCGCGTGGCGAGAGGAAGCGCAAGCCGGAGTGCGGGTGGATTTCATTGTAGTCGTCGAACCATTTCGGCAGCAAGGCCAGGACAGTTTCGGCGTCGGGCAGAGTCCCGTTTCAGCGTTTTCACGAATGCCTCGGAGATGGCGTTGCTTTGCGGGGAGCGGACGGGAGTGGAGGCGAGCCTGAGGCCGAGTGCCGCTGCGGGGTCGCCGTTTCCCGCAAGCATGGCATCTCGGCAGCGACCTTCTACAAGTTCAAGGCGAGTTCGGGGGGGTGGACGTGTCCGACGCCCGTCGCCTGAAGGCTCTGGAAGACGAGAACGCCCGGCTGAAGAAGCGCCTGGCCGAGCAGATGCTCGACAACGCGATCCTGAAGGATGTTGCCGCAAAAAAATGGTGACGCCCGATGCGAAGCGGAAGGCGGTGGCTCATGCCTGTGAGGTGCACGAGGTGAGCCAGCGTCGGGCGTGCCAGGCTCTGAACATCGACCGTTCGACGGTGCGCTACACCAGCATTCGTCCGGACGATGAACCGTTGCGCGAGGCGATGAAGGCCGTGGCGGCGGAGCGCCGGCGCTTCGGCTATCGCAGGATCCACGTTTCATGCTGGATCGGCAGGGCATCGTGATGAACCAGAAGAAGCTGCGGCGCCTCTACCGCGAGGAGAAGCTGCAGGTGCGGCGGCGCGGGGGCCGCAAGCGGGCACTGGGCACGCGCAGGCCCATGCTCGTGCCCGATCGTGCCAACGCCCGCTGGAGGCTCGACTTCGTCTCCGACCCCTTCACCGACGGCCGTCGCTTCCGGGTGCTGGCCGTCGTCGACGACTACACGCGGGAATGTCTGGCACTCATCGCCGACACCTCGCTGTCGGGCCTGCGCNTCGTGCGCGAGCTGGNCGCTGTCATCCGCTGGCGCGGGCGGCCCGCCACGATCGTTTCCGACAACGGCACGGAGCTGACTCCATGGCAGTCCTGCGCTGGTGCCAGCAGACCGGCGTCGAATGGCACTATATCGCGCCGGGTAAGCCCATGCAGAATGCCTTCGTCGAGAGCTTC
>NZ_AZUX01000077.1:0-9657 GCF_000513915.1 Mesorhizobium sp. WSM2561
GATGCTGCCGGTGCCGCTGCCGTCAATGCTGCCGCTGCCGCTGATGCTGCCGGTGCCGCCGACGCTGCCGGTGCCGTGGTCGCCGACGCTGCCGCTGCCGGCGATGGTGTCCCTACTAGCTGTGCCTGTCGGATGGCCCTCGCCAGTGGTGAGCGGCGGGCACAAGCGACATTGCTGCCCCGCCGAGATCTGGCGCTCAATCGCCTGCGCAAATGCTGGAACGGTCGCCGTTGAGCCGAAAAATGCACTTGAAATCAGCATGATACCGGTGCCGGCGAGGAGATGATGGATGGTTTTCATTGTGTTGCTCCCTAAGACTTTCACCTTGGGTTAACAATTGAAACTCAGAGCTTGTTAAATCGGTTCCCTGCCATGTCGTTCTTAGGCGGGCCGTGGTCGCGGCATCGATTCCCCCCCGGTTTATGGACCCCGAGAGGACCCCATTTTCCGATTTTTGAGCTTATTCGGCTAGGGACTTCCCGGCTAAGCCTTTGATTTATTTGGTCGGAGTGGCCGGATTCGAACCGACGACCCCTTGCCCCCAGCAAGGGCTTCGCCGACATCAACCTGCGCCGCCGAATGCTGATGCGGTTCAAGACCCACCACGAAGCCGGGCGGAAGTGCGTCCTGCTCTACGTCGGCGACCACGATCCCGCTGGCCTGCTGATCTCCGATGTCATCAAGTCGAACCTGATGGACTGCGCCAACGTCAAGGGCGTCGACTTCGATCCGTCGCCGATCCGCGTCGAGCGCATCGGTCTGACACGCGAGCAGATCGACGACCTCGGCCTGCCTTGGATATGTTCCCGCCGCCAACTTCTGGTCGGTGACGCTCTACGAGGCAGAGAACGCCTCGGGCCTCGCCAACGGGCAACCATTCCCGTCGCTCGGCTCGCGCGACAAGCCGGTGCAGAACGCCGACGGCAGCACGGACCTTTATCTTGGACCAAAAGCCCCAGAGGGCAAGGCCGGCAATTGGCTCGCGACGGTGCCGGGCCGAGGGTATTTCGCCATCCTCAGGCTCTACGGCCCAACCGAAGCCGCCCTCGACAACAGCTGGAAGCCAGGCGACATCGAAAAGGTGAATTGACGACAGCTGCCGATGCCGGGCGGTTAAATATTTGGTCGAAATACGACCTTCGCCGCATCACTTGCAAAGGTCCGGAACTGGCGCTATCGCGGCCATGTCCGCTTTCAGGAAATGGCAACGCAGGTCTTCGCGACCGACATCGGGCGCAAAGCGGTAATTGATGTGCCGGGCGCGGGGGTCGGCACGGTTCAATTCACAGCCGCTGATCTTGACGCCGTCCGACCTTATGCGAAGCTGATATGGTCATTCGATCTGGGGGCAGTGAATGTCGTCATCGCATTATACGCATGGCTCAAGTGAAGCCGAGCAGCAACGGCTGACGGCTTTAAACAAGCGTCTTAATCAACGATGTCTCGACGCTGCACAGCTGGTTGTTGGCGAGCGGGTCGTCGATTTCGGTGCTGGGTTAGGGCAGTTTTCGAGAATGATGGCGCGGGCCACCGGTGTTCCGGTCTTGGCTTTGGAGCGAAGCCCGGAGCAGATAGCGGAGGCGCTACGACAGGCCGACGCCGATGGGGATTTGGCATTTCTGGAGATGAGGCAGGGTGACGTGCTTGCTCCACTTCTTACCGACAACGAGCTTGGACAGTTCGACGTTGCTCATGCGCGGTTCGTTCTCGAGCACCTACCTGACCCGTTGCTGCTTGTTCGCAACATGGCCGGCGCAGTGCGACCGGGCGGACGGGTGATATTGTCAGATGACGACTATGATGGGCTTCGGCTCTGGCCCGAGCCACCGGGATTTGCCTCACTATGGCATGCCTATCAGCGAACCTACGACCGACACGGCAATGATCCAATCATCGGACGTCGCCTTGTTCAATTGTTGCATCAGGCCGACTTGCGTCCACGACGTATCACATTTGTCTTTTTTGGCGGATGCGCCGGCGAGCCTGACTTTGAGGCAGTTGTCCGGAACATTGCGAGCATCATCGATGAAGCGATCGACGATATCGTCGCTATCGGATTGCCCCGCCAATCCGTCACTGCGACGCTCGACGCCCTGATTGATTGGAGCAAGGAGCAGGACTCGGCCGTCTGGTTTGGAATGTCTTGGGCTGAAGCCGTTCGACCGGTCTAGTCGATGGGCTCTTGTGGTTCGTTTTGCCGTAACCAAGAGGTAGATTTCTGAACAGCGCGTCCGCTTTCGGTTGCCTCTGCCCTCGGGCGGAACGACTGAGATGCGGCGCAAAGCTGCCTTCCACGTCGCGGCAGACGTTAGTCGTCTTTGGGTCACGATTTGCCGTAGCGCCGCTCCGAAGGAATGGCAGAGGAGGGTCGAACCTTGCCGATCAGGCAGCGGCGAAACGCCTACCGTGAATCTGTGTCCCAATAATGCACAGGGGCCACGATGCACGGATGTCCGTGATCCTTGCGGTCTTGCGGCAAACTGATTGTGGGCGGGATGCCGAGGCGGTTGGCCGGGCTTGGCAAGGACTAACAAACGACCGGGAGTCAGAGAAAACGGCGCTCTTCGACCTCTGCTATCCACTCGAAGCTTTGTCGGGCCTAGCATCCGCTGCCGTCACCGCGTTTCGAGAGTGCGGAATTGTCGGTTTCAACATCCAGAATCCGCCAACAATCTCAGGCCTGCTTCAGGACGCTTGGCACATGTTCTGGAGCCCGACGACGCCCTACGAGACTTGGGAGCGAAACGCTCGCAGCCGCCTTCTCGACGAGATCTCCTAACGGACGAAGAAATCCCTCAGCGGCCGCGCAGCCTTGTGTCCTTCCCACGCTTTGCCCGCCAACAGCTGAAGCGTTTGTGTTGCTTCTGGAGATGCAAGATCCAATGATTTGATGGCTTCGACCTGGTTCTGCGCAGGTTCTTCGTCAATGCGTAGAAATCGATTTCGAAGGAGGCTGCTGACCTGAGACAGCACCAAATGTTCTTGGGCTGCCATGATCGTTTGGATAAGCCCACGACGCGCTATCCATGAGAAAGATCCGGGAGCTCGGGATTTCTCATGCACGGCGGAACCTTGCCGACGGGACGCGGTGCCGATCGAAAGTTGGTAGACCTCCTCCATCCGCGCGTGAGAGAAGTTCACCGCGTCGAGGAGGGCGATCATGTCTGGCGCGTTCGCTACAAGCCCACCATCGATGTACTCGCTTGGCCCGATTTTCTTCGTCGGGAAAAAGGTCGGTGCCGCAGCGCTCGCGAGTATCGCATCTTCGATGCTCACGGCGCTGGCCGCTTTGCCCGCAATGCCTTTGGAACGAAAGACGCTCGTTTCGCCTGTTGAGTAGTTGACGGCCGTTATGATGAGTGGCGCGTCGTAGTCGCTGAGCAGAGTTGCGGCAACGGGCTTACCGAGCGTCTTGCGAATGGCTTCAAGGATTGGAGCCGGACTATAGGGTGCCGCGACCACGAGCTGTTTGACGCTGGTGGTGATGCCACGAGCGAAGATCGACGGTCCGCAATCTTTGATTGTCGCCGCTAATGTCGTCGCTGGAACGGATGCCGAAAGGCCCGCAGCAAGGAGCGCGCCAATAGAGGTTCCAGAAATGATGTCAAAGCGGTTGTTGCACCGAACGTTGAACTTCGACTCGCATGCGGCAAGAAATTCGGCGCCGAAGAGCCCTCGATAGCCTCCACCGCTCAGTGCCAAGATCTGAAATCTATTAGGAGCGGACTGCGCCATTTCACTTGCGAACGAAGTCTTCAGGGTTTTCTACGGTGAGTCCCGGGATGTCTGCGTGCCCATCCTGATGGTAGTCCACGTAGACAAACGGGAAATCTCCCCTCCCAACCAGCGCTGTTGCAATCTCAACCTTGGTCGCGCTAGGCACATCGAATGACCGGCCGTCGGGATCTCGATATGTGATCCTCATATCAAGCAGATCGCCCCAGCGTGAGGCGATCCGATGGTCCATCGCAATGATCCGGTCATCGCGCGCGAAATCTTCGAACAGCCTGTTTGCCTGGTCGATGAAGTCTCTGATTACCGGCACGGGATGCACGGCGGCTTCGGGCTTTGCCCGTGCCGCCGTGAGCGCTTGTTCAAGTTGCCATCTGATGGTCATAGGCGTCACTGCACTGATGCAGATATCGTCTGCATAGATGCCGCGCGAGTCTGCGGCTTCTAACCAAAGTTCAGCACTGAGGTTACGCCTCTTGATCACGTCAAAGACGCACTGGGAGCTCATCAAATAGCGCGACATGAGCGGCGACTAAAATACACGTCCGCGTCCGCCAACAGTCTCCTCTTGAGACCGAGGCTCAAGACGCATCTTCACAACGCTTGCATCGAGCGGCTTTAGCTGTGCAAGCAATGCACTTGCGGGCCTTCGCCGTGCAGTTTTGCGTTCTGTTCCACCGCGAACTGAGTCAATCAGCGAGAGTATGGTATCCGACGATAGGACGAACGCTGCCTGAGGCAAATTGTCGAGGCGCCCAGCCCTTGCAATCACATAAGCCTGCCCAGACTCAAGCGCACGTTTCCGAAGGTAGTTCATATTCTTATTTGCACGCTCTTCGGGGACGACCTCTAGATCGATAACCGGGCACACCTGTAAGGCTTCCAGAAACTCTAGCTTTTGGCGGCTGTCTGGCATTTGCTCCACAAAACCCTGGAGAGTTTTAGCGAATTCACTCATCGGAACGCTCCTTTGTCGGCTCCGTACCATGCCCGGTATGTAGCGTGAAGATCGCTCGATATCAAGCCTATTCGACCTATTATAAGGAAACGAACGCACGAAATCGACCGCTATAGTGCGAATCCGATCGAATCATAGCTGAATCTCCTAACGCAAGCCGAAAGTAACATGCTCTGCAACTTTGGGCCGCAGATTCCCAGCCAACGTATGTCTCTACGCAGCAAATGGGGTACGCGGTTCCGCTCCACCAGACCCTGCAAACCAGAGCTGGATGTTCGCTATTTGTGCTTCGAAAGTCGCATAATTGGCATCGTGGAGTGCATAGCATCGTCGATCCGGTGGTTAAGCCGTGGGTCGAATCTCATCTTTCCCCAGACGCGCGAACGATCTGTCACCGGCCTGCGAAAACACCTTCGTGTACTCCCTGTCCTGCCCTGTCTATTGGGTAGAACTCGCGAAGACTTATCTTTTCCAGACTATGCGGGGAGGCCGGAGTTCAGCGATGGCGGTTGAATGAACATCACCCGCAGGGACATTCGTTAAGGTGGCCGCAGGCTCCCCGATGGCCCTCGCCTGGCCGGGAAAGACGCTCGCCGCGACGCCCGCCCCGCTGACGCGCACCATCCCTTCCACCGGCGAGGCGATTTCGGCGGTAGGGCTTGGCACCTGGATCACTTTCAAGGTTGGCGACGACCCGGTGCAGCCTGGTGGTTGGTTCTACGCGACAATTGTCGGCTTCCCGCTTGAAACCAGCTGCGGTCTTGCAGGGCAGCAGCGCTTCCTCTGGGGAATTATCAACTGCAGCGCTTTTCCTTTTCGCCACAGACTGTAGCTGTGGTGCATGCTGCTTTCGATCGAAGACCTGCTGAAATCCTATCCCGGCCCGGAAGGCCCGATGCCGGTCCTGCGGGGCGTGACACTCTCGCTCGACGCCGGCGAGACGCTAGCGCTGACCGGCGAATCCGGTTCGGGCAAGAGCACGCTGCTCCACCTCGTGGCAGGACTGGACGCTGCCGACGGCGGGCGCGTCGGGCTTGATGGGCAGGAGGTCACCGCGCTCGACGACAGTGGTCGCGCCCGGCTCAGGCGAAGCACGGTGGGCATCATCTTCCAGCAGTTCAATCTCATCCCCTCCCTGGACGTCGCCGCCAACATCGCCTTTCAGGCACGTCTGATCGGCACGCCGGAACCGCAGGAGCTTTCACGACTGGCCCACGCACTGGGCCTGGAGCCGCAACTGCGGAAATACCCCGAGCAGTTGTCCGGCGGCCAGCAGCAGCGCGTGGCGATCGCCCGCGCGCTCGCGGCGCGGCCGAAGCTGATCCTCGCGGATGAGCCGACCGGCAACCTCGACGAGGCGACGGCGGACGGGGTGATGGAGCAATTCCTCGCGCTCGTGGCGGAGACCGGCGCAGCGCTCCTGATGGTCACCCACTCCCCGCGTCTTGCGGCACGTCTCGGGCGCCGGGCGCATCTCAGCCAGGGCCGCCTTGCATGACCGGCGCTGTCCTCGAGGCACTGGCTTCGCACTGGCGACGCAACCGGCTTCAATTGCTGACGCTGGTGCTCGGCCTCGCGCTGGCGACGGCCCTCTGGTCAGGCGTGCAGGCGATCAACGCCGAGGCACGCGCGAGCTATGATGCAGCTGCCGCTACGCTGGCCGAAGGCCGGTTCCACCAGCTGATGCCGCGCGAGGGGGATTCCATGCCCCAGGCGCTTTTCGTCGCGTTGCGCCGTGCCGGCTGGCTGGTCAGTCCGGTGGTGGAGGGAAGGCTGCGCGTCGGCGGCACCGCCGTGAGGCTGGTCGGCGTCGATCCGCTGACCGCGCCGCCGAGTTCCGCTGCAAGCGAAGCACTGGCCCGCACCGATCTCAACCGCTTCTTGCGCGCGGAAACGCTGGTCGCCGGCCCGGAAATGGCCGCGCTCCTTGAGGCGAACATGCCCAACCCGGTTCTGGTCGATCAGGCGGTCGCGCCGGGCAGCGTGCTCGCCGATATCGGCGTCGTCCAGAAGTTGCTTGGCCGCGCCGGGCGCATCAGCCGCCTGATCGTCCTGCCGGAGCAGCCCTTGCGGCAACAGCCGCTGGCGGATATCGCACCGGACCTCGTACTGCAGCGTGCGGACGGTGCGACCGATGTCGGCCGGCTCACCGACAGCTTCCATCTCAACCTCACGGCGTTGGGCTTCCTCAGCTTCGCGGTAGGCATCTTCATCGTCCACGGTGCGATCGGCCTTGCTTTCGAGCAGCGGCGTGGCGTGATCCGCACCCTGCGCGCCCTCGGCGTGCCGCTCCGCCGCCTGGTCGTCCTGATGATCGCCGAGCTTGTCGTGCTGGCGACGCTTGCCGGCGCGCTCGGCATCGCGCTCGGCTATCTCATCGCAGCGCTCCTGCTGCCGGACGTGGCCGCGACGATACGGGGCCTCTATGGCGCCGACGTTGCAGGCACGCTGCAGATCCGCCCGGCATGGTGGCTTTCGGGAATCGCCATGGCGCTCGGCGGCGCATTGCTCGCCGCCGCGAGCGCGTTGTGGCGGCTGGCGCGGATGCCAGTCGTTGCGAGCGCCGGCGGCCGCGCCTGGGCGCTGGGCTCGGGACGGACGCGAACGCTCCAGGCTGCAGCCGCGGTCGTGCTGCTCGCGGCGGCGGGCGTGCTGGCCGTCACTGGGGGCGGGCTGGCCGCCGGCTTCGCGCTGCTTGCCTGTCTACTGCTCGGCGCAGCACTTGCACTGCCGCCTTGCCTGGCGGCAATCCTTCGTCTTGGCGAAGCACAAGCCGTTCGCGCCATGGCGCAATGGTTCTGGGCCGATACGCGTCAGCAACTGCCCGGCCTCGGGCTTGCACTGATGGCCCTGCTGCTAGCCATGGCTGCGAATGTCGGCGTTTCCACCATGGTCTCGAGCTTCCGCCTGACCTTTGTCGGCTTCCTCGACCAGCGCCTGTCAGCCGAACTGTACGTCGATGCGGACGCNGTCGCGGACCGGGCGGCTCTGGAACGTTTTCTCGAGNCGCACGCTGACGCCGTGCTGCCGATCATGTCGGTCGAAGCGACGCTCGCCGGCTTGCCGGCGGAGATTTTCGGGGTGCGTGTCGGCTACACCTACCGCGAAAACTGGCGCTTCCTCGACGCAATCCCCGCCGTCTGGGACGAGATCGAAGCGGGCAGNGCGGTCGTAATCAACGAGCAGCTCTCGCGCCGCGCCGCGCTGCACGTCGGCCACACGCTGGCGCTCGGCCCCGGGCTGTCGCTGCCGGTCGCGGGCGTCGTCGGCGANTACGGAAATCCCATCGGCCAGGCCATCGTCGGCGAGGCGCTGTTTCGCCAGACGTTCCCGGCCATCGAGCCGAGCCGCTATGGCGTTCGCACCGGCAATCCTCAGGGCCTGCGNCGGGCGNTCACGGAGGCGTTCGACGTTCCACCCGCGCGCATCATCGACCAGGCGGCGATCAAGGCGTTCTCGCTGTCGGTGTTCGAGCGCACCTTCTCCGTGACTGATGCGCTGAACGTGCTGACGCTGGCGGTTGCCGCGTTTGCAATCCTGATGAGCCTGCTCACGCTGGCGGCGATGCGACTGCCGCAGATGGCGCCCNTATGGGCGATGGGGACCACCCAGCGCCGGCTTGCCGGGCTAGAAATCCTGCGTACCGTCCTGCTTGCCGCGATCACGGCCGTGTTGGCCTTGCCGCTGGGCCTGGCGCTCGCCTGGGTCTTGCTTGCCATTGTCAATGTCGAGGCGTTCGGCTGGCGCCTGCCGATGTACCTGTTTCCAGTCGAATACATCCGCCTGATNCTCTTCGCGCTCGCCGCCGCGCTGCTCGCCGCGCTCTGGCCAGCGTGGCGGCTGTCGCGCATGGAGCCGACCGGGCTGCTGAGGATATTCGCCAATGAACGCTAGGGCGCTNATTTTCCTGCTGCTGGGTGTCGGCAATGCCTTCGCCCAGGGCTTTGCCGGGCTCGGCACAGACGCCGAAGGCTTCGCCGTTCCGGAACCGGGCAAGCGNTTCGAGTTCCCGCAGGATCATGGAGCCCATCCGGACTACCGGATCGAGTGGTGGTATCTGACCGCGAACCTCACCGGGCCCGACGGCGCGGACTACGGCCTGCAATGGACGCTGTTCCGCTCGGCGCTCGCGCCGGGCGAGGCCGAGGGATGGGAGAGCCCGCAGGTGTGGTTCGGCCATGCCGCTGTGACCAGCGCCGNGACCCACCTCTCCACGGAGCGTTTCGCGCGCGGCGGCATCGGCCAGGCGGGTGTGATTGCCAAGCCCTTCGCGGCCTGGATCGACGCCTGGCAGATGGAGGGCGACAGCCTGGACCGACTTCAGCTNAGCGCGACCGGCAATGACTTCGCCTACGACATCGCGATGCATGCCGAAGGCCCGCTCGTCTTCCACGGCGCCGGCGGCTACTCGGTCAAGTCGGCGAAAGGGCAGGCGAGCTACTACTATTCCCAGCCCTTTTTCTCAGTTGAGGGAAAGATTAGTCTGCCGGAAGGTGAGATCCGGGTGCGNGGCACCGCGTGGCTCGATCGCGAATGGTCGTCGCAGCCGCTGGCGGACGACCAAAACGGTTGGGATTGGTTCTCGCTTTCCTTTGACACAGGCGAGAAGCTGATGGGTTTCCGCCTGCGCGATGCCGCTGACAGCGGCTTCACCTCCGCCACCTGGATCGCGGCGGACGGTGCCGTGACGCCCTACGGCGACGGCAAGCTCGTTGCGACCCCGCTGGAGACGAGCTGGGTGGAGGGGCGCGAAATTCCTACGCGCTGGCGTCTCGTCTTGCCCGACCGTGCGCTCGACGTCACCGTCGGCGCGCTCAACTCTCANGCCTGGATGGGTCTCAGCATCCCCTATTGGGAAGGTCCGGTGCGGGTGGCCGGCACACACCCTGGCAAGGGCTATCTCGAGATGACGGGCTACCAGCGGCGATGACCGTGGACCCCGGCTGTGCCTGCGCGTCAGATCGTCA
>NZ_AZUX01000078.1:0-9138 GCF_000513915.1 Mesorhizobium sp. WSM2561
TGTGGATATTTCCGTTTCGTTTTGTCGGCGCATGGCACGGCTCCCTTGGGGAGCGCCACGATGGAGGCATCATTGACAACAGATTTCGCGGCTGCCTGGTTGCATCTTGATCGAGCCTATCANTATCTCGGCGGCGACGATGACACGAGCCGCAAANCCCGTGCGGCCCTGGATTTGTTGATCGAGGCCATTGCGACGGCACAATATTCGCGCCCACGTGGCAAGGTGGTGCAGTTCCCCCGGCAAGGCCATTAGTTTAGCTACCTCTTCACCACGTTGTCCCCGCACCGGCTCCGCAGGAGGCCGGGTTTCCCGGACCTATGCCCCCCGACAACGCCAGCGACCGGCAGACTGGACTGCGCATCTATTCGCTGTATCGCGGTCTGCGCGGCGCCAGCACCGGACCAGTCGGGAGGTCATGCCGCCACCCTGCAGCAGAACGGCAATGATACGCTTAGGGCGGCGGCGAGGCGCCGCCCTAGAAACCGTCCAGGGCAAGATTCGCCTGGGGTTCTGCCGCCTCATGGTCGTGGGCGACTTTCGAACCTGCAATTGGCGGAGGCGAGCGACCGATAACGGTCTGCGCTGCGACAGCCGGTCGGAAATGGTGGGCCGCCCCGATCTATGCATAGCCTGCGGACAGGCTCTCAATTGAGCCTGTGCCCTCCGTTCAAAATGATCTGGATCCCATGCGCGACTACTGGGGTTTCCCGTGCTGGGCATTCCGGAAAGTCTGTCGCGCTGCGCTTAAATGTGAGATTGCGCCGGCTTCTTGCAATCGCTGCACCTAATGATGAGATTCGATGCCCCTGAGTCTCAATTCAACTGCAGTGGGGAGCTTCTCGCAACCGACATGCCAGCGCCGATTGAGGCGAACCGCGTATAGTGGGCGCCAAGCGTTTGGTGCTGGAGTTCGGAAACCAGTTTGGGACCTTCCTGGTGGATGATTGAGATACCCGCCAGGAGAGCTATGCGGAGTCCGACAGGCAAAATGGGTCTTGCAATCGTAGGTCTTGGGAATCCCTGCTGGGCCACGCACTCATCGAAACCTTGGACGACGGCGCCAAGGATCGTGGAGTGGTCTATCGATACCTCATGGTTGAAGGGCTTCGGGCACCGCCGCACCAGCAGCAATCGGACCATATCGATCGGCGATGCCCAACCGGCAGCTGATCCCCTCAGCGCATGATCGATGAGCCGTTCACCGTGGAGGGCATCTTTCCAAAGACCCTCGAACGGCGATAGCGGGCTTATAGGCGCAGATGCTGCGTCTCTTATGTCTTGTTGCCGTAGTCCGCAGACGGGACAGGTTATCCGCCAACCCTGGGTCCAGCTTCGCTGCACCGCAGTTGTTGCGCCCTGCCCTCTGTTTTGCTCGGCACAAGCGAAGCAACATTGAATAGCGCATGGCGCGACGAGCCGTGCTGCTGAACTTGGGAAACCTGATGTGGTCATTGCCAAAATTGCAGACGACTGGGTTCGAAACAGCCTCGCAATGTGGCCGGCGTCGGTTGGCCCCAGCTTTGTATCGGTCAGCCGCAAAGATTTTGCTTCCGGAATGGCATGGCGGAGCATAGTGAGCGGGGAGACGCCATAGAAACCCGCATGGCGCGCAATCCATGACGACAGGAGCTCATCCAGCACAGGTTCGAGAATGACAGGAAGCGGCTTCGTGCCGCCGAGTTCTCGGTTGATGCGTATGCTGTTTCGGCGCTGACTGGCGGCGACCAGCTTTCCACCGCTTCATCGGTGATGTGCTCGATGCCGCTCTCGATCGAATCGGCCGCTAGGCTAGTAATCGCCTGGAAAATATTCGCAGTGATGCCGCCGCTGATCTGCAGAATTCGGCGCAGAGATTTCGGCGTCAGCACTGTCGGTCGGCGGAGCGGCATATTTCGCAAAATGGACGAAACCAGCGCTTCGAATTGTTCGTTGGCCGCCCATCTATTCAGGGTCAGCTCGCCGAACCGGCGGGCAAGCTGCACGTCGCCGCTAATCGCCTCGCGGGCTTCGATAACGCCAAAGCAAACCAGGGAAATCTGAAGCCGATTGCTGAGAAATCGGAGCGTGTTCAGCACGACCCGCTGTTCGCGGTACGAGCCGGCGAGAATGTTATGTATTTCGTCGATCACCAGGACCTGCACGCCGACGGTTTTCAGAAGTCGCAACGCCGCTTGCTCCATCTGCACGATGTCGGCGCGGGGTGCCTGTGGCGCGCCAAGTGCAGCCAGAATCTCGGCATATAGACGGCGCTCACCTGGCTTGCCGGTCATCTCGATTGCCAGAACCGGTATGGCCTGTGTGCCGGTCGTCGGATCAAAGCATGAGGGATTATTATCGCAGAATTTCTCCAGGATCATCGTCTTGCCCATGCCACTGTCGCCGTAGATGGCCACCGAAGGCATGCGTGTGCCGCGAGGATGATCGACCAGTAGGTTGAGGCGATCGAGCGCCTGCTTGGCGCGCGGATAGAAAATCCAGCGGCGAGCCTGGATTTGCGCGAACGCGCAGAGTCGCTGAGGAGGTCTTTGGCCGCTTGCGTCAGATGGATATTATCCGTGGTCAAAAGGGGCTCAATCCAGATCTTCGACGGAGGGAACAGGTTTGATTGAATCGACGCCGCGAAGCGAGCCCAGTTCATCGTCATCCACATTCGATTTCGGAAGCTGCGGACGCCCTCGTGTCTTGTGTTTCGCTTGCTGGATAAGTTCTCGCTGCAAAAGCGCCGTGCGAATAAGGACGTGCATGTCAATTTCACGTTTGCCCTGAGCGTTGAGTTTGCGCCGGGCTGCCTGCGCCTCCCACAATGTAATCGGCGCGAGCGTCACATCGGCATAGCGCGCCTCCACAAAGCTGCCTGAGTGACGCCTAACAAAAACGCGGGAGAGATCGCGGGGGTCGTATTTCACAATCAGGCGGGCTTTGGCCCGTCCAATATCGGCGGACAGAGCGGGCGACCAGTAGCGGATGTTGAAAAGATGGATGCCGGTCGGCCGCAACGTTCTCTCTGCCTCCGGCAGAAAGGAGATCCAGAATTGGATACGATCGTTCGGCAGGCGCAACACCAACTCACTCTCTTGCTGTCGCCAGACCGCAATCGGTGGTCGACGGAGTGCGCCATGGATAGCATGGTGGTATTGCCCGGCGATCTCGAGTGCGATGTAGCGCTCAAGCTCTCGGAGTGTCAGCGCCGCATGGCGTTTGGCATCATACTCGCGCCGTTCCTCGATGTTGGTGGAGGTCGATCCTGGCAGCAGGTGAACCGGGCCCATCTGCGTGCCAATCAACCGTTCGATGTGGCCGCCAAAATGGGGAGTCCCCGGCGGCCGCCAATCGATCTTTATGCCATTGTCCCGGCAAGCGCGTTCGAATGCATGACTTCGAAAGTCAGAGCCGTTGTCGACATGTATCGTTCCTGGCAGTCCGGCCACTGGCCACGCTTCATGGATACCCCTCTCCTGCAACCACATGGTCTTGTCGAATACGGAGTGCAGTATGCATAGGCTTGTCGATAATCGCGAGGGCGCCTCCATGGTCAGATAGAGGCCCGTCACCATCGGAGAAAAGATGTCCAATGCTAGTGTCAGCCAGGGCCGTCCGAGCGGCTGACGCGTGTCTTCGTCGACAACGAATACGTCGACTTTGGTATGATCGATTTGAACAAGCTCAAGCGGTCGACGCCGAAAGAGTTCCCGGCGTGGCAGTTGTTGCTTTGACGACCTCGCTCTCGCCGCGCTTACGCCCCCTCACCTGCAGATCGATCTCTTCAACACGGGATTTGATGGTGCGCCAATTTGGGGGAGCAAGGCCCGCCGCGGTGCAGTCGATTTGGACCTCGCGAACCAACCGCGCAAAGGATGGGGCGTGTCTGTTTGAGATAAAAGCCTTCAATCGTTCGACGCACGAGGGCTTCTCGATCTTTGTCGAGGACACGATGTCCCCGGCGCCGACCGCGCTTTCGGTCCATCAGTGAACTTACAGTGCCACCTGCTCGAAATAGCTTGATCATTCTGTAGAGGGTGGCCCGGCTGAGGTCCAGTTCCCATGCCAGGTCCGCAACGGCCTGACGGTTCAGGGTTTTTGGATAGCGCTCCAAGAGCCCGCGGATAGCCTCTTCGCGCCGACACGCCTCATTCCAGCGCGCCAGTTCCTCGTAATTCTCGGTATGGTCGCTCATGCAGCCTGCAAAGAACTCACGCCAAACGTTTCGCGGTCAGAATCTCACATTAAGTGCAGTGAGCGCGCGAATCTCAAATTAAATGCAAATTCTCAATTTAAGTACACGGCTAAGTCATTGAAAACGCTTACAGCGGAGTCTCATCAATGAATACAGTGCGACACGGCTTGTGGAAAACCTGCGCCAGCAACCAACCGGGCGAATCGCGCCAATAATTGACATGCCGGCTCTGGTTAGGGACGTTGCCACCGGGCAACATCTGGGGAGACCGATGGTAAAAATAGGCTCCTATTTCCGCCACTATCAATTTGAGCACGGCCTTCGGATGCTCGAAAAGGGATACGTGGCAGCACGAGATGCCCTACAGGCGGAAATCGAGCGCACAAAGATAGAAGCCGTGGCCTATGAAGAGGCTTTAGCCAATGGGGGCGAATGGATCGGCGAACTTGAGGACGGCCGCATCTTATGGGAACAGTCCCAAGTTTATGACGCTCAAATCGACGACGTGCACCATGCTTTGTTCGAGGTCCGCAAGGCGTTTGTCATTGCCCTATACCATCACTGGGAACATTCTGCGGCCGGATGGAAGGGTGGTTATGCCGCACATGATGAACTCGCGAAATACTGCGCCGGCGAAGGCTATGGTCCGTCACCGGAGCTTGGTGCGGTGCAATGCCTTGCAAATCATCTGAAGCACGGCCCAAATTCGCGCACAGATTGGCTGGGGCTATTGAGAAATAACTATCCGTCATTTCTTGCCCGTGGGTCGGGATTCTTATTTGGATTATCGGAAGATGATCTATACAAGGTCGCGGCTACAATCCTAGCATCTGGTCCGGGCGCACCCAGACCAGACACCCCACAGAAATAGAGCGCGCATTTGCGAAGACCGCAATAAAGCCCGCCGGTGAGCGGCGGGCTTCTGGTCGATCTATCAGGGCGGATAGGTCAGATCGGACAGTTTCTAGGGTGCCCCGACCTGTGGATAAGACGGGCCAGAACTCACTTGTCAGGCGCCGGTGGCGTGGTGGCGCTCTTCGCGGGCGGGGTCGGCCTAGGAGCCGGCGCAGTCGTCAAGACTGTCCCCGCTTGCTCCTTGCCGGCGGATGTTGGCCGACCCTCTATTGTGATTTTCTTCATGAATACCTCTCTTTGAATACGCTCAGCGCTTCGGTGGCCTAGGCTGTGGCGGTGGGCCGATCGGAGTTCCTGTCCCGGGAGTAGGTCTAGGTGTCGGCGTAGGACGGGGCGAGGAAGGACGGGGCGGAAGACTCATATTATTCTCCGCTAGTGGTTTGTGCCGCCGAAATCGGCGAAGAGGCCGGCGCAACCGCTGATGGACTTGCAGCCGCCGGTGCGGCCGGTGGACTTGCCGCCGCCGGAGCTGCCGTCGTCGGCGCAGATGGTCGAGATGCCGGCTGTGTTGGCATGGTGGCGCCGTGAGTCGATATTTCTGAGTTGGGAATAGAGGTCGTCAAGAAGGGATTATTTGAAGTTATTTTCGTCATTTCAGGGTCCAATTCCGTTTTTGTAGGCAAAAACTAAAAGGCAAATTGCTCCTACTGCGAACGAAATGCCAGCCGCAGAGTTTAATATTCTAGTCATATCGTCGTGGAAGTTCTTATCTTGGCCCTGCCAATCTTGTTCTCTCATTCTCCGATCGATATGCGCAATTGCAATTTCTGCAGCTTTCGAGCTAATGAAGGTAGACGCAATATTCGCGAAGATGGCAATAACGAAGAATATCCAAGAGTATATTAAGCAAGGCATAGCTATAACTACGTTGGCCGTTTTGAAGTTATCAAGTATTACCAAAGAGAAAGCCAGAGCACCAGACGAAAGAGTTAGGATTGACTTATCAAACGAGCTCGACTGTTCGATCCGTATCTCGTCTAGTTTGTTTCTGTGTGCGTAGTAGGTATCCCAATCCATTCCGGGTGAAGCTTCGGGCTGTTCGACAATATCGCTCATCTCGGCACATTAATCCCGATTCTAGTCAATTTGCTCGTCGGCCTTCGCTCGCAGCAAGAGCGCTGCTTTCTCTCGACCAATTCCCACCCGATTGCCGCAGAGTGCAGATAGGACAGTAAAAAATGCGACCACCAGCCACCACCCAGCGAGAGCTGTTCCGACAATGGCGATTCCAAGGCCGGGTAAAACTATTGTTGCCAGCGCTAAACCCATTTCTGTTGCGTAGTCGTCCATAAATGACGGACAAGTCGCCGCGACATAACCTGCGCCATTGTATTGAAATCGAATCGCATGAGCCTACCCCCTCCGTTTTTCAGACGTTAGCACTATCCGCGCTCTTTAGCTTTAGTTCTTGCCCTGCGATTCACTGTCGCGTAAGCCCATTTGCGCAGCGATTTTCGTCGCACTTTCGGGAGGGGCAATTGCAAACCACAGTAAGCCAGAAGTTGACCGAGGCCGGCGTTCTAGGCGTGATCCTAATGATTATTGGGCCCGTGGTGGCTGGTTTCGCGTTCATGTCGATCGCGTCGGCTGGACGATTCGACGGGGTTGCGCCCGATGTGACGTGGCTCTACCTAGTAGGGCTGGGCGGAAGCTTGTTGACGGTGCTATCCCTGCCACTGGTGATTGTCGGTAGGCGATACATCGTTGAGAGTGCATCGCAGTAGCTCCCCTATAACGGAGGCCGGGCGGCAGAATGGGATTTGCGATAGGAGTGCTTTTGGGTGGCTTTGTCGTTTGGGCGATCATGCGTCCAGCGGCCCAGGCGCATCTGCCACCGGACAATGGCGGCCTTACGAAAACGGACTCTTGGAAGGACACATATCGTAAACGCCGGTAATCCGCCCCGCACATGTCAGCGCACAACGCGTATCAGCCGCGCCGGCTATGGCGATCTACGAACTATCGCTTTGTGCACCAGGGCCACCTAATTCAAGGGGGGTAGCATTCCGCTACATCGGAGCACAAAAAAATGCGGATAAGCCTGCATATCGAGACGCCAATCATGTTGGCAGTAATCGCGCTGCTTTCCAGCCTATTGATGTAAAGAAAAGGCGGGGACTAGCCCCGCCATTCTTGTCAGCGCCCGACAGGCTTAATCCTGCCTCGCCTGAAAAGCTCCGCGATCAAATCATTGATGATCACTGTGCCGGTATCTCCAGACGCCGGTTTGCCGGTCGATCGTTTGTCAACGTTGCCTTGGACGCATGTCGGTCTGCTCGTAGACTTCGAACGAGTATGACTCACCGTTGAGGGTGCGGTGTTCGTCTTTGTAGTCGATACGCTTGGTCATCAAGCTGCCTCGCCCATTCCGCTACCTTGGCTATCGTTTTTTATGCTCACCGGCCATATCTCAGCCGCCATGAGCGCCTGGACCATTTGGTCGGGCTCGCGCTTTCCTGTAATTGCGCAAGGTTCGATCTGGGCGAGCGCGAGGGTGAGCCGGTCGTATGTGTCGTTATCGATGTAGGTGTTCATGTGCGGGATCTCCACTGGCTGATTTGCCCGCAAGGTATGAGTCATTCCGCGACGGTGCGCAAGAGAAATTATGCAACGAAATCAATAAGTAAACGATGACTTAGTTCGACGGCGCGTGCTTGATGAAGTCGATAACGAGCGTCCTGGGAGCGGTGTAGAGCGAACTCGCACCGCTGCGCACCGCATTCGTCGCCGCGAACCAGTCACCATTGATCGGCCGCCGAACGTTCTTGAACCGCCCTCGATACGGCACAACGCCAGACAGGACCGACAAGCCGCGAACGTAGTGACTCCAAACCACATCCGGGGCCGGAATGACGTTAGCCTGAAACTGGCGAGCGTCATTCCACTCGCCACCTGCGGAGCGTAGTGCTTTGCGGACGCATACAGAGTCACTGAACGCGATCTGTAGCTCACCGTGACAATGTAGCCTTCGCGGCTGGCCCGTCTCTGTGACCTCTACAGCGAACCAGAAATCGATAGGCCTTCCGAGCGCGAGCTTAAGCTGAAGTGCAATCCGCCTGGACAACCATTTGGCGGCAGACGACTTCGTGCGGGCTAACCGGTCGATCTCGGGAGAGAGGTTCAACGTGAACGCGTGGACGGGACCAGTGTGGCGTAGTGCGTGGTGGAACCATTCGAGCGTCGACAAGTCGCTAAGGTCCCGCCAGACAGCCGGCACGTCGTGGACCGACAGACCGGTGTAGACGTTGAAGGGCTGCCAGAAGCGTTCGTGGCGTGCAGATGAGGCAGGCGAGAGGGTTTCGCGGACGTAGGGTGTTGAGGTCGAGGTTAGGGTGTTGGTGTTGGTGTTGGTGTTGGTAAGCGCGGGTTGGTTGGTGAGGGGCAATGACACAGTAACTGAAGTCGCCCCGCTTTCCTCAAGTTCCTCAAGTGCGTCGAGCCCTTGGAACGCATGACGAAAGGCAGCATCGCGATAGGGCGACTTCAGGTGCTTGTGATTTACCTTTTTGTCACCGCGCCCGTTCGGGAGCGTCGCAACAATAGGGAAATATTCCTTGTTGATCGCGCCCACGGTCGCCGGTTGTCCGGCGTCCATATCAGGTGGCATAGGGCTGGTGTGACCTTCGATGACTGGGTTACGGCTTGGCGGGGCCGGCGATCGATCTGACTACGGGCGAATGTGGGCGGCACCAGGTCGCGTCCCCAGACGTAGATGCTATGGGGCGAGCGGTGAAGGTGTGGCATCCTTCGGCGCTGTTGGATCCACCATCAGAAGGAGGCACCCGATGTCGCAGTCTTTTGACGCAAGCCGGTCCCTTACCGCTCTTGAACAGGATAACACGATCGTTGCCGTCATCGAAATGAGCAAGGCGAAGTGGCTGATTGCCGCGCTTGTTCCGGGTTTCAAGCGCCAGCCGCTGAAGAAGATTGATGCCGACGCGCCATCGTTGTTGAAGCTGCTGCAGCGCTGGCGCGACGAAGCCGGCCAGGCCGGGCATACGATCAAGCGGATCGCCGTCGCCTATGAGGCGGCCGGCGACGGCTTC
>NZ_AZUX01000079.1:0-8718 GCF_000513915.1 Mesorhizobium sp. WSM2561
GCGCTGAAGGTAGACGATGAAGAACGCTTGCAGGAAGTCAGGCGACGTCTGGTGAAGGCAGGCGCTTCGGATGGGACCATTACAGATTTCGGCGCTGTCCGTCTTGTGACCTTCAAGGACCCCGATGGAATGGAGGGCGAGGTCGCACGGTGGACCGATAGCAAACGCGTGCTCGGCTTTGAAGAACGCAAGCAGGAGCTTTGGCTAGACTGATCCGACTGATCCTGCCTCACACCGATGCTCCCGTCATCGACTGCAACGGGTCGTGAGCCGATATTCAACTGCGCCCGAAATTTGACCCAGCGCAAAGCAGCTACGCCCCAATCCATGTACGCCAATCAACTGCGGGCGCCAAGGCGGCAGTCTAATCCGAACCAATCCAAGGCAAATTGGCAAGGCTACGGTGTGGACTGCCACCAATCGCTCCCGCTTGGCACCCAGACTCCGTTGGCCAACGGTTTTTGCCCGACGACGACTATTCCGCGTCCGCGCTTCGGCGCCAAGTCGAGAGGCAGGACTATGCGCGTTTCGGCTAGTGTCGCCTAAGGAGAAAAATCCTCGCCGATCTCGAACCGTGGGCTGGAGCGGGCTTGGGGGCCTGTGCAGGTCTTTCGCCGACGACATCATCTAACGATCAGGCGACCGTCCACAGCGCGACCACCCGAACAAAGTCCGTTTCTGGCGGATATTGTTGAAAAAGTCCGGCGCTCGCCGCTCTACCAAATCGATTTAGCGGTACGTCAAACGGCGTATTTCTTGATACCCTGTTGCCAGCTTCCGCCGATATGTGGTAATATATTAGTAAGAGCGAATATTATCCTGCTTACGGTCGTACTGGAGCACGACAATGAGCGCTGTCGATTTGCGCAGGCCAAATATTGCGGCGGTTCTACGCGCCGCAGAGGGCACTTCACCCGAAAGAGTCTTGGGAGGCCCGGCGGCTTAAACCCGCTGCTGGCGGCCTCATAGCATCCACATCTTCCACAGCATAATCGAGCCATCGAGGGCTTTCTTGCGCCCTCATGCTGCCGACCAGTGCCAGAGATGGCCTGCGCAGCACCCTCTAGCTCTGGCAAATTCGGAGGAGAACATGACTGTTGGACATAGTGGATTAAAGCTGGCCGCGGCTGCGGCTTTCATGGGTGGGACACTGTTGCTTGGAACAGGCGGAACTCTAGCGCAGAACAACTGTCCTGGCGTGTCGGCGCAGCAGTGCACAGACTTCTGCGCCGCCGAGGGAACCACGGTGGCGTCTTGCGAGAAGACCGGCCCCACTCCCGACTGCGTATGCGCGGAGACAAAAAAGGAGGGCGTGAAAGGGAACGCATTCGGCACGGCCACCCAAGAGTCCGCCGAAGGCCAGGGCAACCTGGGAAACAAGACCGAGCCGCAGCCGTGCGAGGGTAATCAAGGTCAATGCAAGCAGCAGTGATATCCGAAAATTTCGAATTTTCGTCCATGTGGCTGGCTGTTCAAGAATTTTTTCCATCGATGGAATGAATTCCTCTACGGCATGCCAAGCCAAGCACAGAGTAAGAGTTGGGAGGGGTCTACTTCCCCTTCCGGCTCGGAGGTGGTCAGAACATGATGCGCAGCGTTCTGTTCATTACTGTAATCCTCGGCGCGGCGGTGACGCCCGGGAGTTCGATGGGACCGACGCCATCGGCGACTTCCGGCCAGGTTTTGTCGGCCTTCAATCACCTCTCAGCTCTCCTCAAGCCGTCCTCGACCGGGCCCGATACCCCAGCCTATCGCTCGCAAGCCGTGGAGCGTGGCGATCTCGTCACAACTGTGCAGGCGGCTGGCACGCTGAACGCACTGGTCATGGTGGAAGTCGGTTCTCAGCTCTCGGGTCGGGTGAAGGAACTCTATGTCGACTTCAACTCCAAGGTCACCAAAGGCCAGGTCATCGCCCGGGTTGAGCCGGAGATTTACGAAGCAAGACTGGCGCAAACCCTTGCCGAACGGGAGATGGCCCAAACGCAGGTTTCCGTACAGCGGGCGCAGATCGAGCGGGCCAGGGCAGAGATGGAGACCGCCGCGGCCAGATATGATTCTGCCGCAGCCCAGACTGCACGCGCCGAAATCGCGCTCGATGGGGCGGCGCAGGAAGTGAACCGCAAACGCTCGCTGGCTAAGCAGAAGATCATCACGCAGGGTGAATGGGAGCGGGACAACACTGCGCATAACTCTGCCAAGGCGCAGGCGACTGCCGCCCAAGCGGAGGAACTGTCGCAATCGGCAGCCGTTCGAGCCGCCAAGGCGACACTCAATATGGCCGAAGCCGAGCTCGCCAACACGCTTGCCCAGGTGAAGCAGAAGGAAGCGGTGCTTCAGCAGGCCCAAATCGATCTTGACCGCACCTATGTACGCGCGCCGGTCACCGGCACAGTGGTCAATCGCGCCGTTAGTGGTGGTCAGACCCTTGCGGCCAGCCTGCAGACACCGATCCTGTTCACCATAGCTCAGGACCTGACTGAGATGCAGGTGGAGGCTTCGGTGGTGGAAGCCGATATTAGTCGTTTTGCGCTTGGCCAGCCGGTTACTTTCACCGCCGATGCCTATCCCGACCGAATCTTCACCGGCACGGTAAAGCAGATCCGCAAGGCACCGCAGGTCGTCCAAAATGTCGTCACATACATAGTGGTGGTCGGTACCGAAAATTCCGATGAGCTGCTGTTGCCCGGCATGACCGCCAATCTGAGTGTGGTAGTGGCCAAGCGACAGGGCGTCTTGAAAGTGCCGAATGCTGCCCTGCGTTTCCGGCCGCCGAATGACACCGGAGACGAGGCGCGTTCAACCGCGCCGGCGATTGCCGAAACGGGCGTAGAGGCAGGAAGTCCGGGCGAGGTCTTTGTAATTGGGCCAGACCGCGAGCCGAAGCTGGTTTCGCTCCGGCTTGGGATCACCGACGGTCGTACAACAGAGTTGCTGGCAGGCGACCTGACCGAGGGGCAGCAGGTCATTACAGGGCTTGCCACTGCTCCGCGTCGGGACGATGACGCGTCTTCCGTCCTGGTCAAGTTCCGGTTGCGGTGAGGCATCCATGGCCCTGATCCAAGTCGATCGGCTGCGCCATTGCTACCGTGTTGGCGGAGGACCGGTGTGGGCGCTCGAAGGGGTGACTATGACGATTCAAAGAGGCGAATTCGTCGCGGTGATCGGACCTTCTGGGTCAGGCAAATCTACCTTCATGAACATACTGGGCTGCCTCGACAGTCCCAGCGAAGGCCGCTACCGCCTGAACGGGGTTTACGTCGGTGGTCTCCATCACGATGAGCTCGCTGCAATCCGCAATCGCAACATCGGTTTCGTGTTTCAGTCGTTCAATCTGCTGCCGCGGGCCAGCGCACTAGAAAATGTGGAGCTGCCGCTTGTCTATCGCCGCATGTGGGCTGGAGAGCGGCGGCGCGCAGCCCTGGCGATGCTGGCCAGGGTAGGGCTCGCCGATCGGGCCAGACATACTCCTGCCGAACTCTCGGGCGGACAACAGCAGCGCGTTGCCATTGCCCGTGCTCTGGTGACGGAGCCTTTGCTTCTGCTCGCCGATGAACCCACTGGTGCGCTCGACAGCCAGACCGGGCTGGAGATCATGGCAATTTTCCGCCGCCTCAATGAAGAGGGCCTCACCATTGTGCTGGTCACCCATGAGGCGCAGATAGCTGCCCATGCCGATCGCATTGTCGCCTTTCGAGACGGTCGCGTTGTGTCCGACAACCCTGTCGCGCAACAGGCACGGTCTCTAGGTAACGCTCGCCATCTATCTTTGGCTAACAACAATGTCCGGTAGCACAAGAACGGCCCTGCGATCACTACGCTCCCATCATCTGCGCAGCGCACTCACCATGTTGGGCATCATCATCGGCGTGGCGGCTGTCGTGGTGATGATCGCGATCGGAGTTGGTGCGCGCGAACGCATCGCAGCCCAGATCCGCAGCCTCGGCGCCAATCTCATCAGTATCAGCCCGGGCAGTGCGAAGATGGGCAGTGTCCGGCTTGGGGCCGGTGGCGCGCCGCGGCTGAGTGAAGAGGACGCGGCGGCGATCGGAATGGAAATCCCCGGCGTTGTGGTGGCGGCCCCACTCCTCCACGCCCGCGAGCAGTTCACGATCGGTTCCAGCAATTGGCAAGGCGTGGTGCGCGGCGTGACGCCGGAATATTTCTCGGCGCGCGAATGGCAGGTTATCGCCGGGCAGGAGATGACCCCGGAGGACAACAAGCGCGTCGCCAATGTGGTGCTCCTCGGAACGACGATGCGGGAGAAATTGTTCGGAAGAGCCGATCCGGTAGGCGCCGCGATTCGCATCCGCGACGTGCCGTTCACGGTGATCGGACTGCTGGAGCGGAAGGGTCAGAGCGTATGGGGCGACGATCAGGACGATGTGGCACTTGTGCCGCTAAAGACGGTGCGACGTCAGTTCATCGGCACGAGCCGCGCCAATCCGACCTTCGTACACAGCATCACGGTCAAGTTCGCCGATTGGGCCTCGGCCGAGGACACGATGGCAGCTATCCGCGACCTTCTGTGGCAGCGCCACCGGTTGCGGACGGGTCAGGAAGACAGCTTTATGGTGAGCAACCTCGCCGAAGCTGCGAATGTCGAGGGTTCGACCACGCGCGTGGTGTCGCTGCTGCTTTCGGCGGTGGCCTCAATTTCGCTGGTGGTGGGCGGGATCGGCATCATGAACATCATGCTGGTGACGGTGACGGAGCGGGTCCGCGAGATCGGGCTGCGGCTTGCGGTCGGCGCACGACGGCGAGATATCCTCGCCCAGTTTCTCGTTGAGGCAGTAACGCTTGCCTTGCTCGGGGGTATTCTAGGTGCCGCGATCGGGATCGTTGCGGCAATCGCCGTTGGCTCTATCGCTCAATGGCCGGTGATCGTCGACCTCAGCGCCATCCTGCTGGCTATCGGCTTTGCCGCGGCTGTAGGCGTCTTCTTCGGCTACTATCCCGCCCGCAAGGCCGCAAGCCTACAGCCGATCAAAGCGCTGCGCGCAGAATGATCGGCACGGAGAGTTGAAACCTCTGCGATCCCACAAACTCGAGAGTTTGGCAGCCACCGCGCATTAGTCGGCCAATTTCGACGCCGCAAAGACCCAGAAACTCGTGGCACACGGAGCTCACGAACTGCACGGTTCGGAAAATTGTGCGGCACCTCGTCGCGGGACGATGCATGAGGTGAGTTCGCAATGTCCGCAGTACCGATCGCATCACCGATCAGGACGCCCAAAAGTTAAGCCGACCAAGTGGAGTTACGGTCAAACGTCCGGAAATCGCGAACAGCTGTCATCCCCTCCGCCGAGGACATGCGGCGCTATTCTGCCTGTCCGGATGCCTTCCTCACGCCTTCGACAAGATGCTCGATATCGGCAGCGTGCTCGAAGACAATGCCATTCTTGACGTAATCCAACGGGGAAAACCCTGCCACAGCGGCCGCGCCTAAATGCTGCTTGGCGATTTGTAGTTCTCCCATCTGAGCGTAGCAGGCGGCGAGTCGGACGCGGGCACCGGGACCGAGCAGAGGCAATCTCTCAAGTTCTGTTGCCGCCGACCGATATTCACCGATTGAATACAGTGCCACAGACCGATCATAGTGGTACCAGTCCGGATGGATGGGATTGAGGCGAAACGCCCGGTCTATCCAAGCCAGGCCATCAAGCGGCCTGCCGCGCATGGTCATCAGATAGCCCATTTGACAAACGGTGTCGGCGTCATGAGGATTGAGGTCGAGCGAGCGTCTGACGTGCTGTTCGGCGGCGTCGTGCTGCCTGAGATACAGCCGAACGATAGCTAGAATTCGGTGACACCGCGGGTCTTCGGGGGCCAGCGTCACACCTTTGAGGGCGAGGTCGAGCGCCCCGGCAAGCACCTTCGTGGATGCCATGGCGTACCCGCCGATGATGACCTGCGACAGCGCCAGATAGGACTGTGCAACGCCGTAATGCGGGTCCTTTTCGATTGCTGCTTCGAACAACTGGCGAGCGTCCTCATTGTCTTGGGGCCGATAGCCGCGCAACGCGGCAATACCTCGAAGCACCAATTCATAGGCGGCAAGACTGTCAGTCGGCTTGCTCGACATCCGTTGCAGCCCGGCATCCTCCAGACGCGAGACGAGGCGGCTGACGATGCGACGCGCGATCTCGTTCTGGACGGAGAAAATCTCGGTATCTTGTGCCAGATATCGGTCACTCCAAAGCTGAACCCCACGGGAGGCCTCTGTCAGACGAACCCCGACGTCGAAAGTGCCGCCCAAGCGTTTGATATCGCCATCGACGAAGTAGTCGGCACCAAGCTTTTCGCCAAGCGTCCTCCACTCTTGGGCCGCTTCGCCGCTCACCGCGAAACTCGTGCTCCGTGCAAGCACCGTTACGGCCCTGAATCGACCCAAACCATTGAGAATGTCTTCAGCAATGCCGTCGGAGATCGCGGTTTCGGTCGGATCGTCGGTTCCATGCTGGAAGCGGAGAACGGCGACTGCTGGTGCGTCTGTTGTCAGGTCGGGTTCCCTTGCGACTGCCAGCATGTAACCTCGCCGGGAGACTGTGCGGACCAGCGCCTGCGCTTCATTCCCGAGGGCCTTTCTGATCTCGCGGACACACTGGGTCAGCGAATCTTCGGTGACCGTCACTTCCGGCCAGACTGCATCGAGAAGCTCCGACTTCGAAACCACACGGCCGGCATTTCGGACCAAGTGCGAAAGGAGGACCTGGGCTTTCGGCCGCAGAAAGATGATCTCACGGTCGTAAGACAACGCTCCGCTGCTGGGGTCGAAGCTGAACTTCCCCAGACGACAGGCTTGAGCTGACGCTTCGGTCGCCATCGAAAGCCGTGTTCCCGAATTGGCTAAGCCAAACCTTTATAGGCCAACGACCTGCAATTCGCATCAAGAAGGGAGGTCGGCTTGGCTCCGACGGACGTTCCAAGGAATGGTCGGTTTCAATGGCTGTCAATGCCGCTTCCAGCCCCTCCGTAATGGAGGCTTGTGACGGGCAGCACCAAAAGGTTGCCGCGCTGCTCGCGAGAAGCTCGAAAAGTTCCTGCCGGATTTCGTTTGTGCGCTCGAGGGAATGAAGCATCTCGCGTTCCTTTCAAGCCCGTTTTTCTGCTTGCAGCCGTTCGGCGACCAACGCCTGAAGCTGCCAGAGCTTCCGGTCTCGGATGCCCCTGGCTTCGAGGTGAGTGATGGTGTTGTAGAGATATTCGGCGCATGAACCCCAGTGTCCGGCTGCGGTCGCCAAAGTGTCAGCCACCTGTCCTAGTTCGAGCGAGCCGGCATAGGCGGGCGCGTTGCGATCGACCACGAATGCGAGCGCTCGGACCGGACCTTGTGCGGTCTCGAGCCCTATCCAGCGAGGCACGTTCGACGGCGGTTTTGCAGACATCTCGCGTCGCAACAGCTTGCCCAACGCCTCGGTCAATCCCTCCTCCGGCAGGCGAAAGGCGATCCCTTTGCACGCGCCACCCCGATCGAGCGCCAGCATAAGGCCAGGACGTTCCGGTGAGCCCCGCCAGCGAGTGATTTTGAGCGCAAACGCGCGATGCCAGCCGTAGGTATGTGCGATCCGTTCCTCGACGGCCGCAAATTCCGGTTTCCAGATCAGGGAGCCGTAGGCGAACACCAAGAATTCGCGGCTCTGCCCGCGTCCTGTAAGGATATGATCAACCCACCACGCATAATCCTCGTCCTGCAGATAGACAGTCCCTGAACGCGGTCCTGGATCGACGACGTGGCGATGGGCCTTGGCTACAAGTTCAGGGGTGAGGGTCAGCATCATGTTGGTACACGCTCAACGCTTTTCGTCTCGGATCGAGCGCATTATGCGTCCGCGAAAGGGGCCTGTACCGACGTCGTTCTGAAGTTTTTCTGATTTTAGCTTGGTCTAGTCGGTGCGCGGCCGTACCACAGAATGTCTGCAGACAGGCGCAATCAAGTCATTTCGGCGGTCAATTTCGAGGGCAGGTTTCCACACCCCGGCCGGACCTTCCCGAACCTCATCAGGCAATCTGAAGTCTGAACGCATCAACTGACCACGTGCGCCATCTCCGGACACTCGCGAACACCGCCACGAAGGTCCGACTCGACCGGGAGCGGAAGTTCAGGCGAAATTTGGAGCACTGTTATAGTTCGAGATGGCTTGTTTGAATCTCCAACATCCTCCTGACCTGGACGAGAGCAACTACCAGCAGCGGGCGGATTGCCCTTTGAGCCCTAGCTCAGAGATCATCAGGATCGGCACCGGAGCGCCGCCACGGTCGTCAAAGAATTTCTCGGCGGGGTGATAGCCGCAGGCAGCATCCATAAGCACGGTGATGGCCGCGAGATCCTCGCGTCGCACGATCCGGTGCCGCAAGTCTCCGTTGGCCATATCAAGGCGGCCCCGCCAACCGTTCATTCTGGCAGCCCGGCCATGCGATAGCCCTCCACAAAATGCCGCCGCACGTTTTCATCACGGAAAGGTTGCGAGGCGGACCAATGCCGGATTGTGAAATTCGGATTGCTCATCATGAACGTCTGTGCCTCCCGGCGCGCCTCCTCAAGACGCCCGAGTTGTGCTAGGCTCGCCGCAAGGATGCGGCGCGAGGGCGTCGACCTTTCCAATTCGGCGGGTCTGTCCCAGTGGCAGCTCAACATGGCTTGCGGAGACGCCCGGACCGAGTTGCCTTCTGGCTTGACGAGGCCTGAAGATTGGCCCTGTCAATTCCAGCAGGAATAGT
>NZ_AZUX01000080.1:0-8149 GCF_000513915.1 Mesorhizobium sp. WSM2561
GCCGACCTCAACGAGAGGATGCGCGGCGCCCGGATTACCGAGAACGACCTGAAGACCTTTCGAAGGTCGCAGCAGTCCTGGAGGGCGGCAAGGGCAGAATCGATGCCGACGATTTGATTGCCGCATCCTTCGTCGTCGAGACGCCGGACTAACAAGCCTATTCTCTGTTGGCCCGACTTTCCAATGCCCGCAGTGCAACTTCGCCGTCATCAAGAACGGCAGCTGGTTTCAGGTCGTTTCCCACTCCAAATGCGAGGGATGCGGACGCGAGATCCGGATTACCTATCCCGACAAAATTGCGATCTTGCAGATCACGCGCACTTGGCGATGCCGCCGCCGGGAATTAGCGCGTAATAATTGGGAGTTACCGGCGCTAATCGGGACGTCCTATAACCCATACATCAGGGCAATGAAGAATACCGGTGCAAAGATCAGGAAGATCGCCATTACTATAATCACGGCGAGGGCCAGGCGCTCTGTTCGCCTGACGATTGCAACGACGTCGTCGTCGCTCGACGAAACAACATCAACCGCCGAGAAATCTGTTGGGTCAGGAGTTTGATTGTCATTGGCGGGTCGGCTTGCGACCGCATCGGCATTCTGTTTGCTCTGGATAAGGGTCACAGTTCATTCCGCCGTTAGGGTGCCACATCAGGTGCCCGCCGATGAGTATACAGCGGGGCACCCCGAACCGCCGATGAAGGGACTTTGCTCGGCGGCCAAATACCAATCCTTTGCCAAGATCTTGGTTGCCAGCCTCAGCCCTCTGTCTTTAACGCACAGACTTCAGTCTTACTGCGTCATGGACCATAGCCCGGCGCCGGATCCCGTCGGTCCCGTTGCCGACCAGTGATAATTGAGAATAGGAGATAGTCATGGCTGACGGTCCCACCGTTGTTAACTCAGGCGGAAATGGCGCCGGCACCGCTGTCGCCGTCGTTCTCGCAATTATCGCAACCGTGATCCTGCTGTTGTTCACCGGCGTTATCAACATCAACGGCGGGGGCACCGGAAAGGACGTCGACGTAAAGGTGAAGCGCCTACGGTCGAAGCGCCCAACGTCGAAGCGCCAGCCGCGTCCGCTCCGGCAGAGCCGAGCGCACCTGCCCCAGCCGCGCCCGCTCCGGCAGAGCCGGCCGCACCTGCTCCGGCGGCACCCGCTCCGGCAGCACCTGCTAACGGCGGCTGATTGTGACATCGGATATCGGGCCCGGCGGGATGCCTTCCGGGCTTGATGAAAACGTTGACGACGGTTCACACTCTGCAAAGCGGCCCACGCAACAGAAAGCCTTCGACGGAGTTTCAATCAGTTGCGGGGACCAGCAAAGGAGGATCGCTTATGAAGATACTCGTCACCCTCCTGGCCGGCATTGCAATGGCCGGATGCATCAGCGTGGCCGCTGCCGATCCGTGGAAGGACGAGAGCGGACATGGCAAATGGCAGGGCCGCTACCAAGACGAAGATTATTATGAGCGGAAGCGCGAACGCTACAGCTACAAGAAAGAATTCCGGCGCGGCAATTGCAAGATTGAGCGCAAGTGGGAAGGCGATGAATACAAGGAAGAGGTGAAGTGCAAGCGCGGCTTCAGGGGGCCGGCTTACATCTATCGCTATTGAAACAGACGCCTTGCCGGCCAACGCGGATCGCTAGGCAATTACTCGTGCAGACGAGCAACTCAAAACTTGCGCTCAAGTACGACGAGCCTGCCAGTCCGAACCGCCATTCGAGATCGACAGCCTTGGAGATGCCGATCCGCCGTCCCGTCAAGATGGAGCTAGCTTTGTCTTCTGCCGGCAGCTTGAACTGGAACGGAAGCTCGCCCATTGGCAGCCCGTCATATGATGCATCGACAGCAAGCGCCTGGCAAACGCGACCCGGTCCCGAACAAAGAAATCGAAGGTCATCAACGCCGCGATTAGCCCGGATCAAATCGAGCTTTTATTGTGGTTCGATTGCGCGCACAAGGACAGCACTACCGGGAAGGCAGACGGCATTCACGCACCAATGCAGACCATAGGAGCGATAGACGTATGCGCTCCCTGGGGCGCCGAACATTGCGCTGTTTCGCGAAGTCCGACCGCCAAAACTGTGTGAGGCTGAGTCATCGGCGCGATAGGCTTCCGTTTCGACGACGATCCCGCCCACTCGGTGGACAAGAAGCGTCGCGCCGATCATATCGCGCGCGACAACGCAGGCGTCCCGGGCAAAGAACTGGCGGTTCGTGATCAACGCTTTGCTGGCGGGGCAAGTTTGTTCGAGCGACATGAGAACCAATTTGAGGACGAGGCGCTTGCGAAAGATAATTGAGATGGTCGAAAAACTGAGCCAACAGCCCGCGACGCTCGTCCTTCGAGCATCAACGGCTTGTTAACTCGGGCCGGCGGGCGCCGGTACTTACAATTTTACGCACCCGGTGCTTACTGGGTACAAAGTTTATATTAGCCAGAGTTAACGGAACGTGATTCTAAGGGAAGGTCAGTTCAGCGCCGGCGGCTGCCCCGGCCTAAAACCCTTTAGGGCCGCCGCGATGCCCATTATCACCGATTGGTCGGGGTGATCGAGAACGCGCAGGGTGCCCAGCTCCTCGCCATCGACGCCACAGATCGGTAGGATCTGGAAATCGCCTTCGAAAGACTCCGTATCGCCATTGGCGAAGAAGTTGTACTCCGGAAAACACCTTTTCAGAAACGCCTCGACTTCGCGCAAGGCCGCTTCGGATCGATGCGGTTTGGTTGGCGAGTGTATGGCGCCACCTTCCCGTATAAGCGTAGGAGGTAGAGCGAGCCGCACGTGCGTCGCAGCCGCCCGATCAGGATGCTTCCTGCACTTCCTCGACTTGTGGAGTTACTGGTGCAGGATTAACGACGTAGGTGTTCGAGGTCAGGTCGCTCGTAGATCGGATGATGATGCCGTCATCTCTTAACCGGGCAAAGGTCGCCCTCGCGATACGCAGGGGCTTGCCTTTGGCATCTGCGGCGGTGACTTTGTTCGACCAGGGAACGTGAGTGATGGTGTCAACGCGCTTGAGAAAGCGCTTTTCCTTCTCAGTCAACTCGATCACGCCCGTTCCTCCATACCATTTGCTGCGTTTGGTTGGCCGTAACGCCGATGATACGACTCCGTTCCAGTACCCACGGCACCCATCCATGGTGGGGACCTAGCGGGTCCGCCGGGCTTGCTATCCGCTGAAGCACCCTCCAACGAGGGCGAGAAATTTGCCATTTGCCCGCCAGAAGATTTCGCGGCATGTTCCGGAACCGCCTTCAACTGATGCATCTGGCACGGCAGAACGTCCTGCTGCATAGTCCCTCGATCGGAACCAGGACCCATCGATATGAACTGGGGTATCGAGGATTTTACGGCTGCGGCCACGTTACTTGCCGCTACATGGATCGGGATTGCGCTGGTTCGACGCAACGTCCATGGCAGGGTACTTCGCCCCATTTTGCTAGTCGGCGTGGTGCTTGTCGTGCTGATGATCTGGGCTCACTTGGCCGTGGGAATCGTCTGACCCGCAACCGCCAACGTGGTGCCTCCCGTAAGGTCGTCGAGCCGGCTCATGGTTCATCAGGGCATCGAATGATTGAACCATTCCGAGGAGGGCCTTGTGGCTGCATTGCAGACATTCTGCATCGCCGCGTCTGGGAATGGCTTCGGCCTAGGGCGCGCGATCAAAACCAGAAGGCGTATCAAGGGAGATTGATCATGGGCGACAGGTCTGGGCAGCCATAAGGTGCCCCGCAATGGGTCAATAAGTCTGGCACGGCAGTTGCTCGGTCAGGTATGGGGGAATGGGGCGGAGGCCCGTCGCTTCGCAAATGTAGCGGCGGGTCTTCTGTATAGAGGTCGCGTCCCAGCCTACGCGCTGCCGTCCGTCTCGCTTTCCTCGTCTATCGCCCGGACCGGCATAAAGTCGTTGGTTTCCAGCCATTCGCGCAACACAATCTGGATGAGGTCGGATCGGGCCTATTGCCATATCGGCAGCGATGGAAACGAGCGTGTCTGCGGTGGCTGGCTCCAGCGGCACGCCGAAAACGTTTTAAGTATCAATGCAGCGCGACGGAGGATGATTCCGCGCGCGAGTAATGGTTTTATTCACAAGCGCCCGGCTGAAGCGCGCGCAGGTGAACGCGTATGGCAGGGCCAGGGCTTCACTTTGCCGGCGTCGAATTTCTCCAGGCCGGGAGGAAGATGCGCGCCGACATGCCGTCGAGCGTTCGTAGTAATAGGTCCAGTCGGCATAACCGTCCGACGCCGGTCGCACTAACCGCGCGTACTGGCTTTCGGTTCCGCCGCCCTTTCCGATGGATGTGCAATCAACCCTTCAGGTCGCCGATCCCTTACCACCAGCAACTTCTTTTTCTTGCCAGCAGTTTATCGCGATTTCCATTAGCGGCCGCCGATCGGCCAAGCTTCTCGGCAATCGCGTAGTCGGCTCTGTTCATTCGATAGTCTCTTCCAACAACGGCAAGCAGTTCCGTAAAACAGCATTCAGAACGGTTATGAAGAATGTTTAGGTTAGATAATTTTAATTTACCATGTCGCGCAGTGGTTTCTTGCGCTTATGCGCTCGGTATTTCTCCACCAGCCTGACCTTGTCGATATCCACCGTCACCAGTGGTCGTAGGTCGATCATCACCCTCTCCTTATCCTTGGCAAGGCAGGCGGCACTGCCGAGAGGATGAAGAGGCCGGTGACACAGTGGTCAAGCCGGGATGATCGGCCCTGTGGTCCACCTGCACCGCGCCCTTCGCTACAAGGCTTTCGGGAATACCAGAAAAAGGGGCCTTACCTAGTTACGGGCCGACGTCCTATCTGGCCTAATTTCAGCCTGGCTGGAGGGGTTTGAAACAGACGATCATCGGACTGGCAAAGCGCCCAATCCCCATTTCGCCCGGTAGTCGTCGGGATGCCTTCCTAACGGGCCGAAAGGCTCAGCCCACGTTATCCGTGCTGTTCGGATCGATCTTCGTCAGTCGCTCTCTGGCATCGATCACGCGCCTTTGCTCGGCCCTTATCCGGCCGCACAACGCGAGATTAAGGGCGACGCCACCGTCCTCGTCCAGCAACTCATTCGCGCGCTTCAGAGAGTTCTCGGCTCGTTTTACACCCTGTCTGGCCCTGGCCACTTCGAGGCGATAAATTTCAAACATTTTCCCGCGTCCTTTGCGGTTGCGGTCCCTTCGATAGTTAGTTAACCGGCGTCGATCCCGTTTGTTCCGGCCGCGCCGGTGGCTATTTCCCGCTTATAAAACGGTAAGGGGATTGCCGCGCGAGAACGTTGCGCACGTTCGACACCTGCCATTGGCCATTGCACCCTGTGCGAACGCCGCGGTTGTTCAGAGCGATTGCCAGGCCACGCAGGCTGGTGATGCCCGACTGCTGGATGGACTCGATGATTGGCAGCACGGTGGGCAAACCGGTCGGCTTCTTCGATCGAAATCTTCCGACCTTTCGCCGCAGCTTCTACGGTGTTGGTCGGATTGCCGAGTTTTATGCCAGTGATCTTGCGCGAGGCGAGGGCGGCTTTAGTCCGTTCCGAGATCAGCCGCCGCTCTTTCTCGGCGAGCGCGGCATAGAGGTGCAACATGAACGGATCGGCATCGGCACCGAGTTCGGCCACAATGAAAGGAACGCGCTGGACCATCAGTCCGGCAATGAAGGCGACTTCGCGCGAGAGTCGGTCAAGCTTCGCCACAACGACCGGGCATTTGAACTGTCGGGCAAGGGCGAGGGCGGCATTCAATTGCGGCGGTCGATCAAGAGCATCCGCGCCCTTTCCGGTTTCGATCTCGGTGAACTCCTGGAGGATGATCATGCCCTCGGCCTCGGCAAAGCGGCGACCGCGGCACGCTGGGCCTCGATGCCCAAGCCCGAGCGTCCTTGCCGCTGTGTGGAGACTCGATAGCAGGCGACCGCGCTCGTCATGCTGCTGTTTCCGGGGTGTTCAAACTGCAAACCACCGTTTGCAGTTTGCTCACGGACCCTAGATAGGCAAGTTGTTTTTGCGGTGCGGCATCAACCAGGGCGCCTCGACCCTAACGAAGACGCTCAGCAGCCGGATCGCCCAGCCCCTTCCTCAGCGGGAAGCTCTGGCGGCGCCAAGCCTCAAGACCCCGAAATGGCCCCGGCAAATAGCGGAGCCAATGATTAGACGGCTCTAGTCCGGGAACAAAGTCGAATACCCATGATTTGTACGTTGCCCAGAGTGGCAGGACCGATAGCTATCCAACGGGTGTTCCATGGATTCTCCAACGTTGCCTCCGCCGCCTCCGACTGAACTCAGCCAAGCACTGAAACGCAATATCCAAGCGATTGAGGAGCGCCGGGCGAAGGAAGCAAGCGATGCAACTTTGGAAGAGAAAATCGCTGAGGCGATTACTTCTTTTACGGGCAGTATGCGTTTCGTGTACCTTCACTTGGCCGTGTATGGCGGCTGGATCGTCTCGAACTTGGGCTGGATACCGATCACTCCGCCATTTGATCCGACATTCGTGATATTGGCTATGGTAGCTTCCGTCGAGGCCATATTCCTCTCGACCTTTGTACTGATCAGCCAAAACCGGATGTCAGCTGCCGCAGACAAACGGGCGGATCTGGACCTTCAGGTGAGCCTGCTGACGGAGCACGAACTCACAAAGCTTACTGAACTTGTGGATTCGATAGCGGATCGGTTGAATGTAAAACCAGCCTTAAGCGATGTAGAAGTCGGCGAGATTAAGAGGGACATTGCGCCAGAAGCAGTGCTGGACGAGATCGAATCGAAGCAGCGGGAGGCTGCGGAGAAGCTAGACCCGCGCTGAATGGACACAACGCCCTAGTGTCGTGATCTCGAAATTCGGTTGTTTTGATTTCGGGCTTCGGTCGAACTTCGAAGTCAAAACGACAGTCGAAATCACAGATTGCTACTGTCGGCAATGCCGCCCTACAGGAGCTTCATATCTTCATAGATGGTGACAAAGGTCACTGATGTGTCCAGTTTTCCCTCCAGCTCATGGATGGAGGTCTCCTTCCAGCGCGCCCTGGTCTTCAGCCAGAAAATTGCTGCAGTGACGGCCTCCCGACCTTCACCGGTCGCCTTGGGGTAGAGGCTTTCGGCAACCCGTGCGTTGGCCTTGATGGCGCCGCTCTCGAGTTCATGGGCGCTAGCCGGCTTCGGGCTTGGCACGGCCGACATTGCCTGCGTGCTCGCCACAGACGAGCAGGACCTCAAGGCGCCTCCACCCTGGAGCTCATTGGCCGGTTTTCCAGAGGAGCTTCGATATGGGGCTCATTTGGCTCGGTCCGCGTCCCAGGAGGGTGACGGGAAAGTTTGCTGGTGGTGAGCCGGCAGGAGTCTTGCCCAAGCTTGCAGGATCCGGAGCGCGAGGATGATGCGTCAGATCTCATGCACCTGTTCGATCGGCTTGCCGTCCAGGCCTGAGTGCTCGTTGAACCGAGGTCTACTTCCAGCGGCCGCGTGCCTTGAGCCAGAAGATGGCGGCGATGACCGATTCACGACCTTCGCCCGTTGCCTTGCGGAAGAGGTTCTCCGCCAACTTGGCGTTGGCCTTGGTGTGGCCAAAGGCCAGTTCGTGTGTCTTCGCATCGATACCCAGCATCCCGGCAATGTCCGCCTCCGGAACACATAGCCTGCCAGCGCTTCTACCTGACGGCGATGAAAAGCATCGGGCTGATGGCTGGGGCGGGCCATCAGCCTGCCTCACCAGATGCCACACTCGCCGCCCGGCATGCAATGGCCTTGTCTTCCCGCAAAACCATTCGCAGTACGATGGGCGGCAGCTGTCCTTGTCGGTAGCCTGAAACCTGCCGGTCCGCACCGGCTCCATGATCGGTTGGCAACGCGCCAGACGCGTCACCGGAAGCCAGCGGGGGTGGGCTACCCGCCGAGGACTTTCCTCAGTGCCGGCAATTCTTCGATGACGAAGTCGATGAAGGCGGAAATGCGAGGCGTTGCCCTTTGATCGGGGTGACACAACAGGTGCCAGGCTCTTGCCAGCGCTTGAACCGGTGGAAGCACCTGGATGAGTTCGCCTTCTGCATCTCCGATCGGCGTTGGCAATGGCGCTATGCCAAGGCCCGATTTGACCGCAGCCACCACGCCTAGAACGCTGTTGTTGCGAGCTGCAACGCGCGCCCCCGGCAGA
>NZ_AZUX01000081.1:0-7148 GCF_000513915.1 Mesorhizobium sp. WSM2561
GGGCCGCGCACAGACTGACAGCTTCTGGCGTCTGCAGACCGATAGCGGACGCTCAACCGGCAGAGGATGAGATTCCAAGACGGCCCAAGGCGGTGGGCGTAGAAGGTTAGGTAGCGTCTAAGGGGAATAACGATGAGGCTTCCTCCCGCTCTAGGCGAACCGTTGCGGGTCAGCGACCCAACCGAACGCACATAGCGCTCGAGCGACTACGCAGTCGAAGGAACCGGGTCGGCGAAGGGCGTGTCGGGATCGCAGACGTAGAACAGAATCGTTGTCGCCGGGGCGTTCCCCTCGTTGCTGCCCGTCATATTGACGTGCGGGGGCTCGACAAAAACCTCGCCCGGCCCGATCGAAATCGGCTCGCGCCCATCGAGCCTCAGGGTGAACACTCCTTCGGTGACGTAGACTGTTACAGGAAACCGATGCGAGTGGTAGGGCGTGACATCGCCAGGCTGAAGCACAGCGTGCAGCACGCGCACTTCCTGCCGACTTCCCTGCGGCAGAGTGCTCAGCACCTCCCGGTGTACCGGCGTCAGTTTTGCCATGCCGTGATCCTGGGCCGATCGGGTCACGCCGACATCGAGGCCAGCGATCATCGTTTGGACTGTTGCCTTGTCCATTTGGCTTCTCCTCACTTATCGTGGGTAAGGACTAGCCGGCCGGCCGTAACAGCGGTAGCAGCAAGGTTGCGGAAGGTCGGTGCAAAAATGCATAACTAGAGCATGTTGGACTGGAACGACCTGCGCTATCTGCTGTCCGTTGTAAGGCAGGGCTCGACGCTCGCGGCCGCGCGTGCGCTAGGCGTGAACCAGTCGACAGTCCATCGCCGCATTGCCGAGCTCGAACGGCAAATGGGATTGCGGCTGGTGCATCGGCACCCGACAGGTTACCGCCTGACCGAGATGGGTGAGCAGTTGCTACCGGCCCTGGCCGATGTGGAAGAGAGCATCGCAAAGCTGCAACGAACCGTTCTCGGTATGAAGCACGACCTTACCGGCACCGTGCGGCTCACTTGCCCCGAGCCGGTCCTTTCCCGCATCGTCGCTTCGGGTTTTGTCGACCGCTTCCACGACCGCTATTCGGGACTGAGGATCGATTTCATTATCAGCGATCGATATTTCGACCTTGCCAACGGCGATGCCGATGTCGCGTTTCGGTCGGGAGAAGCAAGTGACGAGCGGCTGGTTGGGCGCAAGATTGCGGAATCCACCTGGGCCGTCTATGCCAGCCGAGACTATGTGAAGCGCCGCGGACATCCACACTCGATCGAGGACCTGCTGCAGCACGATCTCATCGGCTTTGACGGCGTGATGGAGAACCATCGGGCAACCCAGTGGCTCGCAAGCACTCTGCCGGGGGCGCGCGTTGCAGCTCGCAACAACAGCGTTCTAGGCGTGGTGGCTGCGGTCAAATCGGGCCTTGGCATAGCGCCATTGCCAACGCCGATCGGAGATGCAGAAGGCGAACTCATCCAGGTGCTTCCACCGGTTCAAGCGCTGGCAAGAGCCTGGCACCTGTTGTGTCACCCCGATCAAAGGGCAACGCCTCGCATTTCCGCCTTCATCGACTTCGTCATCGAAGAATTGCCGGCACTGAGGAAAGTCCTCGGCGGGTAGCCCAACCCCCGCTGCTTCCGGTGACGCGTCTGGGGCGTTGCCAACCGATCATGGAGCCGAGATCGGTCCGGCAGCCGGACGGCAAAACCGTGCGGATGCGCGCATTTCCGCCTTCGAGGCGCGCGATGCGTTCTCGAAGCTCGGAAATGGCAGAAGGTGGCGCCGATACACTCATCCTAAGAGTCAATCGGGATGATGTCGTGCCCCTGCGGAAGGAGGCATTCGATGCTCGGGCCATATCCTTCAATGCGAAAAATGCGAGTTCCATTTTTTGGAGTTTGGGCGCCACGCAGTGTCCGAAAATTGTAGCATATTTCGGACTCATTACGTTGCCTCAACGCACGGGCGACCTGGGCCGTCGAGATGATGGTCGGCCTGCTTCTGGTCGCCATGCAGTGATCGATAAGATAGTGGAGGGGTTTGATTTTCGTACCTGTTGGCCATCTGCAACTCCCTTTTGAGAGCACAACAGCGGCCAGGCTAAAAGCGACATTAACAATTATCTGCGACGCAGCACAGCGCTCACCTCTCAGATCTTAGGGCGAACAGCCCCGCTCCGCAGATCAAAACTGCGCCGAGAACGGTGGTGATCTTCGGCACCTCGTCGAAAAACAGCAGCCCCCAAAGTGGAACCCAGACGATGGCCGTGTACTCGAAGACGGCAACGTTGCCTGCTGGGGCAAGGCGGTAAGCCTGGGAAAGCAATGTCATTCCGGCAGATGCGATCACACCGCAGCCGGCCATCAGCAAAGTATCCTGGAGCGTAGGCCAGACCCATGGGCGCGTGAGGAAGGCAAGACTTGGATGATTGGCGTCTTCAAGGCCGCCCAAGCTCACAAGCGCCGCCAGCGCCGGCGCGCCGGTGAGGAAGGCCAGGTTCTGATAGAAGGTGATAACCGCGGCGACCTCGCTGTCGCCAAGCTTCCTCGCCAAGACCTGGGCCGACGAGTACAGAGCAGCAGCCAGGAGGGTCAACGCAGCTGCCCATTCGAAGACAGCAAGACCCGGTTGCAGCGTTATGATGACGCCGAGCAGACCGACAATGAGCGCGATCAGGGTTGCGGTGTGAGGCCGCTCTCCGAGGAAGAGAATCCCGAGACCTGCAATGATGAGCGGGGCGACGAAAAAGAGTGCGACAGCATCGGCCAGAGGAAGCGCTGCGATCGAGAGATAATAGAAGAGGTATGCTCCCAGCGAGTTTACCGCTCGGATGGCGAGCAGCCCGGCTCGCTTTGAGAAAATAGACCGTAGTGTGGCGGTCGCGCCTACCAGCACCAGCAGAATGGGCAATGCGACGATTGATCGAACAGTCATCGCTTGCGTAACGGGATAGGTGTCCGAGAGGCCCTTCAGGATCACGTCCTGCAGTGAGAAGACGAGAACGCCCAGGCAGAGAAAGCCAGTGGCTGCTAGGGACTTGTTCTGCATGGATAGGTCCTAGTGAAGGGGCGCAGCTAGCTTGGCTAGGGCCGAGCTCGATAGGGCCTGCACAGCCGCACCTGTAATCCACACTGACGTGAACGATCGTCGCGCGATTTCGTTCTGGCCGCAGACTAAGGGGCGTGCTCATACGAATTGGAAGTCGCTGCATGCGCGACGGGCTGCGCCTCTGTGGCGGGCGCGATAAGGAAGCAACGTGCTGACAAAGGATGGTTATCTGCACTGGAGGCGAAAACTCGGCGTCCTCATGTTAGCCCGATGAGATCGCGTCCTGCATACTGCGCAGGAATACCAGCTGGTTGTCAAACACGGTGTCGGCGAAGCCTTCACCATGCTGACGATGGAGCCTGGGCCCGATATCGCGCCCTATCATGACAGGCAGATTGTTATCCTCGATCGCAGCGCGTGGACGGACTGGCTCGACCCTTCGGTGTCGGCGAAGTCGCTGATCAAGGCCCTTCCACCCGGCACACTGCAGGTAGAGCAAGTCGGGTGACTTTGAAACGAAGCGGCGCCCGATGTCGATCAGGGATGGGGCGGGGACCGCACCACCTGCCGGGCTGGCTTGTCCTGACGCTCGCCTTGGTACGAGACCTGTCGCAGGAGATTGTCTTCCGTCCAGGTGAGATAGGTGACCTCGACCACCACTTCAGGCCTGACCCAATGCACGCGCGACAGCTCAAGCGGCGAGCCGAACCGGCTCTCGCGCGGCGGCGGAACGTCGAGGGGCATTCGAGCGGCCTGAAGTGGCCCAAGCCGGCGAGCCAATCGCTTGAGCTCTGCAACCGTGATGCCCGTACCGGCGCGGCCCGCGTACATCAGACGACCATCATCGGTGTAGTAGCCGAGAAGCAGCGAGCCGATGAGCGGCCGGCTTCCAGTCGGATCGGTCCAGCCGACGACGATGAATTCCTCTCTGTTGAGACACTTTGACTTGACCCACAAGCCGCGATTGCCGGATGCGTAGGCGCGGTCGATCCGCTTTGAGATAGCGCCCTCGAGTGAAAGCCGACAGGCGTGCTTGCGGAACGCAGGCCCGTCGCCGATCACGTGATCGCTGAAGCGCAGGCCAGGTATGTCAGTCGAAAACAGGCCTTCCAGTCGCGCCTTGCGGTCGATGAGCGGCAGCTTCGCAATGCTTTCTCCGTTCAGGAACAGAAGATCGAAAGCAAAGAAGACAAGATCGCCCGTGCGGCCCTCGTCCATAGCGGCCTGCAGGCGGCTGAAGGAGGTGACCCCGTCTGCCCGAACTGCGCACAGCTCCCCGTCGACATATGCCTCTTTCACAGGGAGCGCGCGGAGGGCCGCTATCGTCGCTTGATAGCGATGCGACCAATCGAGGCCGGTGCGGGTGAGCAAGCGGATGTCGCTGCCGTCGATCCGCGCGTGCATGCGGTATCCGTCGTACTTGATTTCGTGAAGCCAATCGGGGCCGTTGGGCGCTTCGTCGACCAGGCGCGTCAGCTGAGGCTCGATCCATTTCGGCGGATGCGTTTTATTCGACTTTGTGGGATTCACCGTCTTCCGCGCCAATTGAGATAAAGCGTCATCATGCGGGCCAGACTACCACATGATGACGGTACATCAGCTGCAGCTTTTATCGGGAATCGCGGGTCTTCACCTTGATGCTGCCGATATGCTCGCAGGGATCTTATCGCGAGCCGGCGACTTGCTGATTAAGCTGCGTAAAGCCACGGGACTTTCGATAAGAACGGCCGCGCTCACTCGCCATAGTATTCTGCCCTCCTTGCAACAAAGCAAAATGACCAGCACCATTAATCTCCACACCCGCCAGCTATGGCAACGATTTGGTGGGTTGGATCTTTCGAGACAATGTCGATGCTTACACCCAGGTAACGCTTTCGCGCGTGCGATATGAAATTTGTGCATTGCAATATCTGCGGCGATCAATATGATCCTGTTGTCGGCCATCTAGTCCTCCCAGATGCGATGCCGGCGCTGAATGCGGTGCACCTCCTCCCGCGCTGCATTTTCAAATCAAGCCCGCTGCCACTCCTCCCGGCAGCGGGCTTTTTTCGTTGTATGAGCGGCAATTTGGCCATTGGCCAACGTATTGGCTTCTAGGCGAGGCGAACGCTCCGGACTTCCACGCCTTTCTTGCCCTGCCCGCATTCGACAATCACCTTCTGTCCCTCCACCAGCACGCTGAGCCCTGAGCGGGTCAGCGCGGTGGCATGAACGAAGACGTCCTTCTCACCATTTTCGGGAGCAATGAAGCCGAACCCCTTTTCGGGATTGTACCACTTGACCGTGCCCTCGCTCTCCAGCTGCGCACCACCCCTTCCCGGCGATGAACCCCCAGCAAGGCGCGCATCTGCCGGCGTTTTCGCGATCTGATCGCTGATCTCCAGCACGTGCACAACCTGACGACCTCTTGGACTTTGTTCAACCGCGACCTTGAGACGTGTTCCCTCGGAAACAGCGCGGCTTCCGGCAGCCTCCAACACTCGGATGTGGAGATAAGCCTCCGTGCCGTCCGACAGTTTGACGAAGCCAAAACCCTTGCTGGCATTGAACCACAATATCTCGGCGTCGACAGGGTCTGCGGCCACAATTGCGGGCCGCTGAAAGTAGCTTGGCTCGGAAGCCCGTTCCGAAAAGGAAACAGGGTCATCGTCATGGCGATGCCGACGTGGTTCGCGATAGTCTCGATATTTGCCCATGATCGTCTCGACTGACATGGAGCGCACACTGCGCTAGCTGTTCAGGATAATCTCCATCGGGCGACGCGTTTGTGTCAAATGGCCTGCGACTGAAAAAAGATGCAAACAATGCCTATATGGAGATGAACCCAAATTCAGGAGGTCAGAGACCATGACGACCGAACGCGCTGTGCTTGCAGGCGGCTGCTTCTGGGGTATGCAGGATCTGATCCGCCGCTACCCCGGCGTGATTTCCACCCGCGTCGGCTACACCGGCGGTGAGGTGCCTAACGCTACCTATCGCAATCATGGCAGCCACGCCGAGGCGATCGAGATCGTGTTCGATCCAGACATGATCAGCTATCGCGATTTGCTGGAATTCTTCTTCCAGATCCATGATCCAACGACGCGCAACCGCCAGGGCAACGATGTCGGCGCGAGCTACCGCTCGGCGATCTTCTATACAGACGACGAGCAAAAGCGCGTTGCGGAAGACACCATCGCCGATGTCGAAGCATCCCGGCTTTGGCCCGGTAAGGTCGTGACCGAGGTGGTGCCGGTCAGCGATTTCTGGGAGGCCGAGCCGGAGCATCAGGACTACCTCGAGCGCTATCCCAATGGCTACACCTGTCATTTCCCAAGACCAAACTGGAAGCTTCCCAAGCGAGAGGAAATTCGCCGCGCGGGGTAGGCCGCCGCACTTTACAACTCCTTCTCGGCCAGTTCGCGGAATCCGTCGGGGACCGAGCACGGACCGTCCAGCGCTGTGGCGGCGTAGCCCATAGCGTCACGTCCAAAGCGGTCGCGAATAATTCACTGATGCTGCCGAGAACATGATAGCCCAAGCCCGCAGGTTGAGAGTCTCGTCTCAAATGCAGTTAATTTGAGAATCAGATCACCTGGATTCTCACAATTAAATGCCAAGGCTCAACCAAATCGCCGCATTGTTACAATTAACTGCCAAGCGACAACAATAGCCAATGCTGGGTGATCCGATATACAATACAGCATCGCTAACTATCGCTGCCGCGACTTGGTATCGGGGGAGTTGTTCGTGACGATCTGACGCGCAGGCACAGCCGGGGTCCACGGTCATCGCCGCTGGTAGCCCGTCATCTCGAGATAGCCCTTGCCAGGGTGTGTGCCGGCCACCCGCACCGGACCTTCCCAATAGGGGATGCTGAGACCCATCCAGGCNTGAGAGTTGAGCGCGCCGACGGTGACGTCGAGCGCACGGTCGGGCAAGACGAGACGCCAGCGCGTAGGAATTTCGCGCCCCTCCACCCAGCTCGTCTCCAGCGGGGTCGCAACGAGCTTGCCGTCGCCGTAGGGCGTCACGGCACCGTCCGCCGCGATCCAGGTGGCGGAGGTGAAGCCGCTGTCAGCGGCATCGCGCAGGCGGAAACCCATCAGCTTCTCGCCTGTGTCA
>NZ_AZUX01000082.1:0-7076 GCF_000513915.1 Mesorhizobium sp. WSM2561
CCTGGGACATTGCGCGCTCGAATGGCATCGGCGAGCGCCATCCGACAGTTTGCGATAGATGAACTAGCGCTGCCGGACAACAATAGCTACCGCAGCTATGTTGACGTTGGTCGGGACGCGGTGACATGGGCCATCTTCGCAGCGTCGGAATTCTCGCTGACGCCACGAACATGGTGCTTTCCGGTGTTCGGATGCGTTCCGTACCGAGGATACTTCTCCAAAAAGGTCTGCGATTGAAACCGTTGTCGAACTTCAGAGACAGGGCCTGGACGTCTATGACACGGACGCTGGTTAATCTGCTCTTCGATTCGCGATTGCTATGGTAGTAATAGCCTCTCAACGCCGGTGCCGTAAGCTACTCGCTTACGGGTCGCTTTGAGGAATCAGACATCAGTGTCGAACGAGATAGGTCTCCATCTTGCCGACGCCTCTCAGTTCCACAGTGCAGCGCGGTTCTAGCTCCCAAGAGGAGTGCAGAGCGCGCCTGGTTGCCTCCGAGATTTGCATGCGGTCGGCTACGCCCTGGGACTCGAGTCGGCTTGCGATGTTCACGGTTTCGCCCCAGACATCATAGACGAACCGATGTCGGCCGATCAGACCGGCGATCACCGGTCCGGTGTGTACGCCGATTCGGACACGAAAACTGTCGCTGCCCGACGCCAAGAGCCTCAACGAGTCCAGCATGGATTTTCCCAGCGCCACGGTCCTGTCGGCGTGATCGGCCGCCGGTTCCGGAAGACCACAAGCGGCCATATACGCGTCTCCGATTGTCTTGATCTTCTCCACGGAATGCTTCTCCGCCAGCGCGTCGAACATGCTGAACAACCGGTCGAGGCGCTTGATAAGGTCGGATGCCGGCAATTTCGCTGCGATAGGCGAGAATCCGACAATATCGGCAAAAAGGATGGTCACTTCCTCGAACCGGTCCGCAATGATCTCCTCGCCCCCTTGCAGCCGCGCAACGATTTGACCGGGCAGGACGGCATGTAGAAGCGAGTCGGCCCGCCGCTTTTCCGCCTCGATCCGCTGAAGATACTGGTGCTCGCGGTCGCGCCAACGCTTCTTCTCCAGACTGGAGTTGATCCGGGCGCGCAGCAGGACCGGATTGAACGGTTTAAGCAAGTAGTCGTCGGCTCCCGCCTCGATGCAGCGGACCACGGCGTCGACTTCGTTCAGCCCCGATATCATAATGACCGGGATGTGCCGCCACCGGCGCTCAGCTTTCAATCGCGAGAGCACCTCGATGCCGTTCATGTCCGGCATCAGTATGTCCAACAGAACAAGGTCAAATTCATATTCCGCAAGGCGGGTCAGCGCGGACAGGCCTGACTCGGCAGTGACTACCTGATGACCGTCGTGCAGCAAGCGGCGCGAGAGAAGATCGCGGTTACTGCCGATGTCGTCGACGACAAGTATTCTACCGTTGCGTCCTGAGAATGCATCGCGCTCGGTCTTGCCCAGCGCCCTTTCGAGCCCTGCTGCATCGATCTCTGCCTGATCCGTCGTCCACAGCCCTTCGTTGTCGCTGGCGCGCGATAGGCCGGCAATTGCATCGACATGCGCCAACAGCTCGGCCGCAGCCGCGAGCATCACTCTGACATCTTCGTCCAATGCGTGTTCGTGCAATTCTTCGGCTTCTTCAAGGATCATTTCGGAGTAGCCGATAATCGCGTTGAGTGGTGTTCGCAAATCGTGGCGCAGTTTCGCCTCGATCTCGCGCCCTGCATGGTCCGGATAGTCGGCTTTGCCATGGATCAAGCTGTCGATGAGGCTGTTCAATTGCCGGGCAGCGGCGCCGACCCTCTCAAGATCTGGAGTGATGTGCACCAGACTGTGGTTCTGCACCTGTTCTAGCAGCAGTTCCTGAAATCCCGAGATTGCCCGTGCTGGTCCAGCAAGCGTCTGCGCCAGATGGGCGGCTATTGCGTGGCGTTGGAACTCATTCTTGGCAGTCATGTCTCCAATCCGCCGACTCGGCGGCTCACGGATTTGCGGCAAGCAATTGTTCGATTTTCTGGACGAGCCTCGGCAGGTCCACCGGCTTGCTGTCGTAGTCATCGCAGCCGGCCTCAAGCGCCAATTCCCGATCGCTGGTCATAGCATGTGCAGAAAGCGCGATTATAGGGATCCCGGAGGTGGTCGGATCAGCCTTGATCCGCCGTGTCGCCTCCCATCCGTCCATCACGGGCAGGCTCATATCCATAAGGATCAGATCCGGTCTTTCCGAAATGGTTAGTTCCACGCCGGATTGTCCGTTTTCTGCAATAAGCACTTCGAACCCACGCCGCGACAACCGTCGCGAGAGCATGTCGCGATTCATTTCGTTGTCTTCCACCAGAAGGATTCTCGTCATCTTCGGCCCCTTCTAACGATGGGTCAACGAACTGAGATGCCGGGCCAGCCTACTCGGCCGCGGAAATCTGGCGTTCGAGCGCCTTGACCAATTGAGACCTGCTGTTCGCGCCCTTGGTCACAACGGCAACCGCCCTATCGCGGAGCCATTCGAGCTCGTTCATCGACAGATCTTTCGAGGTAACTACGACCACCGGAATGTTCTGCAGTTCGGGCGTCTGCTGCATCTCACTCAATGTCTGAAATCCGTCCATTTCGGGCATCAGCAGATCAAGCACCACCAGGCGCGGCAACAACCGTTTCATCAGGCCAAGGCCGCGCACGCCGTCGCTTGCCTCGTGAACCCGCCAATCCTTCTTGATCAGGATACGCCGAAGGAAATCGCGGGAGGCTTGGTCGTCATCAATTACAAGCACATCGCGGTTGCCACCGCCGCAAGCCTCAATTGTTTGAATCAGCTTCTCGGTGTCGATCGGCTTCGTCAGGTATTCAACCGCCCCGAGTGAGAGGCCGAGTTCGCGATCTGCAAGTATCGTCGCAAGGATCACAGGAATCTCGCAAAGCTCCCTATCGTTCTTCAGAGATCGCAGCACTGACCAGCCGTCCTGATGCGGCATGATGATGTCGAGAATGATCGCCGCGGGGCGATGCGCTCGAGCAGCGGCTATTCCTTCCTCGCCGCTTGCTGCTTCGAACGATGCCAGTCCCGCCTCCGCCAAGGCGCTGGCGATGACGGTTCGGGCGGCTGGTTCATCATCTATGATCAGAACCGCCTTGTCTCGTGGCGGCAACGGCACAGCTTCGGAGGGGTGTTGCTCGCTAGATTCTTTTTTGAACTCGGCTGGAATCTCCATTATGAAGGTCGAGCCTTTTCCGAGTTCGCTCTCGACCTTTACAACGCCTCCGATCATTCGGCTAAAACTCCGGGTTATGCTGAGGCCAAGCCCCGTTCCGCCATAGTTGCGAGTGGTGGATGCGTCCGCCTGCGTAAAAGCGTCGAAGAGCCGTTCCTGCTGCTCCGACGTCATTCCGATCCCGGTGTCGGACACTTTGAATATCAGCCAATCGCCGTTTGGTCGCCTGTCGCGACGCACCGCGAGTGTTACTCGACCCCCTTCGGTAAACTTGGCGGCGTTGCTGAGCAGGTTAAACAGGTTCTGACGCAACTTCGTCTGGTCCGAATGCATTTTCCCGAGGTCGTCCTCGAGGTCCAGTACGAAACCGTTTCGGTTTTTCGCCATCAGAGGCGCGACTGTGGCCTGGACGTCGCGCATCAAATCGGCGACGTCGAACGTTTCCAAGAAAATTTCCATCTTGTTCGCCTCGATCTTCGACAAGTCGAGGATGTCGTTGATGAGCCCCAGGAGATGGCGACCAGCCGCGGCGATCTTCTTCAGTTCCGGAACGAATTCCACCATGTGCTGGTCGCTCGCATCTTCGATCAGCATCTCGCTGTAGCCAATAATCGCGTTCAGCGGCGTACGCAGTTCGTGGCTGACGGATGCGACGAAGCGGCTCTTGGCTTCATTCGTCGATTCAGCACGGCTCTTGGCGCGCTCGAGTTCGTCTTGTCTCAGTTTCAATTCCGTGATGTCGGTGTAAACGGCGACCGCGCCGCCGTCAGGCGTTTTTCGCCTGCTTACGCGAACCCATCTGTCGCCAAAGCGATCCTCGCCGACGAAGCCCGCCGGGTCCTTGTGGATGTGTAACCGCTGGGCAATCCACTCCTCCGGCGACGCGCCCGCAAGGTCGACTTGCCCGCCTGCCAGGCGTTGCTCCAAGATTTCTTGGAAGCTTTGCCCAGGAAGAGAAGCTCGCGCATGGTCAGGGAAGAATTCGCAAAATTTGCTGTTGGCCAGGATGACCCTGTCCTGCGGATCGAATAGGACAAATCCGTCAGAAATTGCCTCAAGCGCCGCTGCGATCGTCCGTCGTTGCTGCTCCGCCTCGTCTTCCAGTCGTTTCTTTTCAATCGCGCCCGCGCGAAAAAGTCGAAGCGTCCGCGACATTGCGCCGAGTTCGTCGCCTCCCTCAATCGGTATTTCAATATCGTAGCGTCCTTGCGTCAGTTCGCCGATGACCCGGTTCAGCCGCCGTAACGGGCCAATGATCGAGCGAAGGACAAGGATTGTAAGAAGCGACCCAATCAACAGCACGATGACCACCAGAATGGCAGCGGTAGTCGCGGTTTTCTGGGCTAGCCTTACAGCCTCGTTGCGAGCGGCTTCTGCCTCGGCGCTCACTTGCTCGACAAGTTTGTTAAGGGTGGCATCGACATTTGTGCTGTGGGTTCGCGCCTCGGCCAGGAGAGCGTTTCCAATGATGCGGTTATCCTGAGTATAGCTGTCCGCCGCCTCTAGTGCCCTTTTGACGTAGTCATCGATCTCGACACGGATTTCCCTCACTGCATCGGGGGATAATTTCGAAAGGCCGTCCAGTTGGTCCAGCAGTCGCTCACGCGCCTGCTCGGCATTCCGCTGGGAGTTCATTAGCAAGCTGACCGACAAATCGGTGAGCCAGTATCGCAATTCGCCAAAGGTCACGTGCGCCGCAGCCGCAGTCGCCGCGAGATCGAACAATGCCTTAGTGTCTGCGGTGCGGTCGGCACTGCGATAAAGCGCCTGCGTGAGAAGGATGGAAGATACGATGAGACTGATAAGGCCGGCCGCTGTCAGTGCAGCTACGCGGGCCGCGATCGGCAGACTGGCAAGGCGACGTCCCAGGGATTTCGACGGCACCGGTATGGCTTCCAACTCGTGGGGTGTCTGTTCCAGGACGCTCATTTGAACAAGACGATGCTGATTGCGCCCCCCAGATCGCCGGCTTTTCCGCCCTCCTTGGGATATCCAGTTATGTCGATCTCGCCCTTCGGCTCGCCGTGGCAGGAAAGACACGACTCCGTATAGTATTCGGGCAGGAGCATTCGAAATGCCGGGCGTCCCTCCACCTCGGTCACGTCCGTGTAGGCTTCGCCTTTTGCTCTCTTCGGATCTGAAAAGACGCTTACGATGACGCTGGCTTCCCAAGCGTCCGGAAGAGATTTGCGGTTGCGCACGAGTTGCTCGGGCGCAGTCACGCGCACCAGAGCTTCGTTGCCGACCTTGGCGGCGAATTTCTCATTCAACAGACGCGCGAAAACGGCCGGCACGAAGCCCTTGAACCCGATCCCAGCGCGGTTGATGTCATCTTGCTGCTCGTCCACCACCTCCCGCATAGCCCCAATCTGGGCCTCAAGCAGACGCCGGTCGCGTTTGGTCAATTCGCCGGAAAACGGGTCCTGGCCGGTGTTTTTTGAGTAAACGGCGATGGCCTCGCTCGCAAACCGCTCGCTGTCGAGGTGCTTGTCGCCAAGTGCGGGATCGTTGATTAGTGTCTGATAGTTGGAGACAACGCTTCGCCCCGCGCGAAGCAATTCCGCAAGGCGGATTCCCATCGCGACATCTTCAGTAACCGCTCCCATGGCAGCCGGCGCGAGGAACGCGCAACCGACAAGAGCAACGCCAATGCTTCTCCGCGTCAAGGTTGACAGGTCGAACATCTCCGTTCCCGTCGAAGGAAGCCAAACAAAAAGTATAGCACGACGCAGGCCGATAGCGTAGCGACAAACGCCCATGCGCAAGCGGTGAGAGAAGGAACGAAGCATCCGCCGCCCGCTCCGAAGCGGCCCTGGCCCGCAAACCCGTTTTTGCCGAACGTCTCTTGACCACCTGGGTGGAGCACCGGGAGGTTAGCGGTGGATTTGTCAAGCTTGCCGTTAAAATATAGCTTGCTAAAGCTAGAAAATTAGCTTGAAATATATATTCGTTGTGTTCGAGCGCAACCTCACGCACCGTAAACTTAGCATAGCAATTGTTTGTAGAAGAAGATGATGGTTCTGGCCTTATGTTGTCGGGCGGCACAACCTATGCATGTCATCTTGATCGCTTGATGAACCATCATCGCTGAAAGGAAACAGAACTATGTTACGAAAAACAATCAGCATTTCAACCCTCGCCGGCGCGGTTGCAGTCGCTGCCGCCGCGGTGCGCCCAGCCGGACGAGACCGATAAGTTCGGAATTGAGACGAGTCAGATGCGACGTAACCGGTCCTTCTCGCGGTGAATACCGCCAGTGCCGTTCCGTGCCGTGTGTTCGAGCAGATGATTAAGATGACTTCGATGTGGACAAGTTTTCATAATGGCACCATTGGCTACATTCGCGGATGGTTCCGCCTTCGCGCCGAGCGAAAAGCTATGTGGATGATAACGGACGGGTTGAGCCGGTCACCGGATGACATTCTTAACGACATTGGTATCTCACGCGACGAAATCACGTGCGCTTTGTCAAAGCGTCCCAATCCGAGTTCCGGGTCGGGGCGGAATGCGGCCGGCCCATGATTTGTCCAGCCCACAGTATCTGCCATGTCGCATGCCAAGGTCTCATTGTCCCCGCGGCGGCGAGTCGAACTGATCCCGAGTGATCACGGCGCTGGCCGATCGTTACCTGCTCGCAGATCGTGATTCAGTGGCTCGTCGCTCCACGACGAGCCACTGAAAGCATTCACCCCCTGTGCGGACGTTGAAGCGCGATGTCAGGAAGGTCGTTGACGGGTCAATTTACGTCGTAGAACGCTTGTGATGGCTTTTCATCGAGGCCCAGCGTGCCGCGGTCGCCCGCTTTGCCGAGGCCGAGGGAATGATCATCCTCCAGGAGTTCACCGAGATCGAAACCGGAAAGGGCGCGGA
>NZ_AZUX01000083.1:0-6935 GCF_000513915.1 Mesorhizobium sp. WSM2561
ATCGATGGTTCCTTCGAATCAGGTTGGTGTCAGCAACCCGACCTTACCGGCGAACTGTCGATGACCACCCGCAAAGCCGCTCGCTCGCTACGGCGCTGTTGAGGGCGCGCTCGCGAGCGGCTTCGCTACCGCCGAGCTACACCACGTCTGGGGACGCGACCGGACCGCGGCCGGCTCGTTGAGCGGGCGCATCCCGGTGCACAGCAGATACGGTTCTAGCCGCAGCCACGCATTTACGATCTTCCGAGGTCCCAATGCCAAGCACACTACCTTCACACACAGAATACGCCATCATCGGCGGCGGCATTATAGGGATCGCGTATCACCTGACACGTCTGGCCATAGGGAAGTCCTGCTGCTCGAGCGAGACCAGCCGACATGTGGCACAACTGGCATGCGGCCGGGCTGGTTACCCAGCTTCGGGCTAATGAGTACATGGCGAAACTCGCACAGTACTCCGCAGAATTGTTCCCGGATCTAGAGCAGCTGACGGGTCAGCCGACCGGTTTCCGGCAAAGTGGGTCGATTACCGTTGCGGCCACCGCTGCGCGCATGGAGGAACTGAAACGCGACTCTTCCATGGGAAGATCTTTCGGCCTAGCAGGCTTCTCTGATTGGGATCGTGTGAAAACGCGATTGCAGATTGCGTGTGACGGCCGCTGTTCGAGCGTGGCAGCGATGAGGCCGCTGGTGGTCGGGGGCGTGATCAGGCGGCGATCGCCGTCATCAGCGGCTTGACGCCGAAGATGTTGATCATGCGCTTCATATTGTAGGCGAGCACTTGCAAGCTCATCTGCGCTGCGTCTCCCGCTCGAGCCGGCGGCTCGACTGGATGCGGTTGAGATAACCATACGGACAGATCTTAAGCAGCGTCGCGGGATGATAGGCAGGCCGCCCGGTCGCTTCCGGCACAACCCCGGCAAAGCTTACGGCGCCGAGGTCGAGTTCGTCGATGAAGACTTCGATGACCCGGACCGGATTGTCCTGAGTCACGTAATCGTCCAGGCACTCGGGAAGCGGCGTCGCTTGCCGGCGATCCTCGCCCTCGACAAACCGCTTCATTCCCGACCCCCTCGCTGATTGGGAATCACTTTATCAAATCAATCCACAAAGGCTGGATCTCCAAGGGATCTTGGCTGGCGCATATGCTGGGGAGAAAGCCGCGAATGCTCGTGGCGATCGCCCTGGCGAACAACATGGCGCGGGCAATTTGGGCGATGCTGAGAACGAATGAGGATTATCGGAATCCGGCGTCGGCTGCGGCTGCATGATCGACCTGCAGCAAACAACCCGGCACCGGTAAAAGGGGTGTGAGAAGGCGACGACCCGAATGGGCGCAACAATCGAACAGATCTGGATCAGGAAAACCTGCTGGAGCCAAAGAGCCAATGCGCTCGTTATCGAGATTTGGACCTGATCTGCAGACCACCATACCGGCCAGCGGCTCTTGGAAATGCCGCACATGAAGGTCTGACAGAAGACCGCACTCGATCACACGTCGAAAAGGGCCAGAAGCCTCTTGCATTACGGGCGGCAACCACGGAAGGCTCCACAGCAAATAACGCATCCAGAGCTGCGAACAGCGAATATCCCAAGAATGCTAAGCGATACTGGCAATTGAGGCTTATTTAAGCTTTTTTGTCGCGAATGATCCCCCGACTACGGGCTGCTTCGGCGGTAGACCGAGATATGACGTTCGGATCGTTTGGTGAACGCACCTCTAGCCCAATCTCCCCACCGCTCCGCTAGCTCCAGCCCCACGCATTCGGCCATGGTATCGAGTTCCTGGTGATAAACGTAACGAACGCATTGCGGTAAACGTCTGACCGACGTGCCAGAAAACCAGAGCAGGGTCGAAACCAAGGTCTGGTTTAGTGGATTGTGGACAGCCACATTGAGGATCGTATTCTCATGATTCACTAGCCGCGCCGTCGTGGTTTTCTGGCCGCCGACGAGAGGATTCAAGCCTGGTACACCCAATTCTATCACCAAAACCCCCTCATCATCTAGCGCCTCCGCGGCAGATCGGAGGCAAGCTATTTGCTCTTCGCGCGTGAAGAGCAACGTGAACGTGAAATAAACGCAATACACCATACTGTAGCGTTGCTGTGATTTGAAATGGGCAATATCTCCCTGCCAAGCCTTGATTCGATCAGTGCGCTCGGCGAGAAGTTTCAACATGCTGCACGAATTATCGATACCTTCGACCTTGACGCCGCGCTCGCTCAACGGCACTGCCACGCGCCCGTCGCCTATACCCAGTTCGAGAGCACTGCCCCCGCTGCAATATCGCTCAAGAAAGGCGACGGTCTCGTTTACCTCAGCGACTTTACCTTGCACAGTGGTGTATTCTTCATAGATCGGAGCGTAAATCTCGCCATAAGTAAACTCATCAGACATATTCGATTCTCCTGACGCTGGGTTTAGAAGTTTGCTTAACTTGCTTTCGTGTGTACTGGTCGAAAACTGATTTGCGTTGCCTATTACCGAATACGTCTAGTCTCCAGCCAACCCGCGAAACGTGTTCCTTGCAAGCACAGGAGCTTGAAACGATGTCGATTGCTTGCGGTCGCGAGCGACTGGTCGAGGGCTAACTCCCAAGCGAAATCGTCGATACGGACATCGAATGGCTCCGTTGCTGGTGAACGTCGCAGTTCAAAGCGCAAGAGGTGTGCCAACGCAAAAAACGGTGTGGAGTCCAATGGGTCGGCTTTTCGCGTCCGATTCTGCCTGTTTGCTTTGTCACAACTTTGTCGGGCTTCCGACTCTTGGCTAAGCGAAGCGGGTTGCGAAAAGTTTCGCGTCTCAAATCCTGGTCGAATAGCTCAGCCATTTTTCGACTTTCGCCCTCACAGATCCGGGCGGGCGGATTTCCCGCACCCGGCTCTTCACGAGGGTGACCCGCGTCATAATCGGTGCCTGTACCCAAGTTCGAGTAATGCGGGGAACTGGCAGGGGGAAGCATACTGTCAAGGTCTCGAACTCCGACCAGCCCATGCGCCGGCTTTTCGGCTTTTCTGGCTTCGCCGTCTCAGATGCTTAGCCAGCCCGAGGCACTGCCTCACGGAATCCGCTGAACGCTGGGTAGTTATGCGGCCTGCCATAATAGCCGTACTGCCCGCGCAGTACGGCGGCAAGTCACCTGCGGTTGCCTGCGATCGGCCTGATCGTGGGCTCCACAGTACAAGTGTGGCCTTTGCACGGTCCACCCGCTGACCGAATCCCTGTTGATCAATCGGCTCAGCCGCACATGAAAACATCGCATCCAGGCGTTAAATGCAGCTTTCGATCATCGAAAGCTCTCATTACAACGAAAATAGGCTCTGGCTTTTGCAATAATCCCCAGAGACTTGTGGTTGCCCGACGTTCAACCAAGTCTACCGCCCTACACACCTGCAATCAGGTCCGATTATGGAGATAATAATGCCGATCAGCAAAGGTCCGCAGGTTTTCCCTCGAACGGAATACCTACGTAGGCTCGCCGCGGTAAAGGAGGAGATGGCGCAGCGTGATGTGGATGCGCTGGTGGTAACAGAGCAAGCGCACGTTACCTATCTCACCGGCTCCACCGCCAGATCCTACGACACGAGAGGTCTTGTTGTTTCGGCTCGCCAGGAGCAGCCGACGTTCATCCTGCGCTGGATGGACGTGCCAGCGGCCTTCCAAGAGACATTCATGGATCGCGACAAGGTGGTTGGCTATCCAGAAGAGCTGATGGGAAATCCCTCTAAGAACGGTTACGATGCGGTAATCGATTTCCTCTTGGAGGCTGGGCTCGCGAACGGCGGCATAGGACTCGAGCTAGGAAATCTATCCGTTGATGCAGCAGAAAAATTCAAGGGGCGGCTACCGGAGGCCCGGATCATAAATTTCTTTGACGTTATCACGTCAATACGGAATGTTAAGTCCGATCTTGAGATTGCTGTCATGAGGGAAGCGGCAGCCATCGCCGACGCGGGAATCCTGCGTGCAGCGGAAGTGATTAGCCCCGGTATGAGGGAAGCCGACGCCATCGCCGAAATCGTAGGAACGCTAGCGCGCGGGGCAAACGGCAAGCCCGGAACATGGATCGCGACCCCCTTCCTATGTGCTTCATCGAGGATAGGCACTCCGCACGTCACGTGGAGCGAAGATGTTTTCCGCCAAGGTTCGCAGATAAATTTGGAGATCGCCGGAGTACGGCATGGCTACACCGCGCCGATTTGCCGAACCTACTCTATCGGTAAACCATCCGACTGCCTGCTTCGCATTCACGAGGCTCAACTCGCCGGCTTAGAAGCTGGCCTAGACTCAGTTCGGGCAGGAGCGGTCATCGGCGATGTCGCTCACGCAATCCATCGCGCGACTGAGAGGCTTGGCTTCAAGAAGAGGTCCCGCCCTGGCTACGGCATTGGCATTGATTGGGGGGAGCGCACACTCAGCCTCCAAGAGGGAAATCTGTCAGTCCTGAAACCTAACATGACGTTCCATATGCATTTGGGCTCGTGGGTGGAGGAAGACTTCGGGTACGTGATCAGCGAGAGCATTCGTGTGACCGAATCCGGCGTTGAAGTGCTGACAAAGGCGCCCCGGGAGCTTTTTGTGCTTCGCTAGGCTAGTTTCCGTCCATAAACGAGCAGCATTTTGCAGCGTTTGCAATGGCTTACCTTGGGCTGACAGTCCTTTTGCATACGCTGATGAGTCTGTTGGAGGCCGCGGAGCGCGGTTGACAACTAGATTGTGCCGTAGCTGGCGTGGGAAGACGCGTCGCGAGGCCGGCATGAGCCGGTGCAACGGAACCGCGATAGCTGCTCGGTATCAGGTCGGCCTGAGACGAGTGAAGAGGACGAGGTTGTAATCGACGATCGAGGACCAGACGTAGGTCTTGAAGTGATCAAGCCCGCGCCAGATGCAGCGCGCCAAGCCGTAGGCTCGCTTCAGGCAAGATATCCCGGCTTCGATGCCAGCACGGAAGTTGCGCAGCTTGCGATAAACCCACTTGCTTTTGACCATGTCCTCGATGCTGAGGCCGGCTTTCTTGTGGAACGCCATGTCGCGAACGCCCCAGGCCTTTGCCGTGGCCAAGTTGTCGCGCGTGGCGAAGCCGCCATCTGCAGCTGCCTGCCGCGGAGGCTGGTCGTAGAAGGCGATGTGGCGCTCCAACATCGGCAGCAAGTGCTGTCGCTCGGTTCATGCATGAGTGCCGAGGTCACGGTACTGTCCAGCCGCACGACAGCGCCGTCCTCCAGCTTCTCTTGCCGGGCGTTGGACAACAGCGCCCGGTTAATCTCTTCCCAGGTCTGCGGTCGGATCGCGCTGATCGTCTGCTGCAGCATCGACTTCTTCGGGCTCCACGACCACGGCAGCCGGGCGAAGGCGCGGAAGGAGGCCGAGTCCTGCATATGGAACGCCAGCTCTTGGTAGCTCAGTTGCCGGTATTGCTTGAGCAGAGCGCAGCGCAGCACCGCCTCGCCGGGCAGTCCCTGCCGTCCGGTAGCCTTGACGCCGATTCTACGCAGGTCCCCCGCGACCAGGCCGAGCACGTCGCGATTGTCGTCCAACCATTGCGACATCGCTTTCAGCTCACGGCCGATCTCGTGCGAAGCGAAAAGATCGAATATGCTGGCTTGGACGGTGCGTTCTTGGCGCATTGTCGGCTCCGGCGGTGGCAGGACTTGGAATCGGTGGTACCATCCAAGATACCTGAAACCGCCGGGCCTCGCTCCCCAAAAGCAGCGATTTGCCAAATTAGGTCAATAGGTTGCTGTTTATGGACGGAAACTAGACTAGCAAACGACGCGATCGACGCCCGCCCCTTTTCCGTCGGGGCGATATGCTCGCCTTACGAATGTCGCCAGCATTGTCATAGTCCGCTTAGCGCGATGGCTGCCATCATGATGCTGGTCCAGTGCGGTAAGCCGATGTGCCATCTCATAAGCGTGCGCGACCGGAGGCTGGCGACAGTCCTGACCACGGCATCATCGGGGACCCCGTCCCGGTAGGGACCTCGAGGACCGCGATCATTCAGCCATCAGTTGAGCCCTCCTGAAAAGCTTTGATCTGTTGGAGTGCGCCCCTTGGGGTGGACACTGATCAGGCTGCGGTTTTGCCCGTCTGCCGGATGTGCTGATGCTCGAACTTCTACGGGCTGAGATATCCCAGCGCCGAATGAAGCCTGCGTCTGTTGTAGACCTCCTCGATGAAGTGCGGAAGATGCCTGACGACATCGTCGAAGGTTTCGAACGCCATCGGGTAGACCGCCTCCACCTTCAGGGCTTTCAACAAGCTTTCGGGTTGGCGTTGTCGTACGGATTGCCCTTGCGCCCCATAGAACCGATCAGGCCGTTGGCGCTCAGCGCTTCGCGATAGATCTCGGCGGCAAATTGGGCGGATTCAAGCGGTCGTCGCAGCACTCTGGATTTGGAAGTTGCGATGAGTATTCAAAAGCGGCGGTCGGATCGATCTGGACGAGCGCCATTGCCGTCACCGGGTCGGCCGCCTGTGGCGAGGCGCGATGAACAGCGCCGATTTTTAGAAACCTATTCCCTTCAACGACATAGACAGATGGGTGTTATGAAACAGGAATCTAGTATTTGCGCCAATCCTCCAACTTTTCGGCCGCGTCGGCAAGGGTCAGGAACCAGTGGGCGTTCAGGCACTCGTCCCTGAAGCGCCCGTTGAAGCTCTCGACGAAGGCATTCTGCATGGGCTTACCCGGCGCGATATAGTGCCATTCGACGCCGGTCTGCTGGCACCAGCGCAGGACTGCCATGGAGTCAGCTCCGTGCCGTTGTCGGAAACGATCGTGGCGGGCCGCCCGCGCCAGCGGATGACAGCGNCCAGCTCGCGCACGANGCGCAGGCCCGACAGCGAGGTGTCGGCGATGAGTGCCAGACATTCCCGCGTGTAGTCGTCGACGACGGCCAGCACCCGGAAGCGACGGCCGTCGGTGAAGG
>NZ_AZUX01000084.1:0-6482 GCF_000513915.1 Mesorhizobium sp. WSM2561
CCACTGCCGCCTGATGCCGGATAAAGAAGCCGCAGTTAGAGGTTATTGCGAAAGCGCCTCGCGCCACCAGGCGCCGGGCCGCTGCGATGCAAGCCGGCTCGAGCGCTGGATCGCCGCGAATGACGTTTTCTGCCCAAGCTCCTGCAACGGTTTCAAAGATGACCGGCAAGCCATGGGTTGCCGGATTCCGCAATGAGCCGGGCANCGGCGCTGGCGGCGTGGCGCCGGGCGGCAGCCCGAATTCCAGATTCAGTATTCCAAGAGCCGGTGGGATTTTCGATGCCATTTTTCTGAACCCTGTTCGAATAACGTAACGATGCCGCTGTCAGTCTTAGATCTGCTGTAAGCCGAGGTGACAATGTTCCAGGCCGCGCGTCCTCCTGACAAGTGGTCAAGTGATGCGAGCATGCATGCAAGTTGATATGGTTGGTAGTACGTAGTTGTCGCTGTTGCGACAAGACCGATATCCCGCGTTCTCGATGAAAGCGCCGACAAAAGTGTAATCGGCTCGAAGCCATCGCTACCGCTTGCACGAGCTATGGTAGCGTGATCACCGATGATGCCTTGGGTGTCGGCGAAAAATACGAAGTGGAACGCCGCATCTTCGGCAAGTGCTGCCAAATGAGCATATTTGTCGACGTCAACTCCGTTATTCGCTGGCGCATTCGGATCGCGCCATGCACCTTCATGGTATCCCACCCCCCGAACGAGATACAGTCCGAGCTTCATTTCATCATTGCGCAGCATGCCGCATCTCCCGTTCAATTGGACTATCCTTGCGCACTTCATGCAACTCGTGGGCCGTGTTCTGGCGCCACAGGACAGCGAGCCTCAAATGCTCGACTATTCGCAGCCACCCGAGATTTCGACGAGTGTGCTTCCTACGAGGTCGTTGCGACACTCATCCTCCGAGGCCAGTGCTGAGGGGGCTGTAGTAAAGCGTTCCAAGCATCGTCACCTCGCGTTCTCGAATTTCCGAGAGAGACCATCACAGGAGGTAGATATCGCTTATTCACGGCGCCGCCTATCTCCCGAAATGGCTCGCCTCACTTACCTGGGAACCGACAATAACAAACCTACCAAGCATGGTAGTAGGTTGTGGTCGAGTAGCTCAGCCATTCGGCCTTCGCCCTCACAGATCCGGGCGGCCGGATTCCCGCGCGCCTGCTCTTCCCGAGGGTGACCCAGCGTCATGTCCGTGCCTTTGCCCAAGTTCGAGTAATGCGCGGAACTGGCAGGGGGAGCGTGCTGCCAAGATCTCGAACTCCGACCAGCCCATGCGCCGGCTTTTCTGGCTTCTGCGTTTGAGGCAGCTTAGCCAGACTCGCCGCATTTCCTGACGGAATCCGCTAAGCGCTGGGTAGTTGTGCGGCCTGCCTTAATATCCGTAATGCCACCTATGCTGCACAGCCAGTGGTGCCTGCATGAGCCGCCAGGCCTTCTGGCGCAACTCTGTCAGCTTGCGCGTCAGGGCGGCGCGGGTGCTGCCGATCGTGCGCGGTTCGACAATCCGCTCCAATGGCCATTCCGCTCGACGAAGGATCCGCTCCATGCCCATCGAAATGGGCATCCGCCACACTGCGCCCGCGCGATGACCGGATCGACCTGCTGATTACGGTTGCTTAGATAGTGTGCGGTCCAGCGATGCGGATAGTTTGAAATGAGCTTTGGCTTGCCGGAAGGCTCGCGGCGGCAAGGACAGGTAAGCAAATGTGAGGAGATCGAGTGCTGCGGCTGCACCCGCCATGGCCACGCGGAAATCCGCCTCGTCGACGCTTTCAGACAGTTCCAGGAATATCTCGAAGACAAGTTGCATTCCCCCAATCATCCCTCGGTCCGTCTGCCGCGCGCCGTCAGACTTATGGAAGCCGACCGTCAGACGACCAGCGGACCGCGCCTATCTTCCGAGCATTGGCCGCCATGTGGTTGATGGTCCCAACCAGATGCCGCGATTTCCGCACGATCTCTGCGCGAGCCGTCGGCAGCCGGATTCCGGCCCTGCTAGGTTCGAACAACAGAACCGAAAGGCGGCCTTCGAGTAGCTCACCGTTGGTTACCTGACGCGAAGCGCCTCGGGCACCCGACAGAAGTTGGGTACAGTCGTGACGTGGCGGAGATGACGAAGCTCGAGTGCCATCCGGATAGTGCGGATCACCTCCTTCTCAAACCTGATAGTGGACGCTGCCATGACACCCATCCAGCACTTTGAAAATACCGCCCTGCCGGTTGGGAGGCCTACCGGCAGGGCGCGCCGCGCAAAACTCGCGGCCGCATGGCGGCCGGACAGCGGCGGCAGGCAGTTGTCTTGCAGCGAGCCTTCATCAAGTCCATCAGAACGCAAACGCTCCACCGGTCTGCTGCCGGCCATGACCACTTTGACCAAGCCGCTAGTTTGATGTGCCGGCCGCTGCATGAAGAACCGCGCGCCACAACCACCTCGGCAGGGTAGAAGCTATCGGGATCGCTGCCTTCGAGTTGGTAGGACCGATTTCGATCGTCCGCATCCACCAGGTAGGACAGCACAGTGAAACCGAATATACGCAAATATTTGCTGCCTGCCGCTGTGAATTCTTCGGGCTGCGCGCCCCGACACGGGGACATAGGCGATCGCTCTGTTGGAGCCGAATCGAGGCTCCTCTCAGTGGCTCGAGAAATTCCGCCATGGACGCGACATAGGCGGCAGTCCTGTAGTCGCCGAGTTCCGGCTGCTCCTCAAGGAGGTCCGCGATGCGTGCCCAAGTGCTGCGCATCACGTCCTCGAGGCCGGACCGAACGAGATCAATCTCGGCGCCCCCTTCAAGAAATTCGTCGCGCATTTCCGCGGGAAATGTCTTGCCTGTCATCCGCTCGAGCGCTGTGGCGATCGTCTGGTTGCGCCGCTCCCGCCGCCGCCTTTCCATCAAGCCGAATGGAATGTGGGTCAGGTTCTTCACCCATTCGAAATAGCTCACGACCACACCGCCCGCATTGACATAGAGATCGGGGAGGATCATGACGCCTCGCGAGCGCATCACTTGATCGGCCTGGAAGGTGACGGGGCCATTAGCGGCTTCGACGATGAGATGCGCTTTGATCCGCTCGGCGTTGTCGATGTGAATTGCGTTCTCCATCGCGGCGGGGATGAGGACATCGCATGGCTCTTCCAGGCCCGTCATGTTGCCCCCGAAAGATTTGGCGCCGTCAAAGCCCAGAAATGCCGCCGGTGCGGAACTGATGCTGCTTCAGCGCCTCGACGGGAAGGCCTTCGGGGTTGGCGACATATCCGTCGCGTTCGGCAACGACCGTGACCCGCGCGCCATCTTCCTTGGAGAGGAATTTGGCAGCGTGGTAGCCGACATTGCCAAATCCCCTTGAGGTCCCGCGGTGGTCCCTTCATGCCTGCGGTGGGGGGATCACGGAGATAGCTGTGGATGGCAAACTGCACGCCTCGGCCTGTCGCTTCCGTACGTCCGGCAATTCCGCCTTTCGAGAGCGGTTTTCCCGTCACGCAAGCGCGCGCGTTGACCACATCAGTGGGATTGGCACGGCGGAACTCGTCGACCATCCAGGCCATTTCCCGCTCGCTGGTGCCCACATCCGGAGCGGGCACGTTGAGCCCTGGGCCAATCAGGCCACGCTTGGCGAGTTCCTGAGTGAAGCGCCGAGTAATACGTTCAAGCTCCTGAGAAGTCCATTCGCGCGAGTCGATCTTGAGTGCGCCTTTAGAGGCTCCGAAGGGAACATCGACCAGAGAGCATTTGAGCGTCATCAGGGCCGCAAGCGCCTCCACCTCTTCGGCATCGGCGTCGCAAAGCGGATGCCGCCCTTGACAGGCTCGCAGTGCTCGCTGTGGACGGATCGCCAGCCGAGGAATACATCCGCCCCCGCAGTCTTACGCCAAAGCGCATCGTATAAGTTGAGTTGCACTGGATGATCCGCTCTGCCAACCCCCCGGACAGATTGAGAAACTTCATGGCATGTCGGAAGTTAAGGTCGACGCTCTGCAGAAAGCTTGATGCTATGTTTGAGACAGAGGCATCAATGGGTTATTCCCCGGCCGTGTTAGAGGTAGCCGATGCGCCGCCGCCGACGGTGTTTCGATGAGGACGGCGTCGCCCGCTGGGCCAGCATGCTCTGTGCGCAGATGGGCGCAGTGCGGCGCCACCGACATCGACTTCATGCCGCCGGCAACGATGATATTCGCGCCGCCGGTTGCAATCTGCTGCATGCCGAGGGCCACAATCCTGAACCACAGCGCTGGTCCATGCCCAGGCGGGCTTTTCCTGGGGATGTCGGCCTTCATCGCCGGCTGGCGTGCCGGATTCTCGCCTTCGCCGGCGAATAGCACCTGGCCGAGGGTCACCTCGTCCACTTCCCCTGCCTCGATGCCCGCCCGTTCGAGGACCGCCTTGATGGCCGATGCACCCAGTTCATGAGCGGGTGTGTTGCCGAATGCGCCGTTGAACGATCCGACGGCGGTACGAGCGGCGCTAGCGATTACGACATGATGACTCCCCTCGCTCGGCGAATTTTGGCAGGGGCTCCGGCCCTCAGTTGACGATCGTTGCATCGGTCGCCCTGCGGAACTCGGCGTCGGTCACGCCATCGGCGAGCTCCACCAGCCTCAGCCCGCCTTCGACGACGTCGAGCACGCCAAGGTTGGTGATGATCCGATCGACCACGCCGCCCGGTCAGCGGCAGAGTGCAGGTCTTGAGCACCTTCGATTGACCGGCCTTGTTAGTATGGTCCATGACCACGACCACTCTTTCACCCCGGCGACGAGGTCCATCGCACCGCCCATGCCTTTGACGAGCTTGCCAGGGGTCGTCCAGATGGCGAGGTCGCCGTTCTCCGCCACCTACGTCGCCCCAAGGATCGCCATCGCAATCTTGCCGCCGCGGATCATCGCGAAGCTTTGCGCCGAGTGGAAGAAGGCGGTATGCGGCAGCGCAGTCACCGTCTGCTTGCCGGCATTGATGAGGTTGGCGTCGATCTCGTCATCGCTCGGGAACGGGCCGATGGCGAGCAGACCGTTCTCCGACTGCAGCGTCACCGGAAGCCATCGGGAATATGATTGGCGACCAGGGTTGGAATACCGATGCCGAATTGACATACATTCCGTCCTGAAGTTCGCGCCCCGCCCGCGCCGCCATCTGGTTGCGATTCCAGCCCATTGCACATCCCAAACAGCAGACTGTCCAGCGCCGAGTTCGCGTCGCCATAGCCTTTATTCATGTAGCTCGCCAAGACTCGATCAATACTTCATCGTTGACGCGCATCGGCGTTACGCGATCGCGCCAGCTCAACAGGTACCAGATCGTTTTTGGCGGCGCGATATCCTTGGCAGATATGGCAACATTGTCCGGCGCGTGAGCTGCGCCGGTCACCGCGCACGTGATGACGGCTTTGCGTCCTCCGGCGGCCATGAATACACTCCAATAGCTTACCTGAAAAATCTAGACGGGATTGGGCTCAGCGCGCGAGCAACGAGAGTTATTCCGGGGGGCCGAAGAGTTATGATCGGAGCCCCTATCGCGCCACGACCGAGCTGGCATCGCCGGCCAGGAACGGCCTGTCGGAGACCAGAATAGCAACGAGAGTTGGCGATGGCCCGGGCGATCCCAATCAATCCCGCGACGTTGCTTGCGCGCCTCACTATGTTCGTGGATGATCGGCCTAGCTTTCGGTTTCGGCGCGCATGCCCACCACGATCTGAGCCAAACGCTTGGCCCCGTCCATTCCCGGACACACCGCGTTCACCATGATGCCTCGAGCCCGAACTCATTGACAATGCATTATTTCGGCCCCTCACTGGGAAGCTGCTGAAAGCGCAATTTAAGGCCTCATCCGATCCCAAGAGGTCACATCACCCCTGTCACAAAATTCGATGCCTCGTTTTGTCGCCTTCCTCGCCGCTGTCGTCGGCACACCGATCCAAAGGTCAAGTCCAGGACCCCGGTCCGCTCGTTTTCATCACGACGCGACACCTGACGCGAGGTCGACCTTTTTTGCTGACTTGCTCTGCTGAAGGTCGCACAATGACTGTGGGTGGGAACGAAGCCCCTCGGTCATAACCAATCGGGCCAGATCATAATTTGCAAGGGTTTGTGCCGGGGCTTCCCCTTATCTAACATGGCTGAACAATATGGCAGATACCTCCCAGTTGGGACTGGCGTGAGCCTTGCGGGGTCTCCAGCCCGCTTGGCACTAAAAAAGTTCGAAAAGGGGAACATATGAAGGGCGCAAGGGTCACGGTCCGTGAAGTCGTGAAACATTACGGATCTTTCACGGCAGTCGAGGGTGTGTCCATCGAGGTAAGGGCAGGAGAATTTCTCTCGCTCCTGGGACCTTCGGGTTCCGGCAAAACCACCCTCTTGATGATGATCGCGGGCTTTGAGCTGCCGACAGCGGGTCTCATCGAAATCGGGACGACCGATGTGACGCATGTTGCTCCCAACAAGCGCAATGTGGGCATGGTATTCCAGAAATATGCCCTTTTCCC
>NZ_AZUX01000085.1:0-6251 GCF_000513915.1 Mesorhizobium sp. WSM2561
TTGCGGATCTGATTGAGGAACTCGAACGTGTCATCGAGGTGCCGACGCCAAAGCGCAGGTGCTTCCATAACGCATTGCTTCCATGATGGTGGTTGTTTGCCGCTTGGCTGGGATTGAGGGCATCAAGCTTCTCGCATCGCTGCCGACCGGGTGCTGGCCAAAATTATCCTCGATTCTCGTTCCATCAATGAGCGATGTTGCTGCAGTTGAGCTCGGCAATCGTTTAGATACCCCCGCCAAGCGGGCCGACCGGGGCCTGATCAGTTCTCACCGATCAGTTTTCCGGGGCGTCACGCAATGTCCGGGAAAACGAGCGAATTGCCTCCGCCTATGCTCACTTCGAGTATATCCGACATGTTGTTTTCAGCGTGATCGGAGTCAACCCCTGGCACAACGGGTAGTCTGGACTTGCGACAATCCATACCAAGCGAAGCAGCGCACCGGATCGAGAGTCAATCTCCTCTATCCGAGTCCAGCGTCTTGCCGTCCCAGCTTTCCTACCCCTAGCGCGTCACACCGCTCCGCGGATCGGATTGACGAATTGGAGTCCGGCAAAGTCCTTTTCGTTGTCTGTCACCACCACGCACTCGTTCGCGCCGGCGACAGCGGCTATGATCATGTCGAGCCCGCTACGTGGCTGGCCGGCCGCTTTCCCTTTCGCCATTAGCTGCGCCCAGATCAGCGCCGCCTTGTCGTCGAACGATAGGATACGGTTCGCAAACAGCGCCTGCGGCCCTTCAGACCCCGAGAACCACTTGTCGAGCGCGTCGCGTTTTTTGCCTCGTGGCTTCTCCAAAATACCGCGGCGGATCTCCGCAAGCGTCAGCGACGCGATGAACAGATCCTCGTCGCGCTGTGACGACATCCATGCCACGAGCGATTCCGATGGCTGCGGTTTGACAACATTACTGATGATGTTGGTGTCGAGGAGGTAGCGCGTCACAGGTCGACTTTGCGCCCCTCTTCATGGGGCCGGGAAAAATCGAGGTCCGCGCCCACCAGCGGCGAACGCCGCAAGGCGGCGAGGATTCGGCCAGGCTTGGGTGGCTCGCCAGCGATCGACCTGCTCACGGTCGCGCGAAGCTCTGACGCTTCGGGGGTATCCTCCGACAGGCGCCGGGCAAGCGATCGTATCAGATCGCGATCAGCGTCCCGACCGAGTACTTCGAAGCGCGCTAAGCCGCGCTGGGCAAGGCGGGAGCGGTAATGTTGGATGGCACGCTTCTGTGAATTTCCCATGGTGGCCTCCATCTGTTTCCAGTAATATAGCCAGGAACAAGGCTTGCACAAGGTAGGGGCGGTCCGTGCGGGCGCAACTCGGGGGTGCAGCAAGGAGACGGAGGTGCTCGCTCACGTCGATCGACGCATTCCATCAAGGCGAAAAATTGCACCAAGACCTGTGCGGATGGCGTGGTTCGTCGGTTGTCAGCTACCGTCGGCATGTTTTCCGAGCGCCGGGCGAACACCTCCACTCTGTCAAACAGCAGCGCACTATCCACCCTGGAATCTGGCGCCCCCGATTGCACTTTGAGAAGAGCACGCTGGACCTCTGGAAGGGCCGTTCAACCCTGACGAGCCAATAGCCGCCTATCGAAAGCCCGCCGCCTGGAGTTCGAAGAGTTCGGCGTAGCGACCGGACTGCGCCAAAAGTTCCTCATGTGTACCCTGCGCCTCAACTTTCCCGTCGGCCAGCACCAGAACGCGATCGGCCATCCGCACGCTGGAAAAGCGATGAGAAATTAGAACCGATGTTTTGCCCTTGCTCCGCTCCTTGAAACGCCGGAACACCTCGTATTCCGAACGAGCGTCGAGTGCTGCCGTCGGTTCGTCCAGGATCAATAGCTCAGCATTTCGCATGTAGGCTCGAGCAATGGCAATCTTCTGCCATTCGCCACCTGACAGCTCCACACCACCCTTAAACCCGTTGCCGAGCATCTGGTCATATCCTTCAGGCAGCCTGCCGATGACCTTCGAGGCTTGGCTGCATTCGGCGGCGCGTTCTATGCGATCTCCATCCTTGCGCGCCGTGATGCGGCCAACCGCGATGTTGTCGTTAGCGGTCATGGCGTAGCGAACGAAATCCTGGAAGATCACGCCAATCGAGTTGCGTAGTTCATCCAGATCGTACTCGCGCAAATCCTTGCCATCGAGAAGGATCCGGCCCTCATCGGGATCGTAGAGGCGTGTCAGCAGCTTAACCAGCGTGGTCTTCCCAGCGCCGCTCTCCCCGACGACCGCCACCACCTCTCCGGCCAGCAGCGCGAAGTTGAGACCACGCACCGCCCACCGCTCCGTTCCCGGATATCTGAATCCCACATCTTCGAAGACGAAGCCTTCTCGGATTGGGGAAGGGACGGGCAGCGGATTTTCGGGCGTCAGGATTTCAGGCTCCCGTTGAAAGAAGGAGAACAGGTAGTTGAGGTACTCCACCTCAGTGGCGAATATACCAGCGAAACGGAACAGCACCGTTTCCAGCTCATTGCTCAGTTGCAGGAACGCACCGGCGAGGAACGTAAGGTCACCAACGGTGAAGTCCCCCTGCAGCGTACGCCACACGATGTAAGCGTAAGCGCCGTAATAGGCCATCGTGGCGAGGGCGGTGAAGACACCACTCCAGATTTCATTCCGTAACTCCAGCTTGCGCATTGCGGTGTAGAATTGCCGTGCAAGCGCGACATAGCGACTGATGAGAAAACGGCTCAACCCGAAAATCTTGACCTCTTTGGCCGCTTCCACGCTGGTTGCCGTAAAGCACAAATAGTCGTGTTCGCGCCGCTCCTGAATGCGGCTCCAATCGAGCGAGTATCTCCTCTCATTGAAATAGAACTCGCCAACAAACGCCGGCACCACTGCGATCAACAGAAGAACCATCAGCCAAGGCGCAATGATGAGAAGGGCCGCGGCGAAAGCAATCACTTTTACAATGCTCGCCGCGTGTGAAAAAAGGCCAGACAGCGCCATGGTGTCGGTTGTCTGCTCGCGCGCAGCTTCGAGATGGGCCTGAAATTCGGCGTCCTCGAAATCCTTCAGATCCAGCGTCGCGGCACGCTCCATGAGAAGGGCGGTCAATGCAACGGTAATCCGCTCGCCAAGTGTACCTTCAACGAGAGATCGGACGCGGCTCAACACATCGGTGATCACAGCCAGCCCGAACCCGGCCGCAATCAACAGTGCAAGCGGATGCAACCTCTCCCCATAAAGCACGTCGGAAAGGACGGGCGCCCCGTGTGGGATTTGGTGACTGACGTCGTCAATGATCAGCTTGCCTACATAAAGTATGCTGACGGGAAGCAGTGCATCGGCAAGCCTCAGCAACAATGAGGACAAGGTTAGATATCGGCTTGTGCGCCAAGCCATCGCAACATACAGGGCTATGACGCGAAACGTGCCGAGGCGCCTCTCCGTGGAGCGCACCCCCGGTGGCGAGGACGGATCGTGGCCAGGAGCAGTTGGTTGAGGATTGCCGCAATTCTGGCTCGTCATGCTAAGATCTCGCGTCTCTGATCCGAAGGATTAATGGACTGCTTCTTGCCTGCAGGTCGGTCATTCTGATTTCCATCGGGTATCCCAACCGAACTCCACCGCGGTCGGGCGAGCTGAGTTGGGATGTTTTCTCCTGAGCCGATGCAGGCTGGTTGCCAATTTACCGCGCAAATGTCGTGCCAGGTGAAAGCACCTAAGCCTGGCGTACGAGGTGGCTGGATGAGCGGCCTGGCTTTTGCATGCAATGCCTTGATCTCCCGAACGCTTGGCGCGGCGGCGGTGGGTCCGGATGCGGCTAAATGCACCGCTCCTCCAGCACGACCTCGAATCTGGAGAACGCCAATTTCGTTCAGGGTGAGGTACTCGGCATTCCATTGTCTTCGATGATTTTTTCAAAATACCGCGGCAGATATCCGGAAGCGTCAGCCACGCGACGAACAGATCCCGCCGCGCTGCGACGATCCGTTGCATGAGCGATTCTGATGACTGCAGTCTGACGACAATTCAGATAAGGGTTGGTTGAAGCAGGTAACGTGTCCAGGTCGACCTTGCGCCCTCTTCGTGGGGCCGCGAAAATGGAGATCGGTCCCACCAGCGGCCTCCGCTGGTATGCGGACAGAATCCCGCCAGGCTTGGACACCAGCTATCGACTTGCTCACGGTCGCGCGAAGCTCTGATCTTTGGGGATGTCCTCCGACAGCCGACGGGCGGTCGATCGGATCAGATCGCGATCACCGTCGCGACCGAGAACTTCGAAGCGCGCTACGGCGCGTACGCCAAGGCGGGATCGATAGCATGGCGCGCTTATGTGATCTCCCTATAATGGCTTCTGGTTTATTGCCCGCAATATAGCCAGAAAGTCAGATTCTGGCAGGGAGTGGGGCGGTTAGTCCAGCGTGCTGACCCGCGAAGCGACGCTACACAATTCCCACGCTGGCGAGAGCGTAAAGCGGTGCTGCAGCGCTTCAGCTTCGAGCGGGAGGCTTGGCGCAAACGCCCTCAGTAACAATGAGTCTGAACCACTCGATCCGCGATCCTATCGTAGGGCAATGCCCATGATCGAGACTTTCGAACTTCTGGGGGACACGGTCGAGCGGGTGGAACAGTGAGCGGGATCGAACGGGGAGGCGTGGTTTCGTCAAGTACGGCTTGAAGACGCCCTCGCGGCCCGGCACCCTTCGCGACGCTTTCACCAGACCGCCCTTGACCGATGGCCGAGCCGATCCCTCTGGAGACGGAGCGCGGCGACCGAACCCGAAGCGTGTGGCCGGGCAGAGCCGGCCCCGCCATCATACGCAGCGCGAGGCTGCAGGTCGACATGCCGGCCGGAATCCCGGAACGACAAGGTGGGCTCGCTCCGGAACTCCAGATGGCCAGGACGAGCGAATGCATGGCCATAGGCCGGTACTGCCCGACCCGTGCCGGTATCCGCGCTCCACGAAGACCCGGCGCGTCTACTACGCCACCGGTCATGGGCGTCCCGGCCCGACCCACGCGGCGGCCACCCACCCGCGTCATCGCGGATCTCGTCACTCGCCAGAGCATGTTGCGTCCGATCGAATCGACGGGTTCTCCCACACGAGTATGAACAGCGGCTATTCGCGCCACCGTCGCATCTATACGAAAAGATATCCGACATGCCGGTCAGTTCTCGGCGTAGCGGAAAACGTAGGAGCTCCTCAAAATCGCCGCGGATCTCGCGCATGCTGTTCGGTTGACGCAGTGCTAAGGCACGCAGCGAGACAGGTCTGTGGCTTTGCCCATCAGCGCCTCGAGCGGACCTCGGCCGAACGCGCGCCTCCATAACATTGCGAACGCACCGGTTGCGAGCACGAAGCCTCCCAGCACGTAGAGTGGCGATCCTGGCACTTCCGTTATTCCAAGCACCCAAATTCCCCATAGGTGCAGGACATAAGCAGTCAAGGACATAGAACCGACAGCGACGATTGGACCGGTCAGGACGCGAAGACGCGTGTCGGAAACGACCAGGCTGATCGCCAGAACCAGGAGGGCAACGCCGGTGTTCCCCAGGATCGAGAAGGTGGTCTCAGTGTGAGGTGAGGCCACCCACAACCAAACGGGCCCGGCCTCGAACGAGCGGAACCACTCTCCCGCATTCGACCACCAGAGATCGCCTATGTCCCCACCCTGCTCGGTGATCGCCTCTGCTACCCCAGGCACATAGTGCAAGGCGAGCGCAGACCCTCCATATCCAAGGACGGCGAGCGCTATTCCAGCGGTCGCCAACCACCGGCGGGTGGTCACCTTCGTCAGATTCAGACGTGCGACTGCCATGCCTGCGATGATGAATGGTATCCATGTGATGGCAGGGTACATCCCGCTGAGCAACAGGGTGACGAAAGGGTCAAAGGCCATCTCCTCATCCATCATCTGGTTGATCAGGAATGCCAGCTGAGGAAGCACAAATGCCGTGGAAAGCGCTATGGCTGCAAGGGTGACCGCATCCAGCCGGCAGAGTGGAAGAACCAGCAAAAAGCACAGCCCGTAATAGGCGAGGACCACCTCGACCGGCGTTCCGGTGGCCTTCAGCAGCAGACCTAAAATTAGCAGGATAAGTGCGCGTATCACGATTTTGGTGGCAGCTTGGCGGCCTGCTTGTCCTGTCTTGGGGATTCTTCCAGTGATAAGGACAAGGGAGAACCCTGCCAAGAAAGCAAAGAGCGCAGAAGAGCGACCATGAGCGAGTTCTAGAACGAAGCCGCTGACCCCCCCTTCGCTTGGATGGGGTGCGACATGTGCCGCGTACA
>NZ_KI911325.1:0-75651 GCF_000513915.1 Mesorhizobium sp. WSM2561
CCAGGGAAATCACATCGGGCAGGTCGAAAGGCTGATCCTCGAGAAGAGGGGCGGCAGGNTATCCTATGCCGTTCTCAGCTTTGGTGGTTTTCTTGGAATTGGCGACGACTACTATCCGCTGCCGTGGCAGAAGCTCGACTATGACGAGAGCCTTGCAGGCTTCCGCATTGACATCACGAAGGAGCAAGTTGAAGGCGCTCCGCGCTATGCTCGCGACCAGGATTTCGACTGGAATGCCGAGAGTGGCCGCCGCGTTTACGACTACTACGGCGTCCGACCGTATTGGGTGTAGCGAAGCCTCTATTGCGCGTTCGTGCCGGCAAGGCGAGTTGGACCGACGGGCCCTTCGCAGAGACCAAGGAGCATCTGGGTGGCTTCCTGCTCATCGAGCGAAGAACCTGGCGGAGGCGATGGAGATCGCGGAGCGGGACTCGCTCGCTCGGATGGGGGCGATCGAGGTGCGCGAAACCGCCGGTTTTTTAGCTTCGAAATGCCCCGGCTACTTCCACCAGCCGCAAACGTCCGCTTCCGTGACTCCAATAGGCGGCCGGAATGGCCGATTCGGGTCATGCGCGCTGGTTGGGCCCGAATGTCCGGTTTCTGAAAGTAAAATCGGTCCCGGAAGGTCCGGTCAGGGTCAACTTATTCCGTAGCGCGAGCGAATCTGGACGACTGGAACGGGTCGACCTTTGCCGTTCCCTAACGACGCAGAACCACTCAACACTGCATCCCTCGATGTGTTTAATGCCCTTCTTAAGGAGATAGGACAGCATGTCTGCCCTGAAGGCAGCGTAGTGGCCAAAAGGGCAAAGTAGCGTGGCAATCGACAACCGCCAAAAGGGCGGCCACGAGCCGCCCTTTTCACTGCAGCGCGAATTCCGCCGCGTTGTTTCCGAATGCGCTGGCGCCGTGGTCGGCACGGCCGACCATTTGCCGCAACCCGGCGAAAAGCTCGCGGCCGAAGCCGAATTCATTGCCGACAAGATCGCTGTCCGCCGCCCGCCGCAGCGCGAAATCGCCTGCCGGCACCAGAACTTCCAGCGTTCCGGCGTCGGCGTCGAGCCTGATGATGTCGCCGTCATGGATCCTGGCGATCGGCCCGTCCTCGACCGCCTCCGGCGTCACATGGATCGCCGCCGGCACCTTGCCGCTGGCGCCCGACATGCGCCCGTCGGTGACCAGCGCCACATGCTGGCCGCGATCCTGCAGCACGCCGAGCACGGTGGTCAGCTTGTGCAACTCCGGCATGCCGTTGGCTTTCGGCCCCTGGAAGCGGATGACGGCGATGAAATCGCCGGTCAACGTGCCGGCCTTGAACGCCTCGTTGAGCCCTTGCTGGCTGTCGAAAACCTTGGCAGGCGCCTCGATGATGCGCCGTTCCGGTTTCACGGCGGAAGTCTTGATGACGGCGTGGCCGAGATTGCCTGACAGCATCTTCAGCCCGCCCGTCGGCTGGAACGCCTTCTTGAACGGCGCCAGCACCTTCTCGTCGCCGCTTTCGCGGGGCGAGGCCTCGCGCACCACGCCGCCATCGGCGCCGAGCTTGGCCTCGACCGCATAAGGCCGCAGCCCTTCGCCCCAAACCGTCTGGACGTCCTCGTGCAATATTCCCTCGTCGAGCAGTTCGCGGATCAGGAAGCCGAGCCCGCCAGCTGCGTGGAAATGGTTCACGTCGGCAAGGCCGTTCGGATAGACCCGCGCCAGCAGCGGCACGGCTTCCGAAAGGTCCGAAATATCCTGCCAGGTAATGGCGATGCCCGCCGCGGCCGCCATGGCGATCAGGTGGATGGTGTGATTGGTCGATCCGCCGGTGGCGTGCAGGCCGACGATGCCGTTGACGAACGAGCGCTCGTCGATCATCCGGCCGACCGGCGTGTAGGCGTTGCCGAGCGCGGTGATCGCCAGCGCCCGCTTCGTCGCCTCCCGGGTCAGCGCGTCGCGCAACGGCGTGCCGGGGTTGACGAAGGAGGCGCCCGGCGTGTGCAGGCCCATGATCTCCATCAGCATCTGGTTGGAGTTCGCCGTGCCGTAGAAGGTGCAGGTTCCCGGCCCGTGATAGGATTTGGACTCGGCCTCGAGCAGCTCGGCCCGTCCTGCCTTGCCTTCGGCATAGAGCTGACGGACCTTGGCTTTCTCGTCGTTGGGCAGGCCCGTCGTCATCGGCCCGGCCGGGATGAACACCGCCGGCAGATGGCCGAAGCTCAGCGCCGCGATCACCAGCCCCGGCACGATCTTGTCGCAGACGCCGAGATGGACGGCGGCGTCGAACATGTTGTGCGACAGGCCGATCGCCGCCGCCATGGCGATCACGTCGCGCGAGAACAGCGACAGCTCCATGCCGGGCTGGCCCTGGGTGACGCCGTCGCACATCGCCGGCACGCCGCCGGCGACCTGGGCAATGCCGCCGGCCTCGCGCGCCGCGTCCTTGATCAGCGCTGGAAATGTCTCGAAAGGCTGATGCGCCGACAGCATGTCGTTATAGGAGGTGATGATGCCGAGGTTCGGCAGGCGGTCGCCGCCCAATGCCAGCTTTTCCGAAGGGCTGCACACGGCAAAGCCGTGGGCGAGGTTGCCGCAGGACAGCACGGCCCGGTTGGCGGTGCGGCTCGATGCCTCGGCGATGCGGCCGAGATAGGCCTCGCGCCGCGGTCTGGAGCGTTGGCGGATGCGCTCGGTGATGGCTTCGATGTCGCGTCTCGCGGTCATGGCGTCGGTCCTTTCAGGCGAGGTCCCGCAAACACGGTCCGTGCGGGATCCCTTGGCAAGTTGAAATCAGGGTGCCCAGAAAACCTGTACGGGTCTCTCGGCTGCGTCGAGCACGGCGCGAATGGGCTTTCGCATTTCCGATGCCATCGCGCTTTCGAATGCCTTGCGCTTGTCCTCACCCTCGATGTGCAGCGCGACGAAGCCGGCCCTGACGATCCGCGCCAGCGACAGCGTCAGCCGCGGCTCGCCGGCGCTTGTCGCGTGAACCGGGAGCACGACCCTTTCCGACGACGGGTCGAGCAGTGTTTCCAGATTGTCGGCGTCAGGAAAAAACGACGCGGTATGGCCATCGGTTCCCATGCCAAGCACGACCACATCGAGCGGCCAGGGCAGCGACCGCAACATCCTGCTATCGGCCTCCGACGTATTGCCGACGCTTTCTGCCTCTTGGTAGAGCGGCACGAAACGTGCGGCTGCGGCGGCGTGTTGCAAAAGATTGGCGGCGACCAGCCCGGCATTGGAGCGCGGCGAGGACGCCGGCACGCAACGCTCGTCGACCAGCGTCACCGTGACCTTGTTCCAGGCGATCGGGATGCTCGAAAGCGATGCGAAAAATTTCGCCGGCGTCGTGCCGCCGGAAACGGCGAGCAATGCCGTGCCGCGCTCAGCGATCGCAGTGGTCAGGCGGCCTGCGACGTGGCCGGCAAGTGCAGCCGCCAGATCCTGGCGTTCGGCAAATGCGTGCCAGTTGTAGGCGTCACCGTTCAATTGCTCTCGTGCCATGTCCGCCCGTCGCGTTCGATCAGCGCAATCGAGGCCGAGGGGCCCCATGTGCCGGCGGTATAGCCCTGCGCCTCCTGCCTGGCGCCTTCCCATGCGTCCTGGATCGGGTCGATCCATTTCCACGCCGCCTCGACCTCGTCGCGGCGCATGAAAAGCGTCTGGTTGCCACGGATGACGTCCATGATCAGTCGCTCATAGGCGTCGGGGGCGCGGCCGTCGAAGGATTGCGCGAAGCTCATATCGAGCGGGATCTGGCGCAGCCGCATGCCGCCAGGCCCCGGATCCTTGATCATGATGAACTGCTTGACGCCTTCGTCGGGCTGCAGCCGGATGACCAGCTGGTTGGCCGAGATCGGCCCGGCGCTGTCGCCGAAGATCGAATGCGGGATCGGCTTGAATTCGATGACGATCTCCGAAACGCGTGTCGCCAGCCGCTTGCCCGTTCTGAGGTAGAACGGCACGCCCGCCCAGCGCCAGTTGCCGATTTCGGCCTTGAGCGCAACGAAGGTCTCGGTGTTGCTGTTCTTGCCGAGCTCCTCGACATAGCCTTTCACCGGCCCGCCGGCCGAGGCCCCGGCACGGTACTGGCCGCGTACCGTGTGCTTGGGCGCTTCATTGCCGTTGATGCGTTTCAGCGCGCGCAGAACCTTCAGCTTTTCGTCGCGCACCGCGTCGGCGTCCATCGACGACGGCGCCTCCATGGCGACGAGGCAGAGAAGCTGCAGCATGTGGTTCTGAACCATGTCGCGCAAGGCGCCCGCCTTGTCGTAATAGGTGACGCGGTCTTCTAGGCCGACGGTCTCGGCCACGGTGATCTGCACATGATCGACATTGGCGGAATTCCACAGCGGCTCGTAGAGCGCATTGGCAAAGCGCAGCGCCATCAGGTTCTGCACCGTTTCCTTGCCGAGATAGTGATCGATGCGGAAAATCTGGCTTTCATGGAAATCGTCGCCGACCACATCGTTGAGCTGGCGCGCGGAGGCGAGATCGCGCCCGATCGGCTTCTCCAGCACGATGCGCGAGTTCGGCGTGATCAGCCCGTTCTCTTTCAGCTTGTGCGAGATGTCGCCGAACAGCGCCGGCGCAACCGCCAGGTAGAAGGCGCGGATGCATTCGCTGTCGCCGATCGCCGTCTTCAATTTGTCGAAGCCCGCGCCGGTCGTCGCGTCAGCCGAGACGTAGGAAAGCCGGGCAAGGAACGTCTCCAATTCCGCGGCGTCGATATCGGCCGGTTTCACATGGTCGGAAATCGCCTGCCTGGCGAAAGCCTGGAATTCCTCGTCGGTCATTTTCGAGCGCGACGTGCCGATGATGCGCGTCGGTTCGGAAAACTGATGGCCGCGCTGGCGATGATAGAGTGACGGCAAAAGCTTGCGTTCCGACAGATCGCCGGTGCCGCCGAAAATGATGAAGTCGAATGGGTCGACGGGAATGATCTGGCTGGTCATGGTCTGTCCGCTCTGACGCCGCTCGCTATGGTGCGGTGGATATAATCTAATCGATTTAGATTTTCCAGTGACACGGAGTCACATCCCAGGGCCAATCGATGTTTGCCGATTGTTCTGAGGTGTGCCCTTGACACTGGCGCAACCCGGACGCTTGTCGGCGAGGTGGTTCCGGGAGGCCTTCGCAGATGCAGCATAGAGCGGGATCGAGGCGAAAGCCAAAGGAGAAATCGAGAGTATGTTGATCTTTCGGCGGCCATTGCCGGAGGCTGCCGGAGCGGGGAGTCTTCAATCATGAGTAAGAAAGCCATCGAATCATGAGTGAGAAAGCCATGCGCCTGGAAAACAAAGTTGCCATCATCACCGGTGCCGCGTCAGGCTTCGGCGAGGGCATGGCCAAGCGTTTTGCCGAGGAGGGCGCCAAGGTCGTTGTCGCCGACCTCAACGCCAAGGGCGCCGAACGCGTCGCCAACGAGATCGGCCGGGCGGCGATCTGGACCCAGACGGACGTCTCGACCCGTTCCGAGTTCGACGAGATGGTCTATGCCGCAAAGAGTGCCTTTGGCCGCATCGACATCATGGTCAACAATGCCGGCTACACCCATCGCAACGGCGATATGCTCGAGGTCGACGAGACGACCTTCGATCTGATCACGGCCGTCAACATGAAGGCGATCTACCACGCTGCTCTGGCGGTCGTGCCGGTGATGGATAGGCAAGGCGGCGGCGTCATCCTGACCACGGCCTCGACCGCCGGCATCAGGCCGCGGCCCGGCCTCACCTGGTACAATGCGTCGAAGGGCTGGGCGATCATCGCGACCAAATCCATGGCGGTGGAACTCGCGCCGAAGAACATCCGCGTCAACTGCCTGTGCCCGGTCGCCGGCGAGACCGGCATGCTGGAAAAATTCATGGGCGCCGACACGCCCGAAATCCGCGAGAAATTCCGCGCGTCGATCCCGCTTGGCCGGCTTTCGACGCCGCTCGACATAGCCAACGCGGCGCTCTGGCTGGCTTCGGACGAGGCGGCCTTCATCACTGGCGTGGCGCTGGAGGTCGACGGCGGACGGTGCATCTGAGCCGTCCGGCCCTCGCACCCGGGCGGCTGATTGCGGCAGCCAAATGAGCCGTGGGCAATCACGTCACGTCAAAGAATGGCGTGACCAATCCTACGCGCCGGTCTTGACGAAGCTCTTGTAGATCCAGCCGCGTTTGCCGTTGTAGACGATCTGGCACCATTTCTTGCAGCCCATCACCTGAACCGAGGTCTTGGCGGGAATGGTGACGATGGCGGCCGCACTGTTCTTCGGACCGGTGCGCATGGTGACGCCCCTGAGGATGCGTCCGGTATCTGCCGCGCTCCGCTGCTTGGCCTCGACTTTGGCCTGGGTGCCATCCTTCTGTGTCGCGGCCGGCAGCGGCTTCGGGGTGGGGATGGCCGCGGTTGGCGCACCGTCCGTCGCCGCCTTGGCGGGAGCAGCGACTTTGGCAATCAATGCTGCCACTTTGGTTTTCGCTGCCGGATCGGCGAATGCTGCCGCAGTGGACGGCTTGTCTGCTTTTTCAGCCTGGCCCGCCATCTGGCCGCCCGCCGTCTGGCCGCCCGCCGTCTGGCCGCCCGCCGTCTGGCCGGTTGTGGTCTTCGGTCCCGATCCTGTCCAGCGGGGATCATTGGGCGCCAGCGCCGCTATCTCGGCCTTCGCTGCAACCACCGCCGACGAAATCGCATCGGTCTTGCTCGCAGCCTGCTGCGCCGCTTCTATCCTCGCGGCCGCGGCCGCGGCCGGCACGATCTTTGTCGTTTTCACCGGAATGCTGGAAACGATCTGCTCGGGACTGGCGACCGCTTGTCTCTCGGTGGCCGGCAATGCCAGCCATAGCGCCACCGCTGCCACGCCAAGCAGCGCTGCTGTACCAAACGCGGCGATGACCAGATGCAGGTTCGACCGGATTTGCCGCCAGAACCTGGGCTGCATGTCGTAGCCAAACTGCATGGCAAAGCGCCGTCGTTCCGGCGCGCCGAAACTGAAGGGCTCTCTCACTCTTACAACCTCCATTTGCGGGCCAACGTTCTTACGACCTGTGCCGGGAAACCGGCATCTGGTCGGCATCGGTCCCAATCCAACGCGGGCAGGCCCGCAAAATCCCCCTTCGACTGCCCAGAACCGGCATCCTTTGCCGGCGATTGTGGCTTCACTGCGCCCTTGCCGGGCGGATTCTGCACGTTTACCATCGATTCTGCAACTTGCAAGGGATTTTACAACCTGTGGTTATATGCGGTCCCTCAAGGCATACCAGTTGAGCGCAAGAAACAGCAGAGGCGCGCGCAAGCGCCGGCCACCGGGAAAGGCCGGGATGTTCAGGTCCTCGATCAGCCTCAGCCGGTCCCGGTTGCCGGCGACGGTTTCGGCATAGAGCTTGCCGAAAAAGTTCGACAGCATGACGCCGTGGCCGGAATAGCCGCCGACCGAGATCACATTGGGCATCACCTCGCGCACGAACGGTTTTCTCGGCATCGTGATGCCGACATAGCCGCCCCAGCCATGGGTGATCTCGACATCCCTGAGGTCGGGATAAAGCTCGGCGATCTGCCGGCGGATGTGGACATGGATGTCTTTCGGATCGTTGACGGCGTAGATCTCGCGCCCGCCGAACAGCAGCCGCCCATCCGTCGATTTGCGGAAGTAGCGCACGACGAAGCGGGAATCATCGACCGCCTCACCGCCCGGCAACACGTTTGAATCCGCAAGCGGCACCGTCGCGCCGATGAAGGAGCCGATCGGCATGATATGCGCGGCACTGATCGGCTCGAGCGTGCCGCCATGGGCGTTGACGCCGATCAGACATTTCTCGGCTGATATCGTGCCTTTCGGCGTCGTGACCCTGACCTTGCCGCCAACGGACGCGATGCTGGTCGCCGGAGTCTGCTCGAACAGCTGCGCGCCCGCCTGCGCCGCCACTTGTGCCGTGCCGATCACCAGCTTCAGCGGATGGATGTGCCCGGTGCCGGTGTCACGGGTGCCGCCGAAATAGCGCGCCGAGCCCAACCGCTCCGCCGTCTCCGTCGCGTCCATGAAGGTGATGTGCGGATAGCCGAAGCGGTTCGCCATGATCTCGGCATGCGCCTTGTAGTCGTCGACATAGCGCTGCTGGTGCGCCACCGACATCTGGCCGGGCATGTAGTCGATCTCGATCTTGTTGACGGCGGCGAATTCGAGGAGATGCGCCTTGGCCTCTTCGGCGAGGTCGAACAGCGCCTTGGCCCGGGAAAAGCCGTATTCCGCTTCGAGCTCCTCGGCCCAGGCGCGCTGACCGGTGCCGAGTTGGCCGCCATTGCGGCCCGATGCGCCGTCGCCGAAACGATGCGCTTCGACCAGCACGACATTGCTGCCGGCCCTGGCGAGGTGCACCGCCGCCGACAGGCCGGTAAAACCGCCGCCAACGACGACGACGTCGCACCTCAGGTCACCGTCGAGCGCCTTGTATTCGGGCCGTGGACCGGCCGTGTCCTCATACCAGGAGCGGCCGGGGGAGATTGGGGATTGGTAGGGCATGATGCTCGGAGTAGGGGAGTAGGGGAGTAGGGGAGTAGGGGAGTAGGGGAGTAGGGGAGTAGGGGAGTAGGGCAGTAGGGCAGTAAGGAGATGTTAGTCGGCTGAAAGTTTGCGGATTAGGAGCCGAAGAAGCTTTCCCACACTTTCGGTGCTCGCCAATAATGAAGCCGCTGTCCCGTTCGGCGCGATGCCGGTACGCTCAGCGATCAGAAGCTGCGTTTCCAGCTCCTTCAGTGACCCTTGAGCGATACGGAGAAATTGCTGATAGGAACCCCGTACCTCTCTGCCATAGCCTTCCGCTATGTTCGCCGGCACCGAGCTTGCGGCGCGCCGCACTTGGCTGGTCAGTCCGTAAAGCTCCTCCTTCGGCCACGATTTCGTCGCGCCGTAAACCGCCACCGCAAGGTCCATTGCCTGCTGCCAAACTATTAAATCCTTGTAAGAACCCGTTTTCTCAGTCATTCGCCCTACTCCCCTACTCCCCTACTCCCCTACTCCCCTACTCCCCTACCCCTCCTACACATTCAACAACAGATACTCCCGCTCCCACGGGCTGATCACTTCCATGAAGGTCTCGAATTCCGCCCGCTTGATCGCCGCATAGGTGGCGGCGAACGACTTGCCGAGCAGCGCGCAGAGTTCCTCGTCGGCTTCGAACAGGTCGACCGCCTCGAGCAGGCTGCGCGGCAGGTCGATCTCGGCCGCGTTGGCGGTGGTGAGAACCGGCGGTTCGGCCTTGATCTTGTTGGTCATGCCGATCAGCCCGCAGGCGAGCGATGCGGCCATCGCCAGATAGGGATTGGCGTCGGAGGAGGGGATGCGGTTCTCGACGCGTCTGGCTGCCGGGTCGGAGCGCGGGACGCGGAAGGCGGTGGTGCGGTTGTCGTAGCCCCATTTGTTGTTGACCGGCGCCGAAGCCGACTGCGTCAGCCGGCGATAGGAATTGACGTAGGGCGCAAACATCACCAGCGCGTTCGGCACATGTTTCTGCATGCCGCCGAGGAAATGGAAGAAGGCTTCGGTTTCCGAGCCGTCCTCGGCAGAAAAGACGTTCCTGCCGGTCTTCTTGTCGATGATCGATTGGTGGATATGCATGGCCGACCCGGGCTGCCCCTGGATCGGCTTGGCCATGAAGGTGGCATAGATCTCATGCTTCAGCGCCGCCTCGCGGATGGTGCGCTTGAACATGAACACCTGGTCGGCCAGTTCGATCGGATCGCCGTGGCGCAGATTGATCTCGAGCTGGCCGGCGCCTTCCTCGTGGATCAGCGTGTCGATTTCCAGGCCCTGGCTTTCGGAGAAATGGTAGATGTCGTCGATCAGTTCGTCGAACTCGTTGACGCCGGCGATCGAATAGCCGGCGCCACCGCCGATCGCCCGTCCCGAACGCCCGACCGGCGGGGTCAGCGGGTAGTCCGGATCGGGATTCTTGCGCACCAGGTAGAACTCGATCTCGGGCGCCACCACCGGCTTCAGCCCGCGCTTGTCGTAAGCGGCAAGCACACGCTTCAGCACGTTGCGCGGCGTGAACTCGACCGAGCGGCCGTCCTGGTGGACGAGGTCGCAGATGACCGCCGCCGTCGGGTCCTCTTCCCACGGCACCACGGTCAGCGTCGAAAGGTCCGGCATCAGCTTGAGGTCGCCGTCGTCTTCCGGATAGTTGAAGCCGTTGCCGTTCTCGGGGTAGCCGCCGGAGATCGTCGTCATGAACACCGCCGAAGGCAGCGCAAGCGAGGTGTTGGAGGTGAATTTCTTCGACGGCATCATCTTGCCGCGCGCAACGCCGGCCTGGTCGGGCGTGATGCATTCGATATCCTCGATGCCGCGCCACGCCAGCCAGGCGCCGACTTCCTTCCAGTTTTTCACACCACGTTGATTTTTCACGAAGGCAGGCGTGCGGATACGTCCTCCGCGGCTCGACGGACGGACTTCCTTTTTTGCAGGCGGCATCATTCACCAGATTGGGTTGCGGATTTGGGAGTATAGCCGGGGCCGGTGATGGAAGGGAAGGGGAGCCGGCCTTGCCTTCGCCCGCCAGTTGAAAATCGCTCCAGGCAGCTTAGGTTCGACGCAAGTTCAATGACCTCGTTTGAAGACGTCGAATGCGGAACAATTATGAATTGACCACGATCGGCTTCGATGCCGATGACACGCTCTGGCAGAACGAGCAGTTCTTCCGCATCACCGAAAAGCGCTTTGCCGCGCTGCTCGCCGATCATGCCGAGGAGGAGCATATCTCGGCAAGATTGCTGGAGGCCGAGAAGCGCAACCTCGCCGTTTACGGCTTCGGCATCAAGGGGTTTACGCTGTCGATGATCGAAACGGCGATCGAGATTACCGACGGCCGCGCGCCGGCCTCGGTCATCGCCGAAATTCTCGCCGCGGGCCGCGAGATGCTTGGCCATCCGATCGAGGCGCTGCCTCATGCGCGCGAAACCGTTGAAAAACTGGCGGATGCGTATCGGCTGGTGCTGATCACCAAGGGCGACCTTTTCGATCAGGAACGCAAGCTGGCGCAATCGGGCCTCGGTGACCTGTTCGATGCCGTCGAGATCGTCAGCGACAAGAGCCCCGCCACTTATACCAGCATCTTCAGCCGCCACGGTGATGGCGCCGAAAAAAGCATGATGGTCGGCAATTCGCTCAAGTCGGACGTGGTGCCGGCCATCGAGGCCGGCAGTTGGGGCATCCACGTGCCGCATGAGCTGACCTGGGCGCTGGAACATGTCGAGCCGCCGGTCACCGCGCCTCGCTTCCGCCAGATAGCCGATCTCTCGGAATTGCCCCGGCTGGTCGAAAGCATCGGGAAAGCCGGCTGATCGCATGTCTCGGCGTCGAACCGGACGTGCGCGGCAGGCGTATCGATGCCGGACATAGCGCGTCGCAATCCTTGTTGTTCGCTCCGCCAAAGAGCCGCGCTGTCGCTGACCCTCCATCGTGCGGCCCCTCCATCGCGCGGCCCCTCCATCGCGCGGCTCTTGAACAATCGATGCTGTAAAATCGTTTTCTACTTGCAAATCAGTCGCAATTGCAGAATATGCGACATGCGCGGCGTTACAGCGCCCGCGCGGCATGCGAGTAATCGCGGACAGGAGATTTTGATGATCGAGAGATACGGGCGATGGGTTGCCGTCGGGTTGATGGCTGCGGTTTTCGCTGCGGCAGTGGCTTCAAGCCCAGCGAAAGCGCAGGAAAAATTCAAGGCCGTGACGACCTTCACCGTCATCGCCGACATGGCGAAGAACGTGGCGGGCGACGCAGCGATCGTGGAATCGATCACCAAGCCGGGGGCGGAGATCCACAATTACGCGCCGACGCCGGGCGACATTCAGCGGGCTCAGGGCGCAAAGCTCATTCTGTGGAACGGGCTCAACCTCGAAGTCTGGTTCGAAAAATTCTTCCAGAACCTCAGCGACGTGCCCGGCGCCATCGTCTCCGAGGGCGTCCAGCCGATGAGCATCGCCGAGGGACCCTATACCGGCAAACCGAATCCGCATGCCTGGATGTCGCCGACAAACGCGCTGATCTACGTCGACAACATCCGCGACGCCTTCGTCGAGCACGATCCGGCGCATGCCGAGACCTACAAGGCCAATGCGGAAGCCTACAAGGCAAAGATAGAGGCGGCCGTCGCGCCGATCCGCGATAAGCTTGCCTCGATCCCGCAGGACAGGCGCTGGCTGGCGTCGAGCGAAGGCGCTTTCTCCTACCTCGCACGCGATTTCGCGCTGAAGGAGCTTTATTTGTGGCCGATCAACGCTGACCAGCAAGGCACCCCGCAGCAGGTTCGCAAGGTGATCGACGCCGTCAGGGACAACAAGATCGTCGCCGTCTTCAGTGAAAGCACCGTGTCGGACAAGCCGGCCCGGCAGGTCGCGCGCGAGACGGGGGTCCATTACGGTGGCGTGCTCTACGTCGATTCCCTCAGCGAGGCGGACGGCCCGGTGCCGACCTATATCGACCTGCTGCGTGTGACATCGGATACAATTCAGAAAGGCCTCGCCGCAGGGCTGTCGCAATGAACGAAGCCGTTCCGCCTCTTGCCGCCGCGTCCGAGGATGCGGGAGGCGGTCTCGCCGTGCGCGGCGCGACCGTCACCTACCGCAACGGCCTCACGGCGCTGCGCGATGCGAGCTTTGAAATTCCGACAGGCACGATCACGGCACTTGTCGGCGTCAACGGCTCGGGCAAGTCGACGCTGTTCAAAGCCATCATGGGCTTCGTGCGGCTGGCAAAGGGAGAGATTCTTGTTCTCGGACGGCCGGCCGCGGCCGCGCTGAGGAAGAACGTCGTCGCCTATGTGCCGCAGGCCGAGGAGGTCGACTGGGACTTTCCAGTACTGGTCGAGGACGTCGTCATGATGGGGCGTTACGGCCATATGGGCATGATGCGCATTCCGAAGGCTGCCGATCGCGAGGCGGTTACATCGGCGCTTGCGCGTGTCGGCATGAGCGATTTCCGCAAGCGCCAGATCGGCGAGCTTTCGGGCGGGCAGAAGAAGCGCGTCTTTCTCGCTCGGGCGCTGGCGCAGGACGGGCGCGTCATCCTGCTCGACGAGCCCTTCACTGGCGTCGACGTCAGGACCGAGGACGCTATCATCGAACTGCTGCGCGCGCTCCGGGACGAAGGCCGGGTGATGCTGGTCTCGACGCACAATCTGGGTAGCGTGCCGGAGTTCTGCGACCGTGCCGTGCTGCTCCGGAACACGGTCCTTGCCTACGGGCCGACAGGCCAGACCTTCACGCAGGCGAACCTGGAAAAGGCTTTCGGCGGCGTCTTGCGTCATTTCGTGCTGGGCGGCGCCGGGCTGCATGAGGACGACGACAGGCGCCGCCTTGCCGTCATCACCGACGACGAGCGGCCACTGGTCTTCTACGGAGAGAACGGAGCCATGCAGCACAAGATGCGGGAACCGGACGAATGAGTGTCCTGCTCGAGCCGTTCGGCTACGAATATATGCTCAATGCCATGTGGGTGTCCGCCCTGGTCGGAGGTGTCTGCGCCTTCCTGTCCTGCTATCTGATGCTGAAAGGCTGGTCGCTGATCGGTGACGCGCTCTCGCATTCGATCGTGCCGGGCGTCGCCGGCGCCTATATGCTGGGCCTTCCCTTCTCGATCGGCGCCTTCTTCTCCGGCGGGCTCGCCGCTGCGGCGATGCTCTTCCTCAACCAGCGCACCAAGCTGAAGGAAGACGCCATCATCGGCCTGATCTTCTCCTCCTTCTTCGGCCTCGGCTTGTTCATGGTGTCGCTGTCGCCGACCTCGGTGAATATCCAGACGATCGTGCTCGGCAACATCCTGGCCATCACTCCGGAAGACACGCTTCAACTCGCCATCATAGGCTTCGTCTCGCTCGCCGTCCTGCTGGTGAAATGGAAGGATCTGATGGTGGTCTTCTTCGACGAGAGCCATGCCCGCTCGATCGGCCTCAACCCGAGCGCGCTCAAGATCATGTTCTTCATGCTGCTTTCGGCCTCCACGGTCGCCGCGCTCCAGACCGTCGGCGCCTTTCTCGTCATCTGCATGGTGGTGACGCCCGGCGCGACCGCTTATCTTCTGACGGACCGCTTTCCGCGCCTGCTGGTCATCGCGGTTGTCATCGGCGCGGTCACGAGTTTCACCGGCGCCTATGCCAGCTATTTCCTCGACGGCGCCACCGGCGGCATCATCGTCGTGTTGCAGACGCTGATCTTTCTCGCCGCCTTCTTCTTCGCTCCCAAGCATGGAATGCTGGCAGCCCGCCGCCGCGCGGCGAGCGCCATGGAGGCCAGCCTATGAGCATCCTCGATACACTGCTTGCCCCCTTCCAGTTCGGCTTCATGGTCAATGCGCTGATTGCTTCGGTCCTGGTCGCCGTGCCGACGGCGCTGCTCTCCTGCTTTCTCGTTCTCAAGGGCTGGTCGCTGATGGGCGATGCCATCAGCCACGCCGTCTTTCCCGGCGTGGTCATCGCTTACATCCTCGGATTCCCCTATTCGATCGGCGCCTTCGCCGCCGGGATGGTCTGCGCTCTCGCCACCGGCTTCCTCAAGGACAATAGCCGCATCAAGCAGGACACGGTAATGGGTATCGTCTTCTCCGGCATGTTCGGCTTCGGCCTGGTGCTCTACGTAAAAATTCAGTCCGACGTGCATCTCGACCACATATTGTTCGGCGACGTTCTGGGCATTGGCCTGCGCGACATCGTCGAAACGGGGCTCATTGCTGCGATCACGGCCGGCATCATCGGCATCAAGTGGCGCGACTTCCTGCTGCACGCCTTCGACCCGGCTCAGGCTCGCGCGGTTGGTCTTCGGGTCAACCTGCTCCATTACGGCCTGCTTTGCCTGATCTCGCTCACCATCGTCGGCGCGCTGAAGGCGGTCGGCATTATCATGGCCATCGCCATGCTGATCGCGCCTGGCGCCATTGCCTTCCTGCTGACAAGGAAGTTCAGCGCCATGCTGATCCTGTCGGTGGCGATTGCGGTCGCCGCATCGTTCCTAGGCGTCTATATGTCCTTCTTCATCGACAGCGCACCGGCGCCGACCATCGTTCTCATGCTGTCTGCCGCCTTCATTGCTGCCTTCGTCGTCACCACACTCAAAGCGGGCCGAATGGAGCTCGGCGAGGAGGGCTAATGCTAATGCATGTCGCCCAAAAGCATGCCCTCGGGCCTGACCCGGGGGTGCACAGCGGTTTTGGGATAACGACATGCATAAAACAAGAACTTAAGCGCGTCGCATGAATCCCTTCAGACGCGACGCGCTTTAGAACTGGCGGTCATTCTCTGGTTGACGAGAGCGTCGCGCTTTCTGGATCGGCTTCACGTAGATCTCCAGTCTGTGGCTGATGATCGTGAATCCGTGCTGTCGAGCGATTTCCTCCTGGAGCCGCTCGATCTCCGCCGACTGGAACTCGATGACGTCTCCGGTCTCGATGTTGATGAGATGATCGTGATGCTCGCGGGGGGCGGTTTCGTATCTGGCGCGCCGATCGCCAAAGGTGTGCCGCTCCAGAATGCCCTTTTCGCGCAGAAGGCTGACGGTGCGATAGACAGTGGCGAGCGCGATCGTCGGCTCGATGGCGACAACACGGCGATGGAGTTCCACCACATCCGGATGGTCGCTGGATTCGGATAGAACGCGCATGATGACGCGGCGCGGACCGGTGATGCGCAGTCCGAGTTCCCTGCAAAGCGCGGCGATGGTCTGTTCTGAGGACATGTCATGATCCGCCAATATCGACAGCCATGTCGCGAAGTCGGAACATGCCTGCGGATTTGTTCGAAGGTGCTATCCCAGATGCGTCGCAATTGCAAAAGGACATCGGACTGGGTTCGCTGTCAGGCGGCACCGATCGGTCCCGTACTGACATAAATGTCCAGATTCGATCGCAAGAGCGAGGAAAGGCGTATGCGCCGGATCGGATGCCGGCTAGCTGCGTCCGAGCCCGATCAAATGGTCGATCACCGGCTGCAGCCGTTCGGTCGTGATCGGCTTGACGACCACCGCATCGACGACGCTCGACAGGCCGAGGCTCTCCGGTGTGCCGCTTTTGGTCGAGAGCAGGATCACCGAGGGACGCGACCTGCCCGAGGTGCGCCGCAGCGCATCGATGTCAGACATCAGCGCGTCGCAGTCCTTGTTGTCGGCTCCGCCATCGAGAACGACAGCTCCGGGAATCAGCGACCGCAGCGTCGTTGCTGCCGTTTCGGGCGATTCCGAGATTGGTTTGAGCCCGGACCGTTCGACGATTTTCGACACCACCACCCGGTTGACCGGCGATTTTCCGACGACGAGCACGCGGGTGAAGTCGGTGAGCATTTCGGGGTCCACATTCCGGCTCATCAAACTCAACTGGTTCACAGTGCGATTCAAGGGGCGCATGAGCAGGGCGGGCACTCGTTGGTTTCAATGCAGGGTTGTACTTTGGGAACAACTGCCGTGAGATCGCTGCCTATGTCAAGCTGAAATGGCCGGCGCCGAGAACATCGCAAGAAAGGTTAAAATTTAAAGCAAGTTCTTTTCTGGCCGTGCATGCAAACTGGTTGTGCAAGTGCAAATCACCTGCGCAGAGAACTGCGCAGGTGATGCCGGATCCGCCAGCAGGATTTCGTCGGATTCGATCAGCCGACGCTCCGCTGCGTGACGATGACCGGGATCAGCAGGTCGCCCCAGTTGCCGTCGCCGCCATGGTGTCGTGCCGAGCGCACGAGTTCTACCGACACACCGGCCTCGACCGCCTTCATCACCGACTGGTTGAGCCTGTGCAGGTCGTTGGCCAGCATGCGGATGGTCGCCTGCTGGTCGACGGTCATGGTGGTGGCCTGTTCTTCGGCCCGTTCCTTGACGCGGCTTATCGATGCCATTGGTCTTCTCCTTGCGTATTTTTACCCCTTTTGGGGCGTTGCCTCTATTTTGTTGCGTTCGTGCTATTCCGCCGCCGGTTTAAACTGGGCGTGCTCGGTCGATTCATGCATCGCCGTGGTCGAAGACCGGCCACCGGTGATCGCCATCGACACGGCGTCGAAATAGCCGGTGCCGACTTCGCGCTGGTGCTTGGTCGCGGTGTAGCCGTGGGCTTCCGCCGCGAATTCAGCCTCCTGCAGTTCGGAATAAGCCGCCATCTGACGCGCCTTGTAGCCGCGGGCGAGTTCGAACATGCCGAAATTGAGCTGGTGAAAACCGGCCAGCGTGATGAACTGGAACTTGTAGCCCATGGCGCCGAGTTCCTTCTGGAACCTGGCGATGGTGGCATCGTCGAGGTTCTTCTTCCAGTTGAACGACGGCGAGCAATTATAGGCGAGAAGCTTGCCTGGATGCTGCCTGTGCACGCCCTCGGCGAACTTCTTGGCCTGCGCCAGATCGGGCTTGGAGGTTTCGCACCAGATCAGGTCGGCGTGGGGCGCATAGGCAACGGCCCGTGCGATGCAGGGCTCGATGCCGTTCCTGACTTGATAGAAGCCCTCCACCGTACGGCCGGCGCCATAGTCGACGAAGGGCTGGTCGCGCTCGTCGATGTCGGAGGTGAGCAGCTTTGCCGCTTCCGCGTCGGTGCGCGCGACGACCAGCGTCGGCGTGCCCATGACGTCGGCGGCAAGCCGCGCGGCGTTGAGGTTGCGGATGTGTGCGGCGGTCGGGATCAGCACCTTGCCGCCGAGATGGCCGCACTTCTTCTCCGACGCCAGCTGGTCCTCGTAGTGGACGCCGGCGGCACCCGCCTCGATGAAGGCCTTCATGATCTCGAAGGCGTTGAGCGGTCCGCCGAAGCCGGCTTCCGCATCGGCGACAACAGGGGCGAACCACGTGTCGACCGAAAGCCCCTTGCCTTCGGAGGTCTCGATCTGGTCGGCGCGCTGCAGGGTGCGGTTGATGCGCTTGACCAGTTCGGGCGCCGCATTGGCGGGATAAAGCGACTGGTCCGGATACATGGCGGATGCGGTGTTGGCATCGGCCGCGACCTGCCATCCGGACAGGTAGATCGCCTTCAGCCCGGCCCGGACCTGCTGCATCGCCTGGTTGCCCGACATGGCGCCGAGCGCGTTGACGAAGTCCTCTTCGTGGATGAGCTTCCAGAGCCGGTTGGCGCCCATTTCGGCGAGGCTCTGCCGGATCTGGACCGAACCGCGCAGCCGCTTCACATCGTCCGGCGAGTAGGGCCGCTCGATGCCGTCGAAGCGGCCTTCCGGCGCCGAGGGGACGAGGTTGTAAAAATCAGTCATTGGTCGCTCCGACAGATCGTTGTTGGGATAGGAACGCCGCTTCATGAAAATTTCTGCGCCGTTTTGGTATGACAGCATTTACATTTTGGCGCGGGCCAGGCGAGGAAAACCAGAGGATTGGCTGGAAAATAAGGGAAAATCTGTGTTGCGTTTGACAGTCAGGCGCTGTAAATTTGTCATGACTGTAAAAGGCCGGCATGGCAGCGCCGCGCGGAAGTCATGTAAATTCTGTCAAGGACAGCCGAATGGCCGATCAAAAGATCTTCGCCGGGCCGCGCATCCGCCGCATCCGCAGCGCCAAGGGCCTGACCCAGACGGCGATGGCCGAAGGGCTCGGCATCTCGCCGTCCTACCTCAATCTCATCGAGCGCAACCAGCGGCCGCTGACGGTTCAGCTGATCCTCAAGCTGGCATCTGTCTACAAGGTCGACCCGCATGAATTGCAGGGCGAGGCGAGGGGGTCGGTCACCGCCTTGAAGGAAGTGTTTTCCGATCCGCTGCTGGTCGGCGAATTGCCTGGCGACCAGGAACTGATCGAGCTTGCCGAGGCGGCGCCCAACGCTTCCGCCGCGGTGATAAAACTGTTTCGCGCTTATCGCGAGCAGGCCGAGCGCCTTTCCGACCTCAACGAACTCCTGGCGCGTGAGGGCAAAGCGACGGCGCTGTCCGGCGCCCGCTTGCCGATCGACGAGGTGCAGGAGATTTTCGAGCGCCGTCCGAACCATTTTGCCGCGCTCGAAGAGGAGGCCGAGGCATTCATTTCGGTGCTCGATCCCGGCGACGATCTGCTCGGTGTGCTGAAGGCTTGGCTGAAGCGCGAATACGGCATCGTCGTCAAGGTGCTGCCGGTCGCCACCATGCCGAACTGGCGCCGCCGCTACGACCGCCACTCGCAGCGTCTGTTCCTGTCCGAGCGCCTGTCGCCGTTCGACCAGTTGCGCGAGGTGGCGATGGAGGCCTGCCTGATCCGCATGACGGTCGCCGTGGCAAGCGAGATCCAGGCGCTGAAGCTGACCACGGATGAGGCCCGCCGGCTCGCCCGCTTCGAGCTTGGCCGCTACGCTGCCCACGGGCTGATGATGCCCTATCAATCCTTTCACGCAGCCGCCACACGCGCGCGCTACGACATCGACGTGCTGCGCTCGCGCTTCGGCGTCTCCTTCGAGCAGGCGGCGAACCGGTTGACCACGCTGCAGCGGCCGGGCACGCCGGGCGTGCCGTTCTTCATGCTCGAGGTCGACAATGCCGGCAACCGCTTCCGCAAGGCTGGCAGCCAGGGTTTTCCGCAGAGCCGCTTCGGCGGCGGCTGTCCAAAACTTCCCGTGCATGCCGCCTTTACCCAGCCCGGCCAGATCTTCGTCGAGGCGGTGGAAATGCCCGACGGCGCCGAATTCCTCTGCGTCGCCCGCACGCTCGAGGGGCCGCAAGGCTCGTTTGCGGAGCGCCCACGCCGTACCGCACTTCTGCTCGGCTGCGACATCGGCTTTCGTGACGAGATCGTCTATGGCGCGGCACTGCCGGGGCCGGCTGCCGCTGCGAGCGGAAAAGCCGGACAGGGCACAAATCCGGCCACGCCGGTTGGCCCGGCCTGCCGGCTGTGCGAACGCATCGGCTGCCTCGCCCGCGCCGAGCCGCCGGTGACGCGCCCGCTCGGCCTCGACGAGATGGTGACCGGATTAAGCGCCTTCGATTTCCAGTGAGGTCCCGGCAGGCGAACTGCCGTCTTTGCCACAACCGTCGCTGCCCGGTGGACCACGCTCCGCCGCTGCCTTTGCGCTACGCGAATGTGGCACGTTTCTGTCGTCCGCTATGCATCGTGTTGCCTCGAAACCGCCGACAGTCGCCATCATGACCGATACATCATCACCGTTAGCCGTTTCGCCTTTCGTCTCGCCGCGTGACGAGCGTGTCGGCTTCCTGTTGATATTCCTGTCGGCGCTGATGTGGAGTTTCGGCGGCGCCATCGCCCGTTTCATCGACGCCGGCGACAGCTGGACGGTGGTGTTCTGGCGCTCGGTCTGGGCCGCCGCCTTCCTGATCTGCTTCATGGTCTGGCGCGACGGCTGGCACGGCACGGTAAGGTTGTTCCGCGGCATGGGCCTGCCCGGCCTTGCCGTGGCGTTCTGCTTCGCCACCGCATCGACCTCATTCGTCGTGGCGCTTGCCTACACCACCGTCGCCAACATCCTTTTGATGCAGGCCGGCGTGCCGCTCCTGGCAGCGCTGTTTGCCTGGGTGCTGTTTCGCGAACGGGTGGCGTTGGCGACCTGGGTGGCGATTGCCGCCGTCATTGCCGGCGTTGCCATCATGGTATCGGAATCGCTCGATGGCGCCGTCTCACCCGTCGGCGACGGCCTGGCGCTGCTCATCGCCGTGATGTTTTCGATCGCCACCGTCATCACGCGACGCTTTGCCCATGTGCGCATGACGCCGGCGACCTGCCTCGGCACGATGATTGCCGCCGCATTCGCGGCGTCCCAGGCATCGCAATTCGGCGTTTCCAGCAGCGACATGGGCTTCCTGTTTGCATTCGGCGTGGTCAATCTCGGTCTCGGTCTTGCCTTTTTCGCCACCGGCGCCCGGCTCGTTCCGGCTGCTGTCGCAGCACTGCTCGGCACTTTCGAGCCGATCCTCGGCCCGATCTGGGTCTGGCTCATCCATTCCGAGGTGCCGTCGGGACGCACCATCCTTGGCGGAACGGTCGTGGTCACCGCGCTGCTCGTCCATATCGGGCTCGAATTCAAGCGTCAGACGCGGCCGGTGCGGCCGGGTGTCACCGGCATGCCGTCGCCTAATTGATGCAGCGCACGCGCCAAAGCGAGATGAGCCATTGACAATGGCGCAGCCGCGCGGGCAGGCTGTCAATACGGCAACAACAAGACAGGCTCATCTTGCCAAGTCTCCCCTCCGGCCCGACCGAGACCGGACAACATCGTCGTATCCCTGCCCGCGCCGTGGCGAGAGCCTTTGACGGCGCCGGAATGCCACCTGGATCACGACATGGAAACCGGGGGCTCGGCCGTTGCGCATCGAACCGCTGTCGTGTTGGCGGTTCGCGCTTGTCGCTTGTCGGAAAGCCCAATAATCTGAAGCAAACGCCCAGCCGCGCAGCCCCGCGACGAGCTGGCGATGGAACACTCATCAAAGGAGAGACGCATGATCCGCAAAGCATTCTGGCTTTCGGCGACCTCGGCATTTCTGGCGCTTTTCACCCTCGGCGCTCATGCCCAGGAGCGCGTCGTCAACGTCTATAACTGGTCGGATTACATCGACAGCTCGATCATCGACGACTTCACCAAGGAAACGGGCATCAAGGTCACCTACGACACCTTCGATTCCAACGAGCTGCTTGAGACGAAACTGCTTGCCGGCGGCAGCGGCTACGACGTTGTCGTACCGACCGCCAATTTCCTCGCACGCCAGATCCAGGCAGGGGTGTTCCAGAAGCTCGACAAGTCGAAGCTGCCCAACATTTCCAACATGTGGGACGTCGTTTCGGAGCGCACGACCAAGTACGATCCCGGCAACGAATATTCGATCAACTACATGTGGGGCACGGTCGGCCTCGGCTATAACGTCAAGAAAGTGCAGGAAGCGCTCGGCACCGACAAGATCGACAGCTGGGACGTGTTCTTCAACCCGGAAAAGCTGGCCAAGCTGAAGGATTGCGGCGTCTATGTCCTCGATTCTCCGAGCGACATCCTGCCGAACGCCTTCAAATATCTGGGCATCGATCCCGAGACCACGTCGCCGGACGATTTCGCCAGGGCCGAAGAAGTGATGCTGAAGGTCAGGCCTTACATCCGCAAGTTCCACTCGTCGGAATATATCAACGCGCTGGCCAACGGCGACATCTGCCTGGCTGTCGGCTGGTCGGGAGACGTGTTCCAGGCCCGCGACCGTGCGACGGAGGCAAACCAGGGCGTTGAGATCGGCTATTCCGTGCCGAAGGAAGGCGCCGAAATGTGGTTCGACCAGATGGCGATCCCGGCCGACGCGCCGCATGTCGCCGAGGCGCATGAATTCCTGAACTACATGATGAAGCCGGAAGTCATCGCCAAGGCGAGCAATTTCGTCTTCTACGCCAATGGCAACAGGGCGTCGCAGCAGTTCATCGACAAGGAGATACTCGAGGATCCGGCGATCTACCCGGACGAGGCGACGCTGGCGAAACTGTTCACCATCGCCCCCTACGATTCCAAGTCCCAGCGCGTCGTCACCCGCACCTGGACCAGGATCGTCACCGGGCAGTAAGCGACAATCAGCGACCCCGGCAGGTGCTGCCGGGGTCAAGTCCTTTTGGGGATAGAACGCAGGACGGAGTGGGACATGAAATCGCTTGGCAGCATCCGCAGGGATTTCGCGCCGTGGAACGATCCGAACGCCAAGCCATATATCCAGTTCGACAAAGTGACCAAGAAGTTCGGTGACTTCACTGCCGTCAACAATTTGTCGCTGACCATATTCGAACGCGAGTTCTTTGCCCTGCTCGGAGCGTCGGGCTGTGGAAAATCGACGCTACTGCGGATGCTCGCCGGCTTCGAGGAGCCGACCGCCGGCCGCATCCTGCTTGATGGCCAGGATCTGCGCGGCATCCCGCCGTACCGGCGGCCGGTCAACATGATGTTCCAGTCCTATGCGCTGTTCCCGCATATGACGGTCGAAAATAACATCGCCTTCGGCCTCAAGCAGGACGGCATGCCGAAGCCCGAGATCGCGGCGCGCGTTGGAGAGATGCTGAAGCTGGTCAAGCTCGAGCAGTTCGCCAAGCGCAAGCCGCACCAATTGTCCGGCGGCCAACGCCAGCGCGTCGCGCTTGCCCGTTCGGTCGCCAAGCGGCCGAAAGTGCTGCTGCTCGACGAGCCGCTGGGCGCGCTGGACAAGAAGCTGCGCGAGGAAACGCAGTTCGAGCTGATGGATCTGCAGCAGTCACTCGGCCTCACCTTCGTTGTCGTCACCCACGACCAGGAAGAGGCGATGACCATGGCCGACCGCATCGCCATCATCGACAAGGGCGAGGTGATGCAGGTGGCAACGCCGGCCGAAGTCTACGAGGCGCCGGGTTCCCGTTTCGTCGCCGGCTTTGTCGGCAACGTCAACATGTTCGAAGGCAAGGTTGCGCATGGCGGGGCGGGTGCTGCAAGCATAGATGCCGGCAATGGCATCACCATCCGGACCGAGAATGCCGGCGATGCCGCAACTGGCGCGGCCGTCGCCTTCGCCATCAGGCCGGAGAAGATCAGGATATCGTCGACGAGACCGGCCGGCGCCGTCAACGCCATCGAGGGCGAGGTCTACGATATCGCCTATCTCGGCGATATGACCGTCTATCACGTCAGGCTGGACGACGGCCAGGTGGTGCGAGCGAGCACGATGAACGCGGCCCGCATCACCGAGGATCCGCTGAGTTGGAACGACCGTGCCTGGGTGTCGTTCCGGCCGGATGCCGGCGTCGTGCTGACGCGATAGGGGGCGGCCATGTCGAATGCCGCTGTCACCGCTGCAACAAGCTCCCGAGCCACCGCAGCCGGCAAATCCGCCCTGGCCAGACTGGGAGAGGCCTTCGTTGGCCGTCTTGTCATCCTCATCCCGTATCTCTGGCTGGTCTTCTTCTTCCTCATTCCGTTCGTCATCGTCTTCAAGATCTCGCTGTCGCAGACGGCGATCGCAATACCGCCCTACACACCGGTGCTCGGCTTCGGGGATGGGCTTGCCGGTTTCTTCGCCCAGCTGAATGAGCTCAGCGTCGACAACTACACGTGGCTGACGCAGGACGCGCTCTACGTCAACGCCTATGTGACCAGCGTCATCGTCGCCGCCATCTCGACGGTGCTGACATTGCTTGTCGGCTACCCGATCGCCTACGGCATGGCCCGCGCCCCGGCGATGCTGCGCCCGACTTTGCTGATGCTGGTGATCCTGCCGTTCTGGACCTCGTTCCTGATCCGGGTCTACGCCTGGATCGGCATCCTCAAGCCTGAGGGGCTGCTCAACCAGCTGCTGCTCGCCACCGGCGTAATCAGCCAGCCGCTGATCATCCTCAACACCTATACGGCGATCTTCATCGGCATCGTCTATTCCTACCTGCCGTTCATGGTGCTGCCGCTCTATTCGTCGCTGGAAAAGATGGACTATTCGCTGATCGAGGCGGCCAAGGATCTCGGCTGCCCACCGACCAGCGCCTTCTGGAAGATCACCTTTCCATTGTCGCTGCCCGGCGTCATCGCCGGCTGCCTGCTGGTGTTCATCCCCGCGGTCGGCGAGTTCGTCATTCCCGACCTGCTCGGCGGCTCACAGACGCTGATGATCGGCAAGACTTTGTGGAACGAGTTCTTCGCCAATCGCGACTGGCCGGTGTCTTCGGCCGTCGCCGTCATCCTGCTGTTGCTGCTGATCGTGCCGATCATGCTGTTCCAGCGGGCCCAGGCCCGCGCCCAGGAACAGGATCGGTAGACCCATGAACCCGACCTGGAGCCGCTTCAACATCACTTCGATCGTGCTCGGCTTTGCCTTTCTTTACCTGCCGATCGTCCTGCTCGTCGTCTTCTCATTCAACGAATCGAAACTGGTCACCGTCTGGGGCGGCTTCTCGACCAGATGGTACGTCTCGCTGTTCCACAACCAGGGCCTCATGGACGCCACCTGGGTAACGGCCCGCGTCGCCGTCATCTCGGCCACCGTGGCGACCGTGCTCGGCACGCTGGCGGCTCTCACCTTGACGCGCTACACGCGCTTCAAGGGCCGGACGCTGTTTTCCGGCATGGTCTTTGCGCCGCTGGTCATGCCGGAAGTCATTACCGGCCTGTCGCTGCTGCTGCTCTTCGTCGCCGTCGGTCTCGACCGCGGCTTTCTCACCGTCACGCTTGCCCACATCACCCTGACCATGTGCTTCGTCGCCGTCGTCGTGCAGTCGCGCCTGATCACGTTCGACCGCTCGCTCGAAGAAGCCGCGATGGATCTTGGCGCGCCGCCGGTAAAGACCTTCTTCCAGATCACGCTGCCGGTCATCATGCCGGCGATCGTATCCGGCTGGATGCTGGCGTTCACACTGTCGCTCGACGATCTGGTCATTGCCAGCTTCACCTCAGGGCCTGGCGCCACCACGCTGCCGATGAAGATCTACAGCCAGGTTCGTCTCGGTGTGACGCCGGAGATCAACGCCGCCTGCACCATCCTGATCGCGGTTGTGGCGGTTGGCGTCATCATCGCTTCGCTCGCCAACAAGCGGCGCGAGGTCCAGCGCCAGCGCGATGAGCAGGCCGCTCAGCGGGGGTGACGAAAGGGGCGGCGCCAGCAAAGCCGGCAGGAAGCACTTCTGACGACGACCGCAGCAGCTTCGTTGCCTACTCGCCGGATACCCCGCGGCTTATCGGCGAAATGAACGGCGTGCTCCACGTTCCGCCTATGAAGAACGAAGACTGGTTGGGACCTTGGCTATTTGTCTGCGTGGCTGGCTGGTCCGCCTGAATGATGCCGCCGGACAGCGCCAGTCCGCGCCCGGCATAGGAGGCGATACCGGAAAGCCAGATCTTGTACTTCGCCGAATTCGCTTCGGCCTTGTCGATCTTCGCCACACCGTTCGAAATGCTCGCCTTGAGTTCGGCCCCGTCGATCGGCAGTGTTCCGTCGGAGACATCGTCGAGCGCGAAGAACCCGCCCTGTTCGTTGTGTTTGAGAAACGCCGGCAAATTGAACCGGCTCAACGCGCCTTGGCCGAATTTCGCCGAAACCGAGCCGTCGGCATTTTCGAAAATGGAATCCCAGGTTCTGCCCGGCCCTTTGAGGATGACCGAAACGGTTCCCGTGCCAATCGGCACCAGTCGCGTCATTCCGGCTGCCGTGCCAAAAGCGCCGCCGTCGATGTCGGAGGCGAGCAGCCTGATTTCGACCTGCGTGCCTTCCGGCTTGCGGTCAAAACGAAGGCTGCTCTGGATGTTGCCGCCAAAGGCCGATGCATCGGAAATATCGAAGACGGCAAGACCGTTCTTGACCTGGGCAGCGGCGGCGACGTCGGCAAGCTGGATGGCGCCTGCGGTGGCCTGCGCTGCCGACACTCTGAGATCGAGATCGATGCGGTCGGCGACGCTTATGTCGATTTCGCCGGGGCCAGCGCCGTTCGCGGGCGCCAAGGGCGTGAAGGCGGAGAGAAACGACCGCAGGTCGAGCGTCTCGAAGGCGAGCGTACCGGAGACCACCGGGCGCGCCTCGCCAAAGGAGAAATCCAGCGCACCCATTCCCGGATTGTCGTCCAGGGCGATCTCGGTGTTTTCGAATTTAATGCGGCCGGAGGTCGCCGTGAGCTTGCTGGAAACGGAAACCGAGCCAATTGCTGCGCCCGGCGCGATGCCGGCCCGCGACCATTCGAGCGCTCGCCTGAGCGAGGGTGCAGCAAATTTTGCCTGGCCGTCGAAATAGGCATTCTCGGACATGCTGGCCACGCCATCGAACGAAAAACTGGCAGGGGCCGCCTTGAAGGAAAGCGTCATCGGCGCCGCACCTCCGCCAAACAGCACCAGCGGGTTTGACGACGCGGCATCCACGGCGACGCTTTCGCCGCGCCAGATCCCGGTCGCCGACAGCGTCGCATTGCTGTTCATTGCGGCCCAGTTCGCCTGGCCGCTCAGGCTGCTCAGTATCTCAGCGTCCTTGCCATCGACGGAGGTCACCACGCGGCCGTTCCTGAACTCCACGGTGCCGAACGGATCAGCCGGCAGCTTGCTGAGGTCCGGCTTGGCTGGATTGGCGCTGACAACGGCGCGAGCGACGTCGATGGACCGGGTGATGCGCCCGCCTGAAGGCAGGGCGGGCAGGAAAAATCCATGTGCTGCGCGTTGAACCCTGATCGTCGGCCGGATCAGCCGCGCCGTCGAGAACACCACATTGCCACGCAACGCCGCCATGGCGGAGAGATTGACCTCGACCCGTTCAGCCTCGATCACCGGCGGCGCGTCGGTCTCTGTCCATTGCGAAAGCGTCACGTCGGCCAGGATGGCACGGAAATTCGGCCAGACCTCGATCCGTGGCGCGCCGTCGATGGTGACCCTGAAACCGCTCCACGCACTCATTTCCCAGGCGATGCGGTCGCGCACGATACGGGTCGAGGCGACGAGCGGCAGGGCGGCAACGGCCAGCGCGATGACGAGCACGGCAACGCCGATCGCCCATATTCCGCGCCGGATCAAAGGTGATGGCATGTCGCCCCGTATGCTTCCGTTCCGACAAAAAAATCGCCCGACGGGTGTAACCCACGGCTGACGCATTTCAAGTCTTTATGGCCCAGCGATGGCATTTGCGCACATCCGCGTCGCTCGGCCGAACAAAATCTTGCTCTGCTGCGCTGCGATATGCATAAGCGATGCCAATGCATGTCGCCAAAATGCGCAACGTTTTCGGATAACGACATGATAATAACAAAAGTCTAAAGCGCGTCGCGTGAATCTCTTCAAGCGTAACGTGCTTTAAGGAGGAACGATCATGGCTGGCGACGCACCGCTCTGGATACCGACCAAAGACCAGATCGACGCGGCGCCGATGACCGCCTTCATGCAGGCCGCGGCTGCCGCAACCGGCAAGGTTTTTTCCTCCTACGGCGACCTTCATCGTTGGTCGATCGACGATCGCGAGGCGTTCTGGAGCCTGGTCTGGGAGTTTTGCGGCATCGTCGGCGACAAGGGCGCCAATGGGGGCGCCGGTGGCGGGGTCAGTGGCGGCGAGCGCGTGCTTGTCGATGGCGAGACGATGCCCGGCGCCGCCTTCTTTCCGGACGCCAAGCTTAACTTCGCCGAGAACCTGTTGAAAAAAACCGGGCTCGGTGACGCCATCGTCTTTCGCGGCGAGGACAAGGTCGAGCGCCGGCTCTCCTGGAACGAGTTGCATGCGCTGACCTCGCGGCTGCAGCAGCTTTTCCTGTCGCTCGGGGTGAAAAAGGGCGACCGCATCGCTGCCATGATGCCCAACATGCCGGAGACGGTCGCGGCAATGCTGGCGACAGCCTCGATCGGCGCCGTGTGGTCGTCCTGCTCTCCCGATTTCGGCGAGCAGGGCGTTCTGGACCGGTTCGGTCAGATCGAGCCTGTTGTCTTCATCGCGCCCGACGGTTACTGGTACAATGGCAAGGCGATCGAGGTTGCCGACAAGATCGCGGCCGTTGCGGCAAAGCTCGTCACCGTCCGCAAGATCCTGATCGTCGACTATCTCGGCACATCGACCGACGTGGCGGCGACCATCGAGAAGGCGACTGCGCTGGACGAGGCGCTCTCATCCCTTGCCGCCAGGCCCGTCACCTTCGAACGGTTGCCGTTCGCGCATCCGCTCTACATCCTGTTTTCTTCCGGAACGACCGGCATTCCCAAATGCATTGTCCATTCGGCCGGCGGAACGCTGATCCAGCATGTCAAGGAAGAACGGCTCCACGCCGGCCTGCTCGACGGCGACCGCTTCTTTTATTTCACCACCTGCGGCTGGATGATGTGGAACTGGCTGGTCTCAGGCCTGGCGTCGGGCGCAACCCTTCTGCTTTATGACGGGTCGCCCTTCTACCCCGACGGCAACGTGCTGTTCGACTTCGCCGACGCCGAGAAGATGACCTATTTCGGCACCTCGGCCAAATTCATCGATTCCGTGCGCAAGGCCGGCCTCAGGCCGATCAACACGCACGATCTTTCCAGCGTGCGCACGATCTCCTCCACCGGCTCGCCACTGTCGCCGGAAGATTTCCGCTTCGTCTATGACGGCATCAAGAAAGACGTGCATCTCGCCTCCATCTCCGGCGGCACCGACATCGTCTCCTGCTTTGTGCTTGGCGTGCCGACCCAACCGGTATGGATCGGAGAGATCCAGGGACCTGGCCTCGGCCTCGCCGTCGATGTCTGGGACGACGACGGCCAGCCACTCAGGCAGGAAAAGGGTGAGCTCGTCTGTACGAGAGCGTTCCCGGCGATGCCGATCGGCTTCTGGAACGATCCCGAAGGCAAGAAATACCACGCCGCCTATTTCGAGCGCTTCGACAATGTCTGGTGCCACGGCGACTTCGCCGAATGGACCGCCCATGGCGGCCTGATCATCCAAGGCCGCTCCGACGCGACGCTCAACCCGGGCGGTGTGCGGATCGGCACGGCGGAAATCTACAATCAGGTCGAGCAGATGCCGGAAATCCTGGAAGCGCTGTGCATCGGCCAGGACTTCGACAATGATGTGCGCGTCGTGCTGTTCGTGCGGCTGGCGGCCGGCGTTGAACTCGACGCCGAGCTGGAAAAACGCATCCGCGCGAAAATCCGCAGCGGCGCGAGCCCGCGCCACGTGCCGGCTAAAATCGTCGCTGTCGCCGACATTCCACGCACCAAATCGGGCAAGATCACCGAGCTTGCGGTGCGCGACGTGGTGCATGGCCGCGCTGTCAAGAACAAGGAGGCGCTGGCCAATCCCGAAGCGCTCGAGCTGTTCCGCGACCTGCCGCAGCTGGCCGATTAGTTTCTCGAGGTCCAAGACATGCGATCCGTCACGCGTTCAAACGGAGCCGAGCATGGTTAACGAAATATCTCGCTCGAATTTACCTAGATTTCATGAGTGGTACACATTGGTAAATTTTTCGCGGTGCCGGTAAGGTTTTGTTAAGGGCCGACATCGATAGTCGTGCGTAACTTGAGGGAGAAATCCCGTTCCTCTAAATCCCCAGAGGATCTGAATTCGCTCAAGCCCCGATGTACAGCAATCGATCTTTCAAGGCGTCCTGTTGGACGCCTTTCTTTTTGGAGCATCGGACCCAAAAGTGGGCACCGGTTTTCGCAAAATCCGATGCTCAACAAAAAGACAAAGCATCGGACCCAAAAGTGGGCACCGGTTTTGGGAAAATCCCATGCTCAAACAAAGAGATAGAGCGGCGACACGGACGACTGAAGATCCGCCGCCCTAATCCGCCAGCACGCGGGTCGACGGGAAGGCGACTTCGACCAGGGTGCCCTCGCCGGGCGTCGAGTTGATGGTGAACCGGGCCCGGTTCGCCTCGACCATGGCCTTGGTCAGCGGCAGCCCGAGACCGGTGCCGTCGCCGCGCCCGCGCTTCAGCGCGTTGAGCTGCTTGAACGGCTTGAGCGCCTGCTCGATCTCGGACTGGCTCATGCCGATGCCGGTGTCGCGCACGCGCATCACGACGTCGCCGGAGTTCTCGTAGGCTGTCGATACGATCACCTGGCCGCCGGCCTGCGTGTAGCGGATGGCATTCGACAGGATGTTCAGCGCGATCTGGCGCACGCTGCGCAGATCGGCCACCACTTCCGGCAACCTCGAGGCGAAGCTGGAGCGGATGATGACACGTTCGCGGTTGGCCTGCGGTTGCATCATCGCCACCGTCTCGGCCAGCGTGTCGTTGAGCGACACTGCCTCATAGGCCATCTCCTGCTGGCCGGCCTCGATTTTCGAAATATCGAGCAGATCGTTGACCAGGTCGAGCACATGGTTGCCCGACCGGTTGATGTCGCGCAGATAGTCGCGGTAGCGGTCATTGGCGACCGGTCCGAATTTCTCGTCGACCATCAGCTCGGAGAAGCCGATGATGGCGTTGAGCGGCGTGCGGATTTCGTGGCTGATGCGGGCGAGGAAGTCGGTCTTCTGCGAGGAAGCGCGCTCGGCCACGGCGCGCGCCTGGGTCAGATCCTCTTCGGCCCGCTTCCACTGGGTAATGTCGCGCACCACCGCGCAGAAACCGCTGTCGTTGGGCAGCCTGCCGATGGTCATGAACAGCGGAATGAAGCGCCCCTGCGCCTCGCGTCCGATCACCTCGCGGCCGTCGTTGAGCACGCTCGCCACGCCGGGCTCGGACAATCCGTCGAGATAGTCTCGCGCGGCGCGCTGGCTTTCGATCGCGAACAGCGAGACGAAGGGTTTTCCGGTCACCTCGTCGCTGTCGAAACCGAACAGCGCCTCCGCCGGTCGGCTGATCGAGCGGATCGTTCCGTCTCGGCCGATCAGCACGACGCCGTCGGTCGCGGTGTCGATGATGGTGCGCATCTCGGCGATGCGCGCCTTGAGCTCGAAAGTGTCCGGCTGCGTCTGGTCGTCGGCGGCACCTGCTGCCTCGTCGTCGCCGGAACGGCGCACGACCAGCATCAGCGCCTTGCCGCCACGCCATGGCACCGAGCGCAAAATGGCCTCGATCGGGAACTCCTGACCATCACGCGTCTTCAACCGCAGCGCGTGGTCGGTTCCATCGGAGGCGCTGCCGTCGTAAGGATCGGCAAACAGCGCGTCGAGGCCACCGGCATCCTCCAGCTGGTCGAGCGTGTCATAGCCGGTCAGGCTGAGGAATTCCTCGTTCGCATAGTGAAGATCGTCGCCGGAATGGATCAGCAGCGGCACCGGCAGCTTGCCGAGGATCGAAATGTCCGGAGCCTTGTTGTCGTCCGCGGTCGAAAAAGCCGACGGCACGAACCCTTCGAGCTTGAGCGGCGGCACCGGCAGGCGCGGCCGCTCGACCGTCGCCGGCTCGACGTCGCCGGCATCGCCGATGCCATCGGTTGGCGAACCGGTTTCGCCGTCATCGGGTCGCGCCCAGTCCTCGCTGTCTTCTGCATCGCGGAAATCGGCGGCCGTCATGCTGTCGGCGTCTTCGGCGATCGATCGACTGGCGGCGTCGGTGGGCTCAGCGATCTCCTGCGCCGGTTTGTCCGGCTCGGAGACCGGCGCACCGTCGCTATCGTCGGCGACATAGTCCCGATCGGCATAGTCGAGCAGCGAGCCTGAGAGGTCGGACGCGGTTGCTTGCGGCTGCTCACCGTCGAGCCTTGCGACATCCTTCTCGTCTTCGACATCGGTTTCGGTCGGTTCCGCCGCAGCCGGCTCTGCCGCAATTGCGGCAGCGGGCTGTTCGGTCGGGGGATTGTCCTTCTTGAGCCGCTCGCCGATCTCACGGAATGCACTGCGTTCCAGCGTCGACAGGCCTTTGTCGTTGGCCGGCTGCCTGTGCTCCGCCAACCGGATCACCTTGTCGGCTAAGCGCCGCTCCGGCTTCGGCACGATGGTCAGCGCCGGCACCTCGCCCTGGAACGGGTCGGTTTCGTCAGGCGTTTTGGCGACTTCCGGCTCGACGGGAACGTCGGCATTGGCGACAAGCGCCATGCCGATCGCTTCCGGATCGACCACCGCATCGCCGGTGCGGGCAACGCCGAAACCGCGAAAGCCTTCGAAGGCACGGCTGCGGCCGTAGACGGGCAGCGCCGCCAGGTCGACGGGTATCTTGAAATCGGTGCCGGCGACCGGCCACAGCACCGAGCGGCCGGACCAGGTATCGCGTCGGTCGAGCAGGCCGGTGATCTCGCCGGTCGCATCGAGGTCGAAGGTGGCCGCGACGTCCCTGAAGCGCCGGCCGATCACATCGGCGGCAGGCTTGCCGACGAGTTCCGCGAATTCCGGCGACAGCGCACTGAACCTGCCCTCGGCGTCGGTGCGCCAGACGAAACGCAGGGGCGCCGCCGCGCGGTCGATCGAGGGGATGGCATTTTTGACCGGGGAGGCGGCCCTGACGGCATTTTGTGCGAAGCTTTCCGCCGAAGCATCCGCCTCGACAGGACCGGATGCATCCGGTCCCGGCATTTGCGCCTCGTCCTCGCTGGCGCTGAAATACCAATGGTCATGCTGTGGAGGTATTCCGCCAGCCGCTTCCGGACCCTGCTCGGTTGAATCAGGCGCAGTTGAATCAGATCCGGTCGAATCGGGCCCGGTGGAATCGGGAACATCATGCTCCGCCGACACCGAAATGTTTTCGTCGGCTGCCGCAACTGTCTGCGCTGCCGCATCCGTTTTCGCGACTGTTGCCGGCGGGTTGTCCTGTTGTGCTTTTGCCTGGACTGCGGTATCGGCCGCTGCCCCCGCGCTGGGCTCGCCAGCAGGGGCTGTTTCGGAGTCCAGCTGGTTCTCGTCGATCACCACCAGCAGGTGCCGCTCATCCGTCAGCCGGGCGAGGCCGGCCGGGTAGGAAGCGGCGCCGCCAGGAACGAGGCGTTTGACGACGCGACCGCTCTCGTTCGCAACATCGGCGACAAGCGCTGTCAGCGTTTCGGGCAGGATGCCGAGTGCCGAAAAACCATCGGAAGCGGCCTCTATGTTGCCGTTGGCGTCGACGAAGGCGATGAAATGACCGTCTTCGGTAAAGCCGCTGATGGCCCGAGCGGCAAGCTCGGCGGCGCTGCGCGAGCCGGTCTGCGTCGCCGGCACCGCCAGCATGATGGCGTTTTCGCCGTCAGGCGTTGTCACCGCGCTGGCCAGAAAGCCAACCGCGCGGCTGGTCAGCCCGGTTGCCAGCCGCACCGTGATGGCGCGGTCGCGGCCGATCTGTGGAAAACCGCTTGTCGCCATGATCTGGCGCCTGGCGATCGGCGGCAAGCCGGCCGATGCGCCGATGATCGCCTCGATGTCGGGGTGGCCGAACACCGCTGCCCCTGGTCCGTTTGCCCAGATCACCTGTTCGAGGTCTGCCGACAAAAGGGCGATCGCGTCGCCGGCGGCAAAGCGCTGGCGGACCGCGTCGAGCACGGCGACGTCGAGGAAGGAGTAGTTTTCAGACGGCATGCGCTTTGGGAACCCTTACGAAGCGGGCAGTTTGCAGTTAACGCTTTGTTAATAAAAGCCGACGGCGCGAAGGTCCACAAGCCATAGCGTGCAACCGCCGGAATCTCTGGGCGCGTGGTTAACGCTGGGAGAGAAAATTTATGGTGCGCTGCAACAAAGATATTGCAATGCACAAGATTTGCCTTTATATTGACATCATACATGAACGAGACGGCTTTCCTATCGAAGCCGCTGCCACTGCAAAGGATGGAAAATTGTCCAGGACCAAGACCGCTGATACCATCGAAAATGTTGAATTCCCGAGCTTCGACGCTTCCAAGGCCACCGACCAGATCCGCGCTTTCGCCGAAAAGGGCGTCGAGCAGTCGAAAGAGGCCTATGCCAAGCTGAAGACCGGCGCCGAAGACACCCAGAAAGCTCTTGAGTCCACCTTTGAGACCGCCAAGACCGTTTCCAACGATCTGTCGCTCAAGACCATTGCCGCTCTGCGCGCCAATACCGAAGCCGGCTTGTCGCATTTCGAAGCTCTGATCGGCGCCAAGTCGCTGTCGGAAGTCGTCGAACTGCAGACCGCATTCCTGCGCAAGCAGGTCGAGATGACTGTCGAGCAGGCAAAGGATTTCCAGACCGTCGCCTCCAAGGCGGCCGAGGACGTCTCCAAGCCGATCAAGACCGCCTTCGAGAAGGCGATGAAGGAAGTTAAGATCGCCTAATATTTGCGCATAATTCGAAGATGCAACAAAAGGTCGCATTTCTTCGAACAGGATTATGTGAGATATAGTGGTCCAAGCGAATACCCGGCGGGTGGAACCTCCTCCCTCTGCTCTCCGGGATGACCAGCCAGCACCTCCTCCCGCTGGCTCGGAACAGGAAAAGGCCGGCACCTCCTCCCGCCGGCCTTTTTCTTTGCCCGGCGAATATGATGTCGGTGCCGGAGCACCCTTTGCCTACAGCGCCGGGCGCCTTCCTGGACGCGCAAAGGGCGCTGCGGAACCCGGGATTTTGCGCATGATCCCCAGCGAAATCGATTCTGATTTTCCGGGTCATGCGCGGCCAAAAGCCTTGAATTAAACTCCGATAGCCCGTATGGACGCATCGCCGAACGACAGAGCGGGTCGCGGAGAATGAACGTTCCCATCCCGCTCAGGCGAACGTGCCGTTGTAGCTCAGATGGTTAGAGCGCCGGATTGTGGATCCGGAGGTCGCTGGTTCGATCCCAGCCAACGGTACCATTTGTGCACGGTCGCCCTCTTCGGTTTCGGCCGCTTCTCTTGGCTACAGATGTCCGTTCTTACGGAGGGACCGGTCGGTGCCCCGCTTGGTTCGGATTCCTGATGCATGTTGCGCAAAAGCATGCCCTCGGGCCTGACCCGAGGGTGCGCAGCGTAAAGCGCGTCGCATGAATTCCTTCAAACGCGACGCGCTTTAGCCTTTGTCGAGCTTCCGAGTAACGGCAATGTGATGCGAGATTTAGTTACCCACCATCTCAGGCGACACGTGCGGCGAAGATGTCCTTCTTCACCACCGCATGCACCCCCCAGTTTCCATCGACGACCTGGGTGATGCCGAAGTCTACTCCGATCGACATCAGGGAAATCGCCTCGTCCTCTGTTAGTCCTTTGGTTGTCATGAGGAAGTGGCGCATCTTCCGGAAAGCATCGCGCAGCGCTCTGTCGACAGACGACTTGGAATAAATGTCGCTCTGAGCGCTCGGTCCCAGTTCCTCAAGATAGTTGGCGTAGGAAAACCCATGCACCAGCCAGTCGGTTTGCGTCTCGAGCATGGGGTAGTTGAGCTCCTCGAGTGGCGTGCCGGCAAGGTCCGCTTTCTTGTGCAAGATGAGCTGGAACGTGCCGGTGAGCGAGCATTCGATCGCCGTGCCGCATAATTCGCTGTCGCCTTGGCTGGCATGGGGATCACCGACCGAGAGCAGCGCGCCGTCGACGGAGACCGGATAATACATCGTGGCGCCCTTGCCGATGCGCCAGTTATCGATGTTGCCGCCGGTGTAGCTGGGCGGGATGGTGTCTACGACGTCCGCTTCTTTCGGTGCCAGTCCGATCGTCCCGAAATGCGGGCGAATAGGCAGTCTCACGCCCTTCAGCACATCGTAGTTTCGTTTGGTCAGGCTATGGTCGACCGGAACCCCGGGATAGTCGATCGTGTCATGCCTGACGCCGAACGGATCGGTCTGCGGCACCCATTGGAAATTGTAGACCGCTTCGGCCCAGCTTTTGCCGCCGGCAACGTCGACCTCGTAGATGGTGACGACCTCGCGCTTAGTGCCGCCAAGCAGGTCATTGTAGTGGAAGCCCCAATTGGCCGCCGCGTTGGAGCCATATGATTTGCCGCTGAACTTGGGATTGCCAGAGGGACGCGGCCCGCAATCGAGAATCCGCACCTCTAATATGTCGCCCGGTTCCGCGTCGCGGACATAGACCGGGCCGGTCATGATGTGCACGCCCTGCCCCTCACCAGAGCCTTTCTTGTACTTGGCCGGGTCGGTAGGGCCGGCACCGCGGCGATCGACGCCCTTCTTCTCTTTCGTCCAGAGATAGACGCTCTCTGCACCCTCGTCGCCGTCGACCATGCGCTCCAGGTCATCGCCCGCATGGTGGGTGAGCGACTCGATCGTGACCATGTCGCCGGAATTGACCTCGATGCGCGGCTTCAGCGATTTGCTGAAGTAGCCCCAATGCACGGTCTCGGCGTTGGCCGGCAAATAATGATAGGCGCGTTGTGCAGGCAGCTTCGATGACGTGGCCTGCGCCAGTGCGGGTGTGACCAGCGAGATGCCACCGGCGCCCAGCGTGGCCAGACCGCTGGCTGCGAACAGGCCCCCCTTCAGAAAGCCGCGTCGCTCGGCATTTAGATCTTGCTTCAACTTGTTGTAGTGAAGCTCGAAATGCGGACAGCTGATATCATCGCCTTTGCACATGAACAGTCCCCTTGTTTTTGTTGGAAGGAATGTGCGCGATTTTATGCATCACGCGCGCCATCGGCAATCCAGCCAGCCGGCCGCGAAATCAATGCATCGCGCTGTTGCCTAAATAAATACGGGTCAATTCAATGGCTTACGCTCACGCCGGCAAGACCGGCGAGCTTGAGCTCCGCCTGGTGACAGGGTAAAGTCAAGAGATTGTTCGCATGCGCACAAATACTGTGGCCGGCGTCGCGCTAAAGTGAATCTCGGCGGGCGGGTCGTCTGATGGACGTAACGCGCCCCGGAAAGGCCGCTGCAGTATGCAACAAGGACCCTCTTCTCTTATGGTTGCGGCTCTGCGATCGATCGACCATCTGCCCCTCGAACACCGCGACAGGGCGTGGCTCGACTGGTTTGAGGAGCTTTCGCTTTCCGCGTCTGTCGACGACCAGCCGATCCCGAGAGGCACTATGCACCTGCGGGCAGCGAACGCCACCACGCGCCTCGCCGACGTCTCTGGTACACCCCAGCGCATCGTGCCGATGCGCCGGGACCACGGGATTCTATTCGCTCTCATCGTTGCTGGGCGCGGGCGTCTTGTCGCCCCGCACCAGGCGTTCGATCTCGCTGACGGCGACATGATGGTGCTCGGCACGGCCGACGACTGGTCTATGACCTTTCGCAGTGACTTCCGCGCGTTCATACTTCAGGCGGCCGCCGGTCCGCTGGAAGCACGGCTGGGCCGCAGCGGCATCCGCTTGCCGAAGGTGCTAGGCAGCACCGTCGTCGCTGCGGTTGCGAAATCCGGATTGCGAACGCTGGGCTCCAATCTCGAGACTTCCGGTGCGGCCGATCTGACAGCCGCCGAAGTGGCTTTGACGGAACTCGTGGCAAGCGCCCTGCTTGGCGAGGTACGTGAGCCCGCTGGCAGCCTGACCGGGGTGCAAACGGCACATTTCAGGCGCGTCGCGGCGACGATTGACGCCCGGCTGTCGGACCCGGATCTTGCCTTGGCCCTGATCGCGAGACTGGAAGGGCTTTCCGTACGCTACGCGCAAAAACTGTTCGAGGGGCGCGGCGAAAGCTTCTCCGAATATGTGCGCCAGCAGCGCCTCGAACATTGCCGCATAGACCTGGCGGATCCCAACCATGCACATGAAAGCGTGGCCGCGATCGGACAGCGCTGGGGCTTTCGCGATCAATCGCATTTCAGCCGCACTTTCGGCGCGACGTTTGGAATGAGTCCCAGGCAGGTGAGGCGCGCCAGGTCGCAGACGGATGAAGCTTATCCGCTGCGCGGCAAACCGGACGGCCGCAAGTCGGCGGCGGCGCGGCCGGCCCCGATGCTGCAGGCCGCTATGGATCGCCCGCCAACGGCAAGAGCGCGCGAACGCACGGACCATTGGCATTTGCCAGCAACAGCGGAGACCGTGCATTGGGGCTTTTTCAGCCGCTCGCTGCCGCCGGTGTTGCGCGTCGATCCGGGCGATTCAGTCACCGTTGAGACACTCACTCAGCACGCGGGCGACGACTGGCAGCGGATGGTGGCGGGTGACAGCGGGGCTGAAAGCGTGTTCGATTGGTCACCCGAACACAAGCGCGTCGACCGTCGTGGGGCCGGTCCGGCAAACGCTTCCATCTTCGGGCGCGGCGCCGGCGAGGGGTTCGGCGTTCACATCATGACTGGCCCGATCTATGTGCGCGGCGCCGAGCCCGGCGACGTGCTCGAGATCGAGTTCGTCGAAATTCGGCCACGGCCGAGCGCTGCCTTTCCCGGCAAGGCCTTCGCATCGAACGTATCGGCGTGGTGGGGGTATCAGTATCACGACCTTCTGGACCGGGATGCCAAACGCGAAACGGTGACTATCTTCGAGATCGACATGCGGTGCCCGGCCGCAGCGCGGCCGCTGTACAGCTACGAATGGCAGCCGCAGACCGACCCCTTCGGCGTTGTCCACGCGACGATCGACTATCCTGGCATACCCGTCGACCACAGCAAGGTTTCGCATCGCGACTTGAGCGGTAGCGACGTGCGCATACCGGCGCGCCTGCATTTCGGGTGCATCGCGGTGGCTCCGCGCGAGGCCGACCTGGTCGATTCCATCCCGCCGGGCTATTTCGGCGGCAATATCGACAATTGGAGGATCGGAGCCGGCGCGAAGCTTTATTTGCCCGTTGCGGTTCAGGGCGCACTGCTCTCGCTCGGCGATGGACATTTCGCGCAGTCGGACGGCGAGATCAATGGCACGGGTCTTGAGTGTTCGCTGACCGGCGACATCATCATCAAGCTGCACAAGGCGGGCGAAGGGTGCCCGGCTTTCCTGCGCGGTCTCAACTCGCCGCTCATCGAAACCGAGCACAGCTGGGTGATACAGAGTTTCAGCCATCCCAACTACCTCAGGGACCTCGGCAGCAACGCGCAGTCGGACGTCTACAAGACATCCACCATCGAGTTGGCGCTGCGCAACGCCTTCCGCCAGACGCGCCGATTCATCATGCAGACATACGATCTCACGGAGGACGAGGTGTTGAGCATCATGTCGCTTGCCGCCGACTTCGGCATTACGCAAGTCGCCGACGGAAATTTCGGCGTGCACGCCACGATCACCAACGCCGTGTTCGGCGAGCGACAGCACAGCCAGCGTACCGCTCGCGCCTGACCACCCATGATCAGAGATCACGCAGCGGTTTCATTGATGGCGTGTGCCCTCACAACTCCGTGGCGTGCTCTTTTAGTGTCACCTCAAGCGCCTGGCTTAGCGGCACCGCCTTGGAGAATAGGAAGCCCTGAGCAGTTCTGCAGCCGAGCTTGTACAGAATTTGCCGGTCCGCCTCTGTTTCGACGCCCTCGGCCATGACATCGATCCCCAGCGCCCGACCAAGATCGATCACCGTTTTGACAAGCAGCCGGTCCTCCCGAGACTTGGCCAAGCCGCGAATGAAGCCTTGGTCTATTTTCACCTTGCGTATCCGGCTGTCCTTGAGCGACGCCAACGTGGAAAAGCCGGTGCCGAAGTCATCGAGCGCGATGGAAATGCCGGCATGTGAAAGCCGTCCGAGCTTTTCATCCAGTCTTTCCGGGTCCACTGGAGATTCTTCGGTAATCTCGATTTCGAACATCGTTGCAGGGAGGTCTTTTGCCGCCAGACCATTCAGAACCATGTCGTCGATATCGCCGGCTTCCAATTCGCGCGGTGAAACATTCATTGCCACACGAACATCTCGACGGTCAGCTTTCACCAAGCCGTCGATAAGAGCACAACAGTCGGAGAATACCGTTTGCGTTAACAGTTGAAGCATTCCGGTTTCGCGTGCGGCTGTCATGATTTCGGGTGGAGAGATGGAACCATGGATCGGATGGGACCATCTTAGCAAGGCTTCAAAACCGATCACGGCCTCGGTATCGAGTCTTACGATGGGCTGGAACCAAGGCGCCACCCTTCTCGCCTCTATCGCCGAATGAAGGTCGCGTTCGATGGACTGGCGACGTTGCAATTCCCTGTCGAGTTCGGCATCGAACAGGCGAAATTCGTTCCTGCCACGACGCTTGGCCGTGTAAAGAGCGACATCCGCCCGCAGCAACATTTCCGTCAGCCCCGGCCTTTCGGCCAAGTATATTCCGATCGATGCACCGATCCGGACGGACGCGACTTTAGGATAGGGGCTGGCGACTTTGGCTATGATATTGGATGCTAGGTTACTGGGAGAAAGCGAACTCCTGAGTGAGGGAAAAAACAGCACGAACTCATCGCCGCCGATACGGGCGAGCGTTGAGCCTGCCGGCGCTTCCTGCTCTATGCGGCGGGCGATCATGATGAGCAGTTCATCACCGGTCCTGTGACCGTAGGTATCGTTGACAGATTTGAAGCCGTCCAGATCAATCAGCATTGCAACGAACGGGCCGTCCGTATTCTCGAACTGATTGATCGCGTGTTCGAGGCCCCGTCTGTTGAGAAGGGCCGTTAGGTGGTCCTCCCTGGAATTGCGCTCCATTTCCGCCGCAAGCCGCTCCGCCTCATGTCTCAGGCGGCTTGCTTCGCGGAAGCGGGCTTGCCCTACAAACGAGCCTCGAACCAAGCCGCCCACGAAGAGCAGAACGGCAAAGGCCAGAATGTAATCTTCAAAGTTGCCTTTCGCCAACAGGCAACCCATCGCGATCACAAGCGGCGGCGTGATGAAGTTGATCGCGGCCGCGGCATATGAACTGCCGTATGTAACCGCACCAGCTGAAATGCCCGCCAGAATAATCAGATGCAGCGGCGCTTGCGGCGTTGTGTAGCCAACGGTAAGGACGGCAAGAAAGGACCAGGCAAACCCTGACAGAAGCGCAAGGATGCCAAACCAGCGAAGCCGCTGCGAAATCCCTGTTAAATCGTCCTGATCCCCCGTCTCGTTTAGCTGATAACGGGCGAGTCCGAGGCGGGCGGCATTTATGGCATTGATAACCAGGAACCAGATTGCGGCGGCAAAGCCCCCGCCAGAAAAGGCCTGCACCGTCAAAATCAGGCCTGATAGCATAGTGCTTATCGGCATCGATACGAAGAGACCGGCCTTCAGATCAGCAAGCTGATCTTGAAGGATTCTGGCCTCCAGCGCGTTTTCTTTCTTTAGGGCCATAGACCAGTCGGTTCGCTTCCCATGCCGATTCGCAACGTAAGCTTATGCAAGCCCACTGAAGGACGGGTTAACTACTCAGCTTGTATCAGCCTTCTGCGAGGCCTTTGTATGAATCCTCCTCATTTGTGCGGTGATAGAGAACATGGATCGGCAGCATCCTGGCGCTCGGGAATAACTTAAGGCGCGTCGCATGCATCCGTTCAAACGCGACGTGCTTAGGGGCTGCGCTGCCTATCTGTCAGCCGCAATCGTCGCCTGCAGCCATTGCGTGATGGCGTCGAAAGCGATCGGTCTGGTCGTGTCGACGTCAAACAGCGGTCCGCGCCGCAGCGGCTCGGCGCGCTTGGCCAGTTCGATCAGTTCGGGGATGTAGGCCGCGCCGGGATGGCCGGCGGGACGCTGGTCGAGCCTTGCGCGATAGCGCTCGGCCAGAACTTCGCCGGGCGCATGGCACCAGATCTCGGCGGTCTGCTCGACGCCGGCGCTGCGCAGGTGATCCTCGAGCACCTGGCGCGGCTGGAAGCCGAACCAGGCGTCGACGACAAATATGGCGCCCGCCGGGGCCTCGCCGACGACCGACCAGATGGCCTGGTAACTGGCGCGGCCGAGTATGCGGTTGAATTCGCGATCGCCGCCGCCGAGCACTTCCAGGAACGGGTTCTTGATCGTATCGAGCGCCAGCAATGGCCAACCCATGCGCGCGGCGATGCCGCGCGAGACCGTGCTTTTGCCGCTGGCGGGGATGCCGTTGACGAGCACGGCGCGCCGGCCGGGCACGGCGCGCCTGGTGCAATCAAGCCGGGCGGTCGGCAAGGGTACTGGCGAGGCTTGTGCAACTTCTGATTGTGCAACTGCCGCTTGCGTGGCGAGCGCTTGCAGACCGGCGCCGATGATCCCGGCGTCGTCGCCCAGTTGCGCCGCTTCCACCGGGCATTGGTACCAGGGCGCGAGGGCAGGAGCCCTGGCAAGCGCCCGACGGGCCGCCAGGCCAAGTCCGCCGCCGAGCAGCACCAGGTCGGGGTCGAACATGGCCACGGTCGTATCGATTGCCGCACGCAGCGGCCCGGCCCAGGCTTCCAGTATACCGCGCGCCAAGCGATCGCCGCCCGCATCCCGGGCAAAAAGCTGATCGACCGAAACGTCCGGACCGAGGCCTGCCCGCGCGATGTGCCGGCCAAGCGCCGTGCCTGAGCTGGTGGTTTCAACGCAGCCGCGCCGGCCGCAGACGCACGCTTCGCCTGATAGGTCGACGGTGATGTGGCCGAGCTGCCCCGCCGTCCCTTTGCCGCGGACGATCCGCCGGTCCTGGACCACGGCACCGCCAATGCCGGTCCCGATCGTGAACATGACGATGCTTTCATGGCCTCTGGCAGCGCCGAGGGCCATTTCCGCGACCAGTGCCATGTTGCAGTCATTGTCGATCACCACGGGCTTGCCCGCCAGGCTTTCCAGTCGTTGCGCAGGGGAGACCGAGGCGAGGTTGACATAGCCCCCTGACAAGACCGCGCCAGACCGCGCATCGACGCGTCCTGGGACGCCGATGCCGATGGCCGCAACTTCGGGGGAATCGAGCCGGCGCACCATTTCGGCGATCCGGAAGAGCACGAGCTCGGGGTCCGGCGCGCTTTTCTCGGAAATGCGCTCGAGGATTTCGCCCGTGCCGGAAACACGGGCGGCGCGCAGATTGGTGCCGCCGATATCGATTCCTATGGCCATCGAACCAGAGCCTGTTCCATTTCGACTAAATCGAAATGGGGCTCTATCTTGCTGTTTGACCATGATCTTCTCCGAAAACCGGTCCCCACTTTTCGGGATCATGGTCAGAGGCATGACGTCCCGTGCGTGCCTGGTGTGAACGTCGGATAGCTACAGCGCCGCGCATCCTGGTGCGCACAGGACGCTATAGTACTTTTATTTGCGCATGATCCTTTTCGAAGATCGACTACGATTTTGCATCGCGGACCTTCGGTTCGGGGTCATCGTGCTAAGCGGCTTTCTGCCGGTAATTTCCGATCACCGCCTGAAGCTCGCGCAATCTCGACACCGCGATAGTCCTGAGCCTTTCACGCTGAATGTCACGGTCGAGCGAGATGCAGTCCTTCCACAGCGACCGGCCGGCGATGACGCCCGACGCGCCGTTCCTCATCGCGATCTCGACCTGGCCCAGGAAGGTTGCGTGGTTGACGCCGGCGGAGAGGACCGCCCAGGGCACCTCGCCAGCCATGCTGGTGATCCTGGCGCAGGCTTCCGGCGTTCCGGGATAAGGAAGCTTGAGCACCTTTGCCCCGCATTCCAGCGAAATACGGGTGCCCTCTTCGACGAGCCAGGGGATCTTGGCCGTATACTCTTCAAGGCTTTCCGCTTCGAACTGATAGGTCAGGAACTCGACGACGAGCAGGAGGTCCTCTTGCGCGAAATCGGTGATGCATTGGCGCAGAATGGCGACATTATGCTCGTTCGCCTCAGGCCTGTCGGGCCTGAGATAAACCATGATCTTGCCGCCGGTGCCGCCGAGCTCGCGCACGCGGCGCGCGCCGATGCCGGGAACGAGACGCGACAGGCGGTAGCCGGCAGGCGAGACGTCGAAGCCCGAAGCGTCGAGGCCGATGAGCAGAGCCGTATCGCGGCTCAGCACCCCGTCATCGACAACCCGCGGCACCGCGCAGAGCGGGTCGAGCAGCACGCAGGATGCCTGGCTGGCGAGGTATCGCGTGATGTCCGACTTGGTGTCGCCCAGCATGTCGTTGGTGATCTTGGCCTGTTCTTCAGGGTCCGACGCAAGCAAGCTTCGCATGCCGCCGCGCTGGTCACAGGCGATGGCCATCATCGCCCCGTCCCTGCCGCATATCTGCTGGTAGCCGCGCAACTCTGCGGTCGTCATCTTTGTCATGGGTCTTCTGTCCGATGTTGGCGCCCATTCACCGGGGCGCAGATCAGTGGAAACAAGAAAGGTTCAGTTTTACCCTGCCTCCCGACAGGAGGTTTTGCCGCTTTGCTGCGCTAGCGGACCGAGAAATTCGGCCTTGGCCCGCAATCTGCCGTGGAAACCAGCCCACGTTGCGAGTCAGCCGGATTTGCGCGATAACTCCCATCGGTCGATGGGTCTGTAACACATTGCTGAAAGGAATTGCAAGCTGTCTGCACCTCCCGCACAAGATGCAGCCGCATCGCGGACGATGCTGCATACGGTCGCCAAACTGCACTATGAGGCGGACATGTCGCAGGTCGATATCGCGCGGCGGCTTGGCGTCTCCACCGCGACCATATCGCGCCTCCTGCAGCGGGCGAGAGCGGAGGGCATCGTGCGGATCGAGGTTCTCGATCTTGCAACCCCCGAAGGCATCACCACGCAACTGGTCGAGGCACTCGGGCTGCGTGACGCGGCGGTCATCGAAACGCCGGCAGCCGGTGCGCTGGCGGCGCTCGCTGCGCCGCTCGGCGCCTTGCTCAAGCAAGCGGGACTGACGGCCGGCAAGGTCGTCGCCATCGGCTGGGGGCGAGCCATTCGCCAGGTGATCCAGGCAGGCCTGCCGCGCATTCCTGGCGTTCTTACCGTCGCTGCCACCGGCGGCATGCAGCAGCAGGCGGCGCATTTTCAGATCAACGAGTTTGTGCGGCTCGCCGCAGAAGAGTTGGGCGGGACGCCGCATTTCATCCATGCGCCCTATCTGCCGTCGTCCGAATTGCGTGAGGTCTTCCTCGGCGATGCGGCCATCCGCGACAGCGTCGCGCTTTGGGACCGGACCGACGTTGCGATCGTCGGCATCGGCCTGCCCCATGCCATCAATCCGCCCGAAGCGAGCGCGGCCACGCTGAGCGAACAGGCCCTGTTTCATGCGGCGGGAGACGTCATCCGCCACTACTTCGACGCCGAAGGCACGCTCATCCCGTGGGAGGGGGAGGGCCGGATGATCGCAATGTCGCCGGCCCAGCTTCGAGCCGTCCCCCTGGTGATCGGCGTTGCCGCCTCGCCGGAGAAGGCGAAGGCGATCATAGGTGCCGTCCGCGCCAGGCTTATCAATGCTCTGGTGACGGACACGAAGACGGCCCAGGCCATTCTCGAGGCTCTCTTGCCCCGATAATGCTGGGCACGCCGATACGTGACATCGGCACAGCTGATCGATTCCAGACCGATCGACACCAAACCCGCAGCGAAATCATCAGTTGTGTCGTCAAGGCGTTGGGGCAATAGTCTGCGGGAGGGGCTCTGCGGAGCAGACAGATGGTGTCCGGTGTGAAAGCGTTTCGATCCCGGAAATACGCGGTTGCAATTTCTTTCAGCAAAGTGTTACAACATTGCGGCTAGGCAAGCATGCGGGCCGAGCGGCGCAGTTTCCTGCACCCTTGCGGAGGCTAGTAACGGGACTGCGCATCGGGCTGGTCGGTTTCGACGGTCGATTTAATGACTGGGGCGCTTGGGAGGAGACTGCCCCATAACAGCAAGCAGGCGAAACCCGCTTCTCGCCGCCAGCACTTCACAGAGCCGGGACGACTCGCAACGGCAAAATCTGCCAACATTAGGAGGAGGATGTTATGAAGAAGATTGTTGCCGCTCTGGCGGCTCTCGCCATCTGCGCAGCGGCGCTGGTCACGCCCGCATTGGCGCAGGACAAAAAATACACCATTGCGCTCATTCCGGGTCTTACCACCGACGGCTTTTACATCACCATGCGCAAGGGAGCCCAGGCGGCAGCCGATGCCCTTGGTGTGACCCTGGTTTTCCAGGGCGCCCCGGATTTCAATCCGGTAACGCAAGTCCCCGTGCTTGACGCGGTCATCGCGAAGAAGCCGGATGCCATCCTGATCGCGCCGACCGACAAGGTTCAATTGGTCGAACCCCTGCGCAAGGCCCATGACGCCGGCATTCCGGTGATCACCGTCGACACCTTCATCGGCAGCGGCGTCTACCAGACCGGCGCCGGCGAGGCGGATTTCCCACTGTCCTATATTGCCTCCGACAACATTCTGGGCGGCGAAATCGCCGCGCGGGCATTGGCCAAGGCCATAGGCGACAAGGGCAAGGTCTACGTTTCGAACGTCAAGCCTGGCATTTCGACCACCGACCAGCGTGAAGAGGGCTTCAAGAAGGAGATGGCGGCCAACCATCCCGGCATCACCGTTCTCGAAACCCAGTTCAACGACAATGACGCCAACAAGGCCGCCTCGCAACTCCAGGCTGTGTTCGCGCGCAATCCCGATCTCGTCGGGGTGTTCCGCGCAAACCTGTTCTCGGCGCTTGGCGCGGCGAATGGCGTCCAGCAGGCCGGGCAGACCGGCACCGTCAAGGTCGTGGCGTTCGACGCGCCGACCAGCATTGCCGACAACATCAACTCTGGCCTTGTCGACGTCGCGATTGCCCAGCATCCCGCGGAAATCGGCTATTTCGGCGTCGTGTCGGCCTATGCCCATCTGACCGGCCAGTCGATCCCGGTTGCGATCGGCACCGGCTTTACGATCATGGACAAGGCCAACATCGCCGACCCGAACATCTCGAAATACCTCTATTCCGAATGAGTCCAGCCAGTCTCCTTCCGGCCTGCCGGAAGGAGACCTGCGCCGGTCGCTTTGACCCTGTTTGTCGGAGGCCGCCCTGCGGATCGGAACCATCCATGACTTCAACATCGCCAACCGAAACGCATGTCGCTCCTCAGGCGGATCACGGTGATCCGGCCAGGAGCTGGCTCGCACGCATCGCCGAAGGGCGCGCCTGGCTGTTCCTTGCGGGCCTGATCATCTGTTTCGAGGTCTGGTCGAGGCTCTCCTTCGGCGCGACCTTCGTGCTCAACCCGTTCAACGTGCAGTCCATTGCGATATTCGCCGTGGCGCCGTTGCTGCTGGCGACCGGGCAGACCTTCGTCATCATTTCGGGAGGCATCGACCTCTCGCTGGGCTTCATCATGGGTCTCGCGGCCGTCGTCGCCGCCCACGCCACGAATATGGCTGGCGTCGCCATGCCGGTGCCTCTGGCCATGATGTTGGGCATTCTGGCGGCCGTGATCGTCGCCGGCGTGCCTGGCGTCATCAATGGCTTGCTGATCTCGCGCCTCAGAATTCCCCCTTTCATCGGCACGCTTGGCATGTTTGGCGTGGCGCGCGGCGCTGCGTTCCTGCTGGCCGGCGGCACGACGGTGCCGGTCCAGAATTCCTGGTTCGCGCTGCTTGGCAACGGCAGGTTCTACGGGGTGCCTTATCTCGTCATCATTGCCGCCGTCTTTGTCGTGGTGATGCACTACATCCTGAGCCAGACCCGGTTCGGCCAGCATAACTACGCCATCGGCGCCAATGTGCAGGCGGCGCGCCGCGCCGGCATCGACATCAGGGGCCACATCCTGCGCCTCTACGTGCTTTCGGCGATGTGCGCCGGCCTCGGGGGCGCGCTCTATGCAGCGCGCTTCACCGCGGGCGCCGCCCAGGCCGGCGAACCCTTGCTGCTCGACAGCGTGGCAGCCGTGGTGATCGGCGGCGCCAGCCTGTTCGGTGGCTCAGGCACCATCTTCGGGACGGTCGCCGGCGCCTTGGTCATCGCGGTCATTCAATACGGGCTGGTTTTCGTCAATGTCGAGCCGTTCTGGCAGTTCATCGCCGTCGGCCTCGTCATCATTATCTCCGTCCTTATCGACCAGGCGCAGCGCCGGTTCAGTGGAGCTCGCCAGGATGAATAGTTCCGAACCAACCACCCCCCTTCTCGAAGTCCGACACCTTTCCAAGCATTTCGGTGCGGTGCAGGCGCTGAACGATTTCTCCATGGCCGTGCGGCCGGGCGAAGTGGTGGCGCTGGCCGGCGACAACGGCGCCGGCAAGACGACGCTGATCAAGGCGATATCGGGCGTCTTTCAGCCGACCGGCGGTGAAATTCTGCTGAGGGGGCAGCCGGTCACCTTCGCGACGCCGCAGGAGGCGCGCGAAAAAGGCATCGAGACCATTTACCAGGATCTCGCTCTCGCCGACAATTTGTCCATCGGCGCCAATATCTTCCTCGGCCGTGAACCCATGCGCAAGGCTTTCGGTTTCTTGCCGGTGCTCGACCGCAAGGCGATGGCCGTCGCCGCCAAGCAGACGATGGGACGGCTGGACTTCCATGTCAGCCGGCTCGACGCCCCGGTCAGCAATTTCTCCGGCGGTCAACGGCAGGCCGTTGCCATCGGCCGGGCCGTCTATTGGGATGCGCAGATCCTGATCATGGACGAACCGACCGCGGCTCTTGGCGTGCCGGAGCAGCGTAAGGTCATTTCGCTCATCCACCAGCTCAAGGCGCAGGGCCGGGGCGTGATCTTCATCTCGCACAATCTGCAGGATATTTTCGCCGTTTCCGACCGCATCGTCGTGCTGCGCCGCGGCATCCAGGCCGGCGAGCGCAAGATCTCGGAGACCAATCATGACGAAGTCGTCAAGCTCATGGTTGGCGGCTAATGCATGTCGCCCAAAAGCTTGCCCTCGGGCTTGACCCGAGGGTGCGCAGCGGTTTTGGGACAACGACATGCATAAAAACAAGAACCTAAAGCGCGTCGCATGAAATCCCTTCAGACGCGACGCGCTTTAGGCCGATACTTTCGATTGCTGAAGCAATGCACGTCCCGAGGAATTGAGCTTCCCGAGTGGCGAGCCGGCCAAGCCGGCAATTCTCCGGCGAGAAGCGACTGCGGCAGGATCGCCGGCACAGCTACCGCGCCTGGCTGCTCAGCATCTCAATGCCCCCGACCGATTTCCGGCGAAATTTGCTCGCCCCCGACGTTGACAAAATGCCATCCAGATACGCTCGGCGCGACGGAAAGAAGCAGGTCGGCGAGCAGAGTCGACATTGCCTGAGGATGTCACTATATAGCGGCGGCTTTGACCGCGTACCCTAGGGTTGCGCAGCGAATGGCGCCGCAAACGTGCCGCGTAATGTGATACCTATTGTCATACAAATTGACTGGATTGCCGGAAAATAACAAGTAGAAACAATGGCGCGATCCGGGACCTGATCCCAGCCAACGGTACCAGTCTGCTCAGGAAAATAGAATCTCCTTCAGAATTAGAATGTGCTCCTTGAACCTTCGATTTCCGTCAGCCCTGTGGAGCTTGGGCAAGATCGGCTTGCCGGGTGACGGCGACTCGGTTGGAATAGGAGCGTGCATCTTTTCGGGGATGCCGGCGTTTATGATTACCAACCGGCGCAGCCGCCAGGGAACAGCAGCATGAGCGAACACGCGATCGAGTTCTTGCAGGAGTGGATCGGCGAAAAGGTCCACTGCCAGTCCTCGCTGGACAGGATCGAGGAGCAGGCCGAGACCCTCGCCAAGGAATGCGCGGCGAAGGCGGCTGAGGCCGGCATACCGCTGGAGGATATCCAGGAAGAGGTCGGCGACATTCAGGAACTTATCGCGTCGAGGCTGGAAGAGGCGGCTGAGGCCGACCAGGACGAAAAGAATTCGGACTAATGCATGTCGCCCAAAAGTGCGCAGCGGTTTTGAGATAACGACATGCATAAAACAAAGAACTAAAGCGCGTCGCATGAATCCCTTCAAACGCGACGCGCTTTAGCGAGTGACATGCCGACCCGGCGAAAGGCATCTATTCACCTGTGCGACGCGTGACACGCCACACAGTTCTACTTTCCCTGCCTAGCCCCGAATTTGCTCTTGAGCCATGCCGTTGGCAGCGCCGGCACGAAATTGCCGTCGCGCCCGGTCATGTCGTCATTGGCGACCAGCGCATTGAGGATCGCTTCCTCCACACTCCCGATCACGGCGTCGAAGAACGGGTCGATGTCGGTATCCGGGATAAAATCGGCGCTGGCGATGCGGCCTGGCGGCGCCAGCGCCGCCTCGCGGTTGGCGGTCGAAAAGGCCAGGAAAATATCGCCCGAGCTGTGATAGCCGAAGCCGCCGGTCATGGCGACGCCGAGCGGCACCCGGCGTGCCAGCCGCTTCATCTGATGCGGCAGCAACGGCGCGTTGGTGGCGATGATCCCGATGATCGAGCCCTTTTCGGCGCGCGGCGTGCTTTCGCGGATCGCGGTGCCACGAGATCGGGCCCGGCGCGCAGGCCGCGAATGGTAAAATTGCTCCGCGTGCCGAAATTCGCCTGCACGAACGCGCCGACCGTGTAGCGCCGGCCGTACCATTCGACGAGCCGCGATGCCGTGCCGGAGCCTGCCTTGAAACCGAAGGCGATCATGCCGGTGCCGCCGCCGACGCTGCCTTCCTCGATCGATCCGCTGGTCGCGCCATCGAGGGCCGCGGCGACATGCTCAAACCCGAGATGGTGGCCATTGATGTCGTTCAGGAAGCCGTCATAGGTCTCCGCCGCCACCGGCAGGCCCCAGCCGCTGTCGAGCGCGGCCGGCAGCACGCGCTGCATCCAGCGCAGCGTTCCGTCGCGTGAAACGCCGCAGGAATGCGTGTTGGTGATGGTGATCGGAAAATTGAAGGCACCGGTTTCCTCGATGATGTGCGAGCCGGTCAATTCGCCATTGCCGTTATGGCCGAAAATGCCGGCAAAAACCGGCGTGGCCAGTTCGGCGCGCGGTCTGGGCAGGATGGCGGTCACGCCGGTGCGCACCGGCCCCTCGCCGACCACCAGCGCACCTTCGCCCGAAATCAGCGTCGAATAACCGACCGCAACGCCAGCCACATCGGTGATGGCGTTGAACGGTCCGGGCGTGCCGTCAAAACGAATGCCGAAGGCTCGCGCGCGCTGCTTGCCGGAAGGCGTCGTCTGGTGATGTGGATTGCCGGAAATCATCGGCACTCAAAACAGCGAGCCTTGGCTGCCAGGCTCCTTGGCTTTGGCGGCCGGCTTTGCAACAGTTTTCGGCCGTGCCGCGCCGCTGGTCGCAATCGCATCGGCGGTCCCGTCGGCGAACTCCAGCGAAAGTGCCAGCCCCGGCGTCACTTCCGCCGCTTGCTTGATCACGGCACCGTCGGCGTCTTTCACCAGGGCGAAGCCGCGCGCCAGCACCGCCTTGTGCGACAGCGTCGCCAGCAGCCGGTCGGCCTGGGTCAGTTTCCCGCGCAAGCGCTCGAGCCGCACCGAAATCACCCGGTCCTGTCGTCGCGACAGCGCTGCCAGGGCATCTGCCTGCAATTTCTGCCGCCTTGCGAGCGGCGCCGCCGACAGCCGCGCCGCGGTGCGCGAAAACCGCGTTCGCCGCTCGCGCACGATGGCGAAGAACGCCGCTTGCGCGCGGCCAAGGTCGCGGCCGGCCAGTGTGCGGGCCTCGTTCATGCGTCGCGACAGGGTGGCCGGCGTCAGCCGCTGCGCCTGAAGCCTGGCTCGCTTGCGCTGGACGCTGACGGACAGCGCCCGGCCAAGCCGGCTCGTCGCCTCGTCGAAACGCCGGCGCGGCAATGCCAGCAACTGGTCGGGCGAGGGCAGCGCCCGGGCGGCGGCACGCACCGCCTGGCGCTTGCGCTCGAAATTGCGCGATACCGCAGCCTTTAGCCGCGCACCAAGGCCGGTAAGCGTCACTTCGAGGTCGGCGCGTACGGGCACGGCGATTTCGGCGGCACCCGTCGGTGTCGGCGCCCGCACATCCGCCGCCAAGTCGATCAGCGTCCAGTCCGTTTCATGGCCGACGGCGGAAATCACCGGAATGCGCGAGGCGGCGACGGCGCGGGCCAGCGCCTCGTCATTAAACCCCCAAAGATCCTCGAGGCTGCCGCCGCCGCGCGCCACGATCAGCAGGTCGGGCTGCGGGATCACGCCATCCTGCGCCAGTCCGTTGAAGCCGTTGACGGCGGCGGTCACTTCGGCGCCGGCCGTTTCGCCCTGCACTCGCACCGGCCAGACCAGCACATGCAGCGGAAACCGGTCCTTGATCCGGTGGATGATGTCGCGGATGACAGAGCCTGTCGGCGAGGTGACGACGCCGATGACGCGCGGCATGAACGGCAGCAAGCGCTTGCGGCCGGCATCGAACAGGCCTTCGGCCTGCAGCCGGCGCTTGCGCTCTTCCAGCAGTGCCATCAGCGCCCCGGCGCCGGCGGGCTCCAGATTGTCGATGACGATCTGATAGGTGGACTTTCCTGGATAGGTGGTGAGCCGGCCGGTGGCGATCACCTCCATGCCTTCTTCCGGGCGGAATTTCAGCCGGCCCATCGTGGTCTTCCAGACCACGGCGTCGAGCCGTGCGCGGTCGTCCTTGAGGCAGAAATAGGCATGGCCGGAGGAGTGCGGCCCGCGATAGCCTGATATTTCGCCGCGCACCCGCACATTGCCGAAGACGTCCTCGACCGTTCGCTTCAGCGCGCCGGAAATCTCACTGACCGTGTATTCGGTGGCGTTGGTACGTGATTCGGATGCTGCGTCGCTCATTGGCCGATTGGGGGGCGGTTGTTGGCCGGCGTCAAGGCCGTCGCTCGTAGCCGACGTCATAACTCGATCTTAACCCGATCTGATGACTGTGCGGAAAAGAGAGTGGCCAGGACGCATGAGCCGTCGTCTTCAACGCAGCCCATTAACGTTCCAGGTCACGCTGACGGTGATGGCGCTTGCCATTTTCGCGCTTGCCATGGTCGTCGGCTTTGGCTTTTACGCCACTGTGCAGGCGGATAGCGCCTCCTTCGAGCGGCAGAAAATCCTTTTCGCCAACGGCATGCGGGACCGGATCGCGGCGGTGGGTCGCGAGCAGGAAAGCATCGCCGTCTGGGACGATTCCGTCATCAATGCCAAGGCCGGCAACGTGGACTGGATGATCGATAACATCAGCGTCTGGATGTATTCCTACTATGGGCATGATCGGGTCTATGTACTGGATGCCGCCGATCGTCCGATCCATGCGATGCGTGAAGGAAATGTGCTGTTGCCGGCGCGTTACAGCGAGGATGAACCGGTTCTGTTGCCCACGGTCGAAAGGGTGCGCCGGTTGATCCGTGAGCCGGCGGAAGAAGACCAGGCCGGCGGTCCGGTCAAATTGGCCGCAGGGGATCTGGTGGAGCTTGACGGAAAACCTGCCATCCTCAGCATCATGCCGCTGGTGCCGAGTTCCGACCGCGTCATCCAGACGCCTGGCAGCGAATACCTTCATATCTCGGTGGACTTCATCACCGACGCGCTGCTGGCCAAGATCGCCGGGCAATATCTGTTGGCGGGCGCCCGCATGCTGCCGTTGTCGCAGCCGGTCGGCGGGGCTGCCATTCCGCTGGTCGACTCACGCGGCGTCATCCTGGCTTATGCCGGCTGGGATCAGGAGCGGCCCGGCAGCACGCTTGTGCGCGAGGCAGGGCCGGCCCTGATCGGTGGCGCGCTGCTCGCGGCAGGTGTCCTGGCATTCCTGCTGCGCCGCCTCCGCCGTGCATCGTCGGCGCTGCAGACCAGTCAGGCCGAGGCGCAGTATCTCGCCTTCCACGACACGCTTACCGGCCTTCCCAACCGGGCGCTGTTCGAGGACCGGCTCCGGCGCGCTTTGCTCACGGCCAGTCACGAAACAGCCAAAGTGGCACTGCTTTATCTCGACCTCGACCGTTTCAAGCACGTCAACGACACGCTTGGCCATCCTGCCGGCGACGAGCTTGTCCGCCAGACCGCCGCGAGGCTCCAGCAGGCAATCCGGGAGGTCGACACGGTGGCACGGCTCGGCGGCGATGAGTTCGCCATGATCCTGATTGATGTTAACGACATCCGAGGCGCCGAAGATGTTTCGGAGGGTCTGCTTCAAAAGCTGCAGGAGCCGTTCAAGCTGGCCGACGACCAGGTTTTTGTCAGCGCCAGCATCGGCATAGCGTTGTCGACCGGTCCGGATGCCGATGCGGACGACTTGCTGCGCAAGGCCGATATCGCGCTTTACGAAGCCAAGAAGAACGGCCGCGGCCGCTACCAGGTCTTCGCCGGCGACATGGACGACCTGCTGTTGCGCAAGCGCCAGGTTGAGAGCGAGCTTCGCCATGCCCTGAATGGCGGAACCGGGATCAAGCTGGCGTATCAGCCGATCTTTGCGGCGGACGGCAGCACGATCCTCGGTGCCGAGGCGCTGATCCGCTGGGGACATGAGGTCCATGGTGGCTTGCCGCCAGCACAATTCATCGCCATCGCCGAAGAACGTGGCATGATCGGCCAGCTTGGCAAATGGGTGCTGCAAGAGGCTTGCCGCTTCGCTGTCGGCACCGAATTGCCTTGGGTGGCCGTCAACGTGTCGCCGCTGCAACTGCGCGACACCGGTTTCGCCGAGCAGCTTGCGGCGGTTCTCGCCGAGACCGGATTGGCGCCAGGGCGCCTGCAGCTCGAGATCACCGAGGGCGTGCTGTTGGACAACAACGATACGACCAGGGCGGCTCTGGCTGTCTTGCGCCGGTCGGGGATCGCCATAGTGCTCGACGATTTCGGCACCGGCTATTCGTCGCTGAACTATCTGCGCCGCCACGCCATCGACAAGCTCAAGATCGACCGCTCCTTCGTGAACCTCCTCGGCCGCGACGAGAGTTCGGCGGCGATCGTCAGGGCGCTGGTCGATCTTGCCGACGCTCTTAACGTCGGCGTCACCGCGGAAGGCGTGGAGACCGAGGAGCAAAAGGCGCTGCTCGTCGCCATGGGCTGCCGAGAGTTTCAGGGCCACCTGCTGTCGCTGCCGCTGGAGCCGGCGCAATTGCTGCGGCTGGCCGGCCTTTTGCCTGGCAAGGACAGCACGCCGGCAGCAGTTTCCGCCTGATCCTTACCAGCCCGGCACGATCTGGTTCGGCTTGCCCCGCTTCATCTTCGAAAAGGCTGCGAAGTCGAAGCTTCCCGTCTCTTCGCCGAGCGGCACGGAAATATTGTCGAGGCTTTCCGAAATGTGACGGGCCAGCGCGTCGACGATCTCCGGCCGCGACGTCTGGCCGCGCATGATGCCGATGCGGCAATCGGGCAGGGCGCCGAACCCGTCGGCGTCGCCCAGCACCCGCATGCCGGGGCGCAGCGCGCATTCCGGCAGCACCGAAATCGCCAGGCCGGAAAGCACCGCGGCGGTGATGACGGTTGCCGAGAAGCTGGTGAACAGGATGCGGTAGTCTCGGTTCTGCCGGTCGAGCACGTCGACCGCGGCCCTCCGCCAGATGCAGTTCGGCCGGCCGAAGGCCATCGGCAGAACGTTCTGTTCATGCGTCGCATGGTTGGCCGAAGTCACCCACAGCAGCGGTTCGCGCCGCACCACTTCCGACTGGCCGTGCGCGTCACTATGCGTCACCAGTGCCAGATCGAGATTGCCACGCTTGATATGCTCGACCAGCCCCGGCGTCGGCTCGCAGATCACGGTCAGTTCGACACGTGGGTTGGAACGGGCGAAGCGGGCCATGATCTCGGGCAGGAAGCGATCGGCATAGTCGTCCGGCGTGCCGATGCGGATCGTGCCTTCGAGCCGCCGGTCGTCGAAGGCGGCCAGCGTTTCCCGATTGAGGAACAGCAACCGTCTTGCGTAGGAGAGCAGCCTGTCGCCTTCCTCGGTCAGCCTGTTGGTGCGCCCGTCCTTTTCGAACAGAGGCTTGCCGATCCGCTCCTCCAGCCGGCGCATCTGCATGGACACCGCCGACTGGGTCCGATGCACCGCTTCCGCCGCGCGGGTGAAGCTGCCGGTGTCGACGATTGAGACGAAGGTCTGCAACTGATCGAGATCGAGTGGCGCTTTCATCGGTCCCATCCATCACTAGTGTTGATGTTAAAGATTAGAAACATTCGTTGGATTAATCAATCGAACGATGGCAAATTTACGACTGTCCACATGACAGCATGTGAATCGGGACCGGAACGGCCGCTGTTGCCAGCGCCGATCGCGCGTCTTCGTCCGTTCGAATGAAGGAGACTGACATGGCTACGTTTGATTTCGCCACCGAGACTTCGCGCATCACGTCGCGTCCGGCTATTGCGACGCGCGTGGTCAACACCATCTCCAGCGTCTATCGCGCCTGGAAAAACCGCCGCGCCTTCTATCGCCTTGGCGAGATGTCGGACGCCGAACTTGCCGACATCGGCTTGACGCGCGCCGATCTCCACGTCGCCATCGACGTGCCGTTTGGCCGCGATCCAACCGAGAGGCTTCGCCTCATCGCGGCCGATCGCACAGACACGATCGAGGATATTGCCCGCAAGGTGACCTGATCGATGGTTGCGTGCCCCTAGGGCGCGCGGTGCCAGGATTTCGCAGGCACCCACTCCCTGCCGGTTTCCCCGCCGGCCCGCCTGCACACTGCCCGGTCCTCCCAAGGATCGGGCTTTTTTCTATTTGAAATCAGGCGAAGGCCAGCTTCACGCTACCGCCGGTCCATGCCTCGCTTGAACTGATCGAAGATCGACTCCATGCCCTTCTGGTAATCGTCGCGTTGCTGCGCGCCCGCTTCGAACATCTTGCCGAACAGATCGTCGAACGGATTGCGTGGCCTGCCGCTCGGATTGGCCTGTGGCTGCGGTGTTTCGCGCTGCTGCGGCGCCTGACGCGGCTGCGTCTGCTGTGCACCACCGCCGAACATGTCCTGCAGCACCTTGCCGAGCGGATTGTCGCCGTAGGGATTGGGCGCCTGCTGCGGCTGACCCTGCGGCTGCTGTGCGCCGCCGAACATGTCCTGCAGCACCTTGCCGAACGGATTATCCATCGGGCCGGGCTGCGGTGCCTGGCGCTGTTGCGGCGCCTGCGCGCCGCCGCCGGCCTGCCGCATCATCTGCTCGATGATCTCGCCGAGCGGATTGCTGCCGCCGCCGAATCCGCCTGCTGCCTGCATCTGATTTGTGGTCTGCTTGAACAGGCCGCCCATCATCATCGAAGCCACGACCGGCAGCATCTGCTGCAAGATCTGCTGGCTGACGCCGCTCGCCTGCGCTGCCTGGCTGGCAACGGCGCGGGACAGGTCTTTTGAGCCGAACAGATGGCCAAGAATGCCGTTGCCTTCATCGACGCCCTGCGGCGAGAAGGCCCGGCCTGCGTCCTCGAAATATTTGGCATGCTGGCCGCTGGCCATTGCCGTCATGAACGCGCCGAGCCCGTAGGGGTCGGAGGTGCTGCGCTTCAGCCCCTGTGAAAAGGCCGGCAGCAGCGCCTCGACCGCCGATTGCGCTTGCTGCTGCGAAAGGCCGAACTGTTGGGCCAGGGCCTGCATGCCGTTACCGTTCTGCGCCTGCGCCAGAATGTCGAACAAGGAAGCCATTGGTTTTCTCCTCGGGAAAATCCTCGTAGGAGAGCCTACCGCATCGGCCAGAAAATCGGAATCGATTTCGGAAAGCGCGTTTTCCCGAGCTGTCGGCCAAGCCGATAGCAAACAGCTAATACGCATACTCCATGAACACCGGCTCGATCGAGCCGCCCCAGCGCGTATGATAGGCGGAGAGCAGTTCCTCGGCGCTGGTGGTGCCGCGCGCGACGACTTCGTCCAGCGTGCTGAGGAACGACGTTTCGTCATAGCCGTCGCGGTTCTTGCGGCCGCGGTTCTTCAGCCCCATGCGCGAGATGACGAGCACGTCGCGGGCGATCTCGCGCAGTGTCGTGTTGCGGAACGGCGCCGAAATGCCCTGTTCCGGCACGGCGTTGCGCATCGCCAGCACCTCTTCATAGCTCCAGCTCGAGGTCAGCGCCTCGGCCGCGTCGAGCGCCGCCGCGTCGTAGAGCAGCCCGACCCAGAAGGCCGGCAGCGCGCAGATGCGCCGCCACGGTCCGCCATCGGCGCCGCGCATTTCAAGGAAACGCTTCAGTCGCACGTCGGGGAACAGCGTCGACAAATGGTTCGCCCAATCGCCCATCGTCGGCAGCCCGTCAGAAATCTCGTTGCGGGCCGCACCTGCCATGAATTGGCGGAAGGAGACGTGCGTCATGTCGTGGTAGTGGCCGTCGCGGATGACGAAGTACATCGGCACATCGAGCGCCCATTCGACATAGTCGGCGAAGCCGAAATCGGGCGAGAAGCAGAAGTCGAGCAGGCCCGAGCGCTGGTTGTCGGTGTCGCGCCAGATGTCGCCGCGCCAGCTCTGAAATCCGTTGGGCCGGCCCTCGGTGAACGGCGAGTTGGCGAACAGCGCCGTCGACAGCGGCTGCAGCTTCAGCGACACCTGCATCTTGCGGCGCATGTCGACCTCGCTCTCGAAGTCGAGATTCACCTGGATGGTGCAGGTGCGGTACATCATGTCGAGGCCCTTGCTGCCGACCTTGGGCATGTAGCGCGTCATGATCTCATAGCGCGACTTTGGCATTTTTGGCGTCTCGGCCAGCGACCATTTCGGGCTGCCGCCGAGGCCGAGGAAGCGGATGCCCATCGGCTCGGCGATCTCGCGCACCTGCGCCAGATGCGCATTGCCCTCGCGGCAGGTCTGGTGGATCGTCTCCAGCGGCGCGCCGGACAGTTCGAACTGGCCGCCGGGTTCCAGCGAGATCGCGCCCCGGCCGGTCGGCTCGACCAGGCCGATGATGCGGCCGGCATCCATGATCGGATCCCAGCCGAGTTTTTCCTGCATGCCCTCAAGAATAGCGCGGATGCCGTGCTCGCCGCCATAGGGCACCGGCGCATTGCCGTCGACATAGAACGGGAATTTCTCGTGTTCGGTGCCGATGCGCCATCTGTCGCGCGGCTTGTTGCCTTCAGCCAGGTGCTCGACAAGCTCGTCGACGCCTTCGATCGGCCGGAAATCGGTTGTGTCGCGCGCCATCATAAGTCCTCGGTAGCGATCGGACGACCGCCGGCGCTAGATGGACGAAATGTCAGTAGGCGATCAAGCGAAAAATCCTGAGCCACAGGGTAACTGGAATTGATTGGCGCTGCTTCTTCCTTCTCCCACAAGGCCCACAAGGGGAGAAGGGAAGTGCCTCACCAATCCCCGATTGTCGCCTGTATCACCGCCAGTGCCGCCACCGCAGCCGTATCGGCGCGCAGGATGCGCGGACCGAGTGGAATCGTGGTTACGAAAGGCAGCGCCCGCAGCATCCTTCGTTCCTCGTCGGAAAATCCGCCCTCGGGCCCGACCAGCAGCCCGAGCTTCTTCCCCCGCACCGCCTGCAGCGCCGGCAGCGGATTGTTCGTGGAAGCATCCTCGTCGCAGAAGATCAACCGCCGCTCCTTGTCCCAGCCGGCCAGCAGGCGTTCGAATTTTTCCGCTTCGCGCACTTCCGGCACCGCAAGGATGCCGCATTGTTCGGCGGCCTCGACGACATTGGCGCGCAGCCGTTCGATGCCAGGCTTTGCCACCTGCGTGTGCTGGGTGATGACCGGCTGCAGGACGCCGGCGCCCATCTCGACCGCCTTCTGCACCAGATAGTCGAGCCGACCCTGCTTTAGCGGAGCAAAGCAGTAGGCGAGATCGGGCAGCGGCGGCTGCGGCCGCTGCAAGGTCAGCACCTTCAGCCGCACCGCCTTTTTGGACCTGGCGGCGATAGAAGCCGACCATTCGCCGTCGCGGCCGTTGAACAACAGGATTTCGGCGCCTTCGCCGAGCCGCAGCACATGCATCAGGTAATGGCCCTGCTGCGGGCTCGCCTCGAACTCGATATCCGGTCCGAGGTCGTCCGGCACGAACAGCCGCTGCATCTTGTAATTGGCGCGCATCGCCGAGGAATGGGCGAGACGGCTCTTGGCGTCAAGTCTCGGCCGAGGGATGCCAGACCGGTTGGTAGCCTTGCCTCAGCACGGAAACGGTGGTCGCCGGCGTGAGCAGGCGGATTGGATGGCCGGCAAAACCGCCGAACCCGACCGGATCGCCCCCCACGCGATCACTGTAGCCTGCGAACGACCAGCGCAGCGCCTTGCCGCCACGCATTGCATAGGCGTTGCCGCCGTCCGCAACCATGGCGCCGTCCGGCAAGCCGGCAAGCTGTTCTGCGGATACGACCGGTGCCCGCCCACCCGACGCCAGCCGCTCCTTATGCAGCCGCTTGTCGACCTGCGGTGCGCGCGGCTCGGCAATGCTGAAGGCGACGCCGAAGCGCCGGACGAAATCCTTGGCCCGCTCGCGCCGGCAGAAGAAGCAGGGCCGATGCCCGGCCGCGAGCGCGGTCACCTCGTCCAGGAAAAACAATTCGGTCCAGCCGGCCTTGCCCCCCGATTGGTCGTCGCTTTGCCTGTTGCGGCCCATCGGCTCGCGCCGCACATCGCGGAATTCGCAGACGCAGATGATCCAGGCCTGCAGCGCCCAGCGTTTTTTCAGCAGCGTCTTCGTTTCGGGGTCATGGATGATGCCGCGATTGCCCATGAACAGGCCGCGCTCCGGCACGGCATGGATGACGCCGAACGGGTCGACCCGATTCTGCAGTGGCATAGCTTTCTCCCCGAATACGCATCTTGGCCGGAATGACGGCGGCATGATATCGCTGGTCGCATCGTTTTCATGTCAGCAGGTTTTTCGATGCGGGTGCTGGTGGTCCAGAATTTCGACAGCGAGGGCCTTGGCCAGATCGGCGCAGCGCTTGTCGAGGCAGGCGCCGATATCGATCTGCGCCGGCCCTATTGTGGCGAGATGCTGCCGCAGGATAGCGCTGCGCACGACGCCATGGTCGTGCTCGGCGGCGCCCAGAATGCGCTGGACGACGAGATTTGCCCGTATTTTCCTGAATTGCTCGACCTGACGCGCGATTTCGCCGGCAAGGATCGCGCCGTGCTCGGTATCTGCCTTGGCAGCCAACTGGTGGCGCGCGCCTTCGGCGGCGAGAACCGGATCGGCGGCGCCTCGGAATTCGGCTGGCACAAGGTCTCGCTCACGCCGGCGGCGACGGCCGATCCGGTGCTCGCAGCGCTGCCCGAAAATTTCCCGATCTTCGAGTGGCACGACGACACTTTTGTCTTGCCCGAAAATGCCGTGCGGCTCGCCGGCAACGAAGTCGCCGAGAACCAGGCGTTTCGCATCGGCCGTGCCGTCTATGGCTTTCAGTTCCATTTCGAGGCGGACGGGCCGATGGTCCGCGACTGGAGCGCATCCTTCGCATCGCTCATTGCCGAGCGGCACCCGGACTGGAGCGATCGGCTCGACGACGAAATGGCCCGCCACGGACCGGATGCCGATGCCGCCGGGCTGGCCATCGCCCGCGCCTGGGTGGCGACGATCTGATCAGTCAGTATCGACGTTGCATATTTGGCACGCCGGCAAAAATCCGCTGTGGACAGCATGTTTCGTGCTTGGCTTGTGGCCGCCCGTCACCCTAGAAGGTACCCGCTCTGCATCTTCCGTGCAACGCGATGAACCTTTTGGGTCACTCGCGCGACACATCGCCGATACAGAACATGCCTAAAAGCGCGAAATCGTCGAAACTTTGAGACGCATTTTCCGTTTCAACCCATTCGTAACCCGCCCCGTGCACAGATGCAGGAAGCTCAACAAGAGATGACGTCCGTGAAAGCAGCGCTTCTGTCCTTTGTCATGTTGTCGGCCATAGTGTTGTGCGGCTTCGGCACCTACGCCGGCGACGCAGCCAACAACCACAACGCCGTCGACGGCTACGGCGTCACCGCCGCGCTTCGCTAAGCGCTTTAACCCCTCTCGCCTGACACCACCAGGATACGCTTGTCGGCACCGTCGACGACGAGCGCGCTGAGGTTTCCCGTCTGGTAGGCGAGGGTGTCGATATTGACGCGGTTGACCATCACCTCGGCCTCCGGCACCGGCGTGTGGCCATGCACCACGATTTTTGGATGCAGGCCGGAATGATTGTGGAAGACATCGCGGATCCAGATCAGGTCCTGCGCGCTCTGACTTTCCAGCGCAATGCCCGGCCGGATGCCGGCATGGCAGAAGAAGAAGTCGCCGAAGGTCAGTGAAAACGGCAGCGACTGCAGGAACTCGACATGGCTTTTCGGCACGGCCTCGACAAGTGCTGCATGGCCTTGCCGCAATGCTGCCTCGGACCTGCCGAACCACGCGCCGCCACCTTCATTGAGCGCTACGCCATAGGATTGCGCGGTCTGGATGCCGCCATAGCGCATGAAAAGCCCGTCCGCATCGGGAGTGTCGAGGAAGTCTAGGAAGCCGATGTCGTGGTTGCCGGCGAGCATCAGGTGGCGCGGGTCGCGTTTTCGCACTTCGATCAGGAAATCGATGACGCCCTTGGAGTCCGGGCCGCGGTCGACATAGTCGCCGAGATGGACGACACGCCAGTCGACCGGCCGCGCCTGGCTGATCTCGGCCGCAATCCGGCGGTACATGGCGGCGAGCAGGTCGAGCCGGCCATGCACGTCGCCGACCGCATAGATGCGCATGCCTTCCGGTCCGCGCGCGTCGAGAAAGTGGATGCCGGGGGCAGTCAATGCGTCCATCTCCGTGATCATGCCGCCACGGGAGTCTAACGCCGAAGCTGATCCTTGCCCATGTCGGTCACCAGACGCTTTCCGCACAGTGCCAGCGTTATGTCCATCTCCTTGCGGATGATTTCCAAGGCTTTGGTGACTCCATCCTTGCCGAGCGCGCCGAGGCCGTAGAGGAAAGGCCGGCCGATATAGGTGCCCTTGGCGCCGAGACACAGCGCCTTCAGCACGTCCTGGCCAGAGCGGATGCCGCCATCCATATGCACTTCGATCGTGTCGCCGACCGCGTCGGCGATTTCTTCCAGCACCGAGATCGACGACGGCGCGCCGTCGAGCTGGCGTCCGCCATGATTGGAGACGATGATCGCGTCGGCGCCGGTCTTGGCCGCCATCAGCGCGTCCTCCTTGTCGAGGATGCCCTTCAGGATCAGCTTGCCGCCCCAGCGCTCCTTGATCCAGGCGACGTCCTTCCACGACAGATGCGGATCGAATTGCTCCGTCGTCCACGACGACAGCGAGTTGAGGTCGCCGACGCCCTTGGCGTGGCCGACGATGTTGCGGAAGGTCCGGCGCTTGGTGCCGGCCATGCCAAGGCACCAGCCCGGCCTGGTCGCCACCTGCCAGACATGCTTCGGCGTGAAGCGCGGCGGCGCCGACAGTCCGTTGCGGATGTCCTTGTGGCGCTGGCCGAGGATCTGCAGGTCGAGCGTCAGCACCAGCGCCGAGCACTTCGCTGCCTTCGCCCTGTCGATGAGACTGAGGACGAAATCCTTGTCGCGCAGCACATAGAGCTGAAACCAGAACGGCTTCCTGGTCACCGATGCGACATCCTCGATCGAGCAGATGCTCATCGTCGACAGCGTGAACGGCACGCCGAATTCCTCCGCCGCCTGCGCCGCCAGCATCTCGCCGTCGGGGTGCTGCATGCCGGTCATGCCGGTCGGTGCCAGCGCTACCGGCATCGCCACCTTCTCGCCGATCATGGTCGATTCCAGCGAGCGGTTGCTCATGTCGACCAGCACGCGCTGGCGGAACTTGATCTTTTGGAAATCCTCCTCATTGGCCCGGTAGGTGCTTTCGGTCCATCCACCGGAATCGGCATAGTCGAAGAACATCTTCGGCACGCGGCGGCGCGCCAGGTCCTTGAGATCGGCGATGGTGAGGATCATGCTCATGGGCTTCCCGCTGATGGTTCGCTAATTCGTCGCAATTCTTGGCCGGCGCTCACGAGCGTTTCCGTGCCGGCTCGCTGTCGCCGGCTTCGGAGCGCTGCATCAGCCTCAGCCGCGACACGCGTTGCCAGTCGCCGCTGCGCTCGGCCTCGGCCATGGTGCGTTCGACATGGGTGATGTGGTCCATCGCCGCCTGCCGGGCGGCCGCCGGATCGCCGGCCTTGACCGCCGCGTAGATCGCCCGGTGCTGCGAAAGCAGCGCCTCGCGCGCGCCCGGCACGTGGAACACCAGGAGCCGGTTCTGGAACACGCCCTCCGACAGCAGCCGGTAGCACGAGCGCAGCGTGTGCAACAGGATGATGTTGTGCGCGCATTCGCAGATCGCGTGGTGGAACTCGACGTCGATTTCCGCCTCGTCGTCGAAGTTGCCGGTCCGGTGAGCCTCGTCCATGCGCGCCATGATGCGGTCGAGCAGCGCCAGGTCGTCTGATGTGGCGCGCCGCGCCGCATACTCGGCCGCCACCGCCTCGATCTCGCGGCGGTATTCCAGATAGTCGGTCGCCGCCTTGCGGTGCATCGAGATCAGGTCCGTCACCGGCTTGGTGAATAATTGGCCGATGACGTCGGCGACATGGGTGCCGCCGCCGGGCCGCGTCGTCAAAAGCCCGCGCCCCTCCAGCGCCTTCAGCGCATCGCGCAGGATCGGCCGCGACACCTCGAACCGGCGCGCCAGCTCGCGCTCGCCCGGCAGCCTGTCGCCAGTGCGCAGAACGCCTTCGAGGATCAGGCTCTCGAACTGCTGCACCACCTCGTCGGCGGTGCGGGAATGCTCGATCCTGGAGAAAATGTCGCTCAACGGGGAGGGCCTGGGGATTGAACCGGTGTCGCGCAGGATAAAGCCAGTGTCGGCAACTGGTCAAATTATTTATCCAGTTCGCCCACTTGGCCGGGGCCGACGTCGTTCCAGCATATCGCTTTCGGCTAATTTGTCGTTTGCGTGCCCCGGCAATTGGCTCTAGAGGGACGCGAGCGCACCAGGCCCGGGGGACCAGCCGTGGCAGATGACCCGTCCAATCTCGAATTCCAGCCGCGCGTCGAGGGCAGCGTCATGGGCTTTCCCGCTCATGAGGGACGGCCTGGCGCGCTCGGCGAGGTTCACGCCCGTCCGCATCCGCTGGTCGAGAAACCGCGCGTGCTGGTGCAGCTTTCGTTCATGACCGAAGCCGGCTCCGGCGTCGACCAGGCGGTGCTTTCCGAACTGTCGCGGCGCCTCGGCATCGCTGCGCCTGACCCTCATGCCCGCCACCACGCGATGAAGTGGGGCAAGGGCTCGCTGCGCTGGGAGCGGCATACGGAATTCTCCACCTATCTGTGGGAAGGACCGCTCTCCGAGAGCGGCCAGCGCCAGGAAGGTTCGCCTTTCGGCAACGGCTTTTCGCCGCCGGGAACGGTGATTTCCGGCATCAGGCTCGAGATCCGCAAATGGACGCAGGCGAGCGAAAGGCTGATCGCCGGCTTCGACCCGACCAGCCTGTGCTATTCGCTGGTCGAGCGCGGCAACGCCGCCATTGTCACCGATTTCCGCCAGGACGGTGACGGCATGACCCGCATGCTGGTGCTCGACCGCGGCCTGACGCCGGCACGCACCGGCGCGCTGGCGCAGCGGCTGATCGATATCGAAACCTACCGCACGCTGGCCATGCTTGGCCTGCCGCTGGCGCTGATGCTGTCCGGTCGCGCCCGCCGCATCGAAGACAGGCTGGCGCAGACCACACTGGAAATGAAGGTCGCCGAAACCCGCGACAACCAGACGCTGCTTGCCGATCTGACCGAGCTTGCCGCCGAACTGGAGGCCGATGCAGCCTCCAGCCTCTATCGCTTCGGCGCCAGCCGCGCCTATGACGGCATCGTCCGCGAACGGCTGGAGGCGCTGGAGGAAGAGGCGGTGCCCGGCTACGACACCTGGGGCGGCTTCCTGCAGCGCCGTGTCGCCCCAGCCATGCGCACCTGCCGTTCGGTCGAAGAGCGTCAGGCCAATCTGTCGACCAAGCTCACCCGCGCCACCACGCTGCTGCGCACCTGGGTCGACGTCGAGGTCGAGAAGCAGAACCGCGATCTGCTGGCGTCGATGAACAACCGCGCCCGCCTGCAGTTGCGGCTGCAGCAGACGGTGGAGGGTCTCTCGGTCGCCGCCGTCTCCTACTATGTCGTCGGGCTCATCGGCTACCTCGCCAAGGGCGCCTCGATCTTCGGCCATGCCGTCGCGCCCGAGGTCGTCACCGCCGCCTCGGTGCCGCTCGCCATCCTGCTGGTCTGGTGGGGCGTGCGCCGAGTGCGCCGCCTGCACTCCGAACCCGCCAAGCCGGCAGGCGAGCAGGCAGGCAATCTCCCACCTTGAGGGGGGAGATGTCGCCGAAGGCGACAGAGGGGGTCGTATCGCATAGAGCGCCAACCTCGTTTCCCGGCGGGACACGACGTTGGCGATTTACGTGAGACGACCCCCTCTGGCCGCCATCTCCCCCTCGAGGGGGAGAAAGTCAGCGCTTCCCTCTGGCCGACCCGCGCAAGATCGTCCCGGTATCGGCTTCCGATTTCGGCCAAACCAGGATTTGCAACAAGCGCCTGCCGCTGGTAAAAGATTTTTACCAGTCGATCGAAGGAACTGTCGATGTCCGGCCTGCTGATGCCGAAGCCAGACGACGCCACGATGCGCCGGCGCGACGAGATCGTCGCCGATATGCGCATCATCGTGCCCGGCGAGGGCGTCGTCGACGCGGCCAATTCGATGCGCGCCTTCGAGAGCGACGGCCTCACCGCCTATCGGCAGTTGCCGCTGGTCGTGGTGCTGCCAGAAACGGTGGCGCAGGTCTCGCGCGTGCTGAAATATTGCAATGACCGCAACATCCGCGTCGTGCCGCGCGGTTCCGGCACCTCGCTGTCCGGCGGCGCGCTGCCGCTGGAAGATGCCGTGCTCTTGGTGATGAGCCGCTTCAACCGCATCCTCGAGATCGATTTTCCCAACCGCACCGTCGTCGCCCAGCCGGGCGTCACCAATCTCGGCATCACCACCGCCGTCGAGCAGGAGGGCTTTTATTACGCCCCCGACCCATCTTCCCAGATCGCCTGCTCGATCGGCGGCAATGTCGCGGAGAATTCCGGTGGCGTGCATTGCCTCAAATACGGCCTCACCGCCAACAATGTGCTCGGCATCGAGATGGTGCTGATGAACGGCGAGGTGGTGCGGCTCGGTGGCAACCATCTCGACGCGGAAGGCTACGACCTGCTCGGGGTGATGACCGGTTCCGAAGGCCTGCTCGGCGTCGTCACCGAGGTCACCGTGCGCATCCTGAAGAAGCCGGAGACGGCGCGCGCGCTGCTGATCGGCTTCCCGACCAGCGAGCAGGGCGGCCAATGCGTCGCCGACATCATCGGCGCCGGCATCATCCCGGGCGGCATGGAGATGATGGATCGTCCGGCGATCCATGCGGCCGAGGATTTCGTCCATGCCGGCTATCCCCTGGATGTCGAGGCGCTGCTGATCGTCGAGCTCGACGGGCCGGGCGTCGAGGTCGATCATTTGATCGGCCTGGTTGAGGCAATCGCCTATAGGAACGGCTCGACCACATGCCGCATCTCGCAATCGGAGCAGGAGCGGCTAAGTTTCTGGGCCGGCCGCAAGGCGGCCTTTCCGGCGGTCGGCCGCATCTCGCCAGACTATTACTGCATGGACGGCACCATCCCGCGCAAGGAACTGCCGCGCGTCCTGCACGGCATGCGTGAACTTTCCGAAAAATACGGGCTCGGCGTCGCCAACGTCTTCCATGCCGGCGACGGCAATCTGCATCCGCTGATCCTCTATGACGCCAACGTGCCGGGCGAGCTCGACAAGGCGGAAAGTTTCGGGGCCGACATCCTGCGGCTCTGCGTCAAGGTCGGCGGCGTGCTGACCGGCGAGCACGGCGTCGGCGTCGAAAAGCGCGACCTGATGCCGGAAATGTTCAACCAGATCGACCTCGACCAGCAGATGCGGGTCAAATGCGCATTCGACCCCAACCATCTGCTCAACCCGGGCAAGGTGTTTCCGCAGCTTCGCCGCTGCGCTGAACTCGGACGCATGCACGTGCATCGCGGCCAGACGGCGTTTCCGGATATTCCGAGGTTTTGAGTGGGCATGTTGGCGCTTGAACACCCCCCTCTGTCCTGCCGGACATCTCCCCCTCAAGGGGGGAGATTGGCAGCTCGCGCGCCTCACCCTTCTTTCAACGTTGAAGATTGGCGAAGCCGGACGCGACATCTGATCTCCCCCCTTGAGGGGGAGATGCCAAGTTTTGGCAAAGAGGGCAGGACAGACGGGGGCGCGAAGGAACACAGCGTTCTCGAATTTGCACATGGCGCAACGCCGTGACCACCTTCACCGCCGCCACCACCGCCGAAACTCTCGCCACCGTCGCCTGGGCGGCGGCGGAAGAAACGCCGCTCGAAATCCTCGGCCATGGCTCCAAGCGTGGCATCGGCCGTCCGCTGCAGACCGAGCACACGCTCGACCTGTCGAAACTGTCAGGCGTGACGCTCTACGAGCCGGCTGAACTGGTGCTGTCAGCAAAGGCCGGCACGCCGCTCGCCGAGATCGAAAAATTACTTGCCGAAAACGGCCAGCAACTCGCTTTCGAACCACTGGATTATGGCCCGCTGCTCGGCGGCGAAAAGGGAAAAGGAACGATCGGCGGCGTACTGGCCGCGAACCTTTGCGGTCCGCGCCGGCTGAAGGCCGGGGCGGCGCGCGATCATATTCTTGGCATAGCAGCGGTTTCCGGGCGTGGCGAGGCGTTCAAATCGGGCGGCCGCGTGGTCAAGAACGTCACCGGCTATGACCTGTCCAAGCTCATGGCCAACAGCTGGGGCACGCTTGCCGTTCTTACCGAAGTCACCTTCAAGGTGCTGCCCGCTGCCGAGACCGAAGTCACGCTGGCTGTGCGCGGCCTGCTCGACGATCATGCCGCGGCCGCTATGGCGCTGGCGCTCGGCTCCAGCGCCGAAGTGTCGAGTGCTGCCCATCTTCCCGAACGCCTTGCCGCACGGGTCGCCGGCGGCGTTCTCGGCAGCACCGCCGCGACATTGCTGCGCGTCGAGGGGTTCGGCCCGTCGGTCGCCTACCGCATCGCAGCGCTGAAAGATCTGCTCGGAAATGCCGGCCCGCTCAAGGAAATCTCGGGCGAGACTTCGCATTCGGTCTGGCGCGATATCCGCGATTGTGCGCCGTTTGCCGACGGCCTGGAAAAGCCGGTGTGGCGCGTGTCGATGGCGCCGGCGCAAGGCCACCAGATGGTGCTGGCGCTGCGCATGCAGGCGGCCGTCGATGCCTTTTATGATTGGCAGGGCGGACTGATCTGGCTGCGCATGGAGCATGGCGATCCCGAAGCCGATCTTCTGCGCGCACTGGTGAGACAGTATGGCGGCGGCCATGCGACGCTGGTGCGCGCCGCCCCTTCGCATCGCGCCGCTGTGCCGGTGTTCGAGCCGCAGGCGCCGCACCTGGCAGCATTGTCGGCGCGGCTCAAAGCCGAATTCGATCCGAAGGCGATCCTCAACCCCGGCCGCATGGCTTAGGAGGTACGAGATGCAGACCAATTTCTCAGCTGCCCAGCTTGCCGATCCGCATGTCGCGGAATCAGAAAAGATCCTGCGCAAATGCGTGCATTGCGGCTTCTGCACGGCCACCTGCCCGACCTATGTGACGCTTGGCAACGAACTGGATTCGCCGCGCGGGCGGATCTACCTGATCAAAGACATGCTGGAGAACGGCCGACCGGCCGACAAGCAGATCGTCACCCATATCGACCGTTGCCTGTCCTGCCTCGCCTGCATGACAACCTGCCCGTCGGGCGTCAACTACATGCATCTGGTCGACCACGCCCGCGTCCATATCGAGGAAACCTACAAGCGGCCGCTGCCCGATCGGCTGACGCGCGCCATGCTGGCCTTGGTCCTGCCTTATCCCTCGCGGTTTCGCGCTGCGCTCAAGCTGGCAAAGCTCGGCCAGCCATTCGCCGGACTGCTGGAAAAGCTCCCGGCGCTGAAGCCGCTGGGTGCGATGCTCAAGCTCGCCCCGGCGTCGGTTCCTGCGGCCTCGCCAATGGCTTCGCCCGGCATTCATGCCGGGCAGGGCAGGAGGAAAAATGGCCGCGTCGCCATCCTCACCGGCTGCGCGCAGTCCGTGCTCGATCCCGCCATCAACGACACGACGATCGCGCTGCTGACGCGGCTCGGCGTCGAGGTCGTGGTTCCCGAGGGCGAGGGCTGCTGCGGTGCGCTGGTGCATCACATGGGCCGCGAGGCGGCAGCCCTTGCCTCGGCCAGGCGCAATGTCGACGCCTGGACGCGCGCCATCGAGCAAGGCGGGCTGGACGCCATCGTCATCACCGCGTCGGGCTGCGGCACCACCATCAAGGATTATGGTTTCATGCTGCGCCTCGATCCCGCCTATGCGGACAAGGCAGCGCGGGTGTCGGCGCTGGCCAGGGACATTACCGAATATCTGGCAAGCATCGATCTGCCCGAGCCGGTGCGCCAGCCCGGCACCATCGTCGCCTATCACTCCGCCTGCTCGATGCAGCATGGCCAGAAAATCACCCGCCAGCCGAAGGAGCTTCTGGCCAAGGCCGGCTTCGTCGTGCGCGAGCCGCGCGAGGGGCATTTGTGCTGTGGCTCGGCCGGCACATACAACATTTTGCAATCGGAGATTTCGGCTCAACTGCGTGACCGCAAGGTGAGAAATATCGAGGCGACCGGTGCTGAAATCGTCGCCACCGGCAACATCGGCTGCATCACCCAGATTGCTTCTGCCGCGAAGCTGCCGGTGGTGCATACGATAAAGCTGCTCGACTGGGCTTATGGCGGGCCGCAGCCGGACGGCGTTCCGGACAGCAGGGCAGCCTTTGCAGCGGAGTGATCCAGCGGCGCTGCCGGCTTATTCCGCCGCGAGCTTGTCCACCACGCCATAGGTCGCCTGGTAGCGCGCCCGCTGGCGGCTGAGCGCCACCATCGTGTTGCGCAAAAGAATCGCCACGGTGATCGGGCCGACGCCGCCCGGCACCGGCGTGATCCAGGACGCCACATGCTTGACGCTCTCGGCGTCGACGTCGCCGACGATGCGGCTCTCCCCGTCCGGTCCGATCTCGGCATTGATGCCGATGTCGATGACGGCCGCGCCGGGCTTGACCATGTCGGCCTTGATCAGCCGCGGCTTGCCGACGGCGACGAACAGCGCATCGGCACGCCGCGCATGCGCTGCCACCGAGCGCGTCATGTGGTGGCACACCGTCACCGTCGCGCCCTCGCTCATCAGCAGGAAGGCGATCGGCTTGCCGACGATCTCGGAGTGACCGACGATGACGACCTCGAGCCCCTTGAGATCGAGACCGGTTTCCCTGAGCAGTTCGACCGAAGCGGCAGCCGTGCAGGGTGCGAGGTCGAGCTGGTTGTAGACGATGTTGCCGATCGAGGCTGGATGCATGCCCTCGACGTCCTTGAGCGGATGCACCGCCGCTTGCAGCGTCCTGATCGGGATATGCACCGGCACCGGCCGCTGGATGATGATGCCGGTGACGCGCGGATCGGCGTTCAGGCCGTGGATCGCTGCTTCGAGTTCGCCGGCGGTGATGTCGGCGGGAAATCGTCTTTCCTCGAAACCAATACCGGCCAGTGCCGCCTTGGCGCGCTGGTTGCGCACATAGACATCGACTGCAGCCGTGTCGCCGACGGTGATCGATATCAGTTTGGCCGGAAAGCCTTCGGCGGTGGCGATCGCTGCATCCTCGCGCACCGAGGCGATGATGCGTTGGGCGACCGGACCGCCCCGGAGATAACGGCTGTCGTCGGACAGGGACATTGTGCTAGGCCTTTGTCTGGAAGCGTTGCAGCCGACATAGCAAAATACCGAGGAGAATGGCAGCGAGAATGCGAACCGCCATGCCGCGGGCGCGACGTACCACCCGATCCTGACAAACTAAACTATCCTATGGCGTCCCGGAAACAGAAAGGGCAGCGCAGTTTGCCGCGCTGCCCTTTCGTGACCGACCGTATTCCCACACGGCCCGTCCCCCGTATTCTGATGATCCCGAGACTTCTGGACAGACTCGGCAACAAAATCAACCGCAGATTACATCACCACAACCGTCGTGCCAACATCGACCCGCTCATAGAGATCGACGACGTCCTCGTTGCGCATGCGAATGCAGCCCGACGACACCGCGCCGCCGATCGTCCATGGCTGGTTGGTGCCATGGATGCGGTAGAGCGTCGAGCCGAGATAAAGCGCGCGCGCACCGAGCGGGTTCTCGACGCCGCCGGCGACATAGGTCGGCAGATAACGGCCGTTGGCGGCCTCGCGCGAGATCATCTGCGCCGGCGGTCGCCATTCGGGCCAGACCTTCTTCTGCGAGATCTTGTGCTTGCCGGCCCATTCGAAGCCCGGCTTGCCAGTGCCGACGCCATAGCGCCGCGCCTTGCCGTTGTTCTCGACCAGATAGAGGAAATTCTCCCGCGTATCGATGACGATCGTGCCCGGCTTCTCCGGGCCGTCGTAGGCGACTTCCTGCGGCAGGTAGATCGGGTTGATCTGCGGGCGCGCGATAATGCGCTTCTTTGACGGCGCCTGCACCGCCGCCGTGTGCAGCTGAGCCGGTTGCGCCTGCCGCTGAGAACGGCGCTGCGGCTTTTGCATCTCTTGCCGGTTCTGGCGGACGATGCCCGGCGCGCGGCCAAGCTGCAGCACCCAGGGCGCCGAAAGGTCGGGGCTCACCATCACCGGCGGCCTGTCGGCGTAGCGGTCATTGGCGCTGGAGGATGTAGCGGCAGTGGCCAGCACGGCTGCGGCGCCGAGGAGCGGGAACAAAAATGTCTTCATCGGAACGCACCCTGATCGTCGAACATGCCGGGGCGCAGAAGCGTCCCCGATGTCGCGAACATTGGGCGCGGAGCAGCAACCGAAACGTGAATCGGAATGCGTAAAATGCTGCATTGTCAGTAAAGCTTTCGGTGTGGTTACCGGCCGGTTCAGGAATCTGGTAAAGCCGCGGTAAAGGCAGCGCCGAGGCGCATTAACCAATGGAATTCCGCCATGGATGAGAAGACAGGCCTGCTCGCCGGACCCGATGGTATCGCGCGCTGCTTCTGGCACGGCAATCTGCCGGATTATCTGCACTACCACGATCACGAATGGGGCCGGCCGGTCGCCGACGACCGCAGGCTGTTCGAAAAGATCTGCCTCGAAGGCTTTCAGTCGGGCCTGTCCTGGCTGACCATATTGCGCAAGCGCGAGAATTTTCGCGAGGCGTTCGCCGGCTTCGATATCGACAAGATCGCAGCCTTCACCGAACAGGATGTCGAGCGCCTGCTCGGCAATGCCAGTATCATTCGCCACCGCGGCAAGATTGTCTCGACCATCAACAACGCCAGGCGCGCGCGTGAATTGGCCGACGAGGCCGGCTCGCTGGCGGCCTGGTTCTGGAAGTTCGAACCCGCCCCGGACGAACGGCCCGAAATCGTCGATCTCGCCCATCTGCGCGCCAATCCGACCACGGTAGTCTCGGTGCGGATTTCGAAGGAGCTGAAGAAACGCGGCTGGAGCTTTGTCGGCCCGACCACCGTCTACGCCTTCATGCAGGCCATGGGGCTGGTCAACGACCATATCGAGGGCTGCGTCTGCCGCGAGCAGGTCGAGGCGGAGCGGAAGGCGTTCAAAAGGCCGAAGTAGCTCCCTTCTTTTTCCTTCTCCCGTTGTGGGAGAAGGTGGATCGGCGCGCAGCGCCGAGACGGAAGAGGGGTGCTGGACGGAGTGCGTAGGTGCCAAGCTGGAGCACCTCTCATCCGACCTCGCTTCGCGAGGCCACCTTCTCCCACAAGGGGAAAAGGCAAGGGGAGCTTAAAAACTCAAGCGCCGCCGGCGCCTGCCAGAAAGAGCCCGGCAACGATAGCCGCTATCGTGGCAAAAGCCGGATAGATCACGAGCAGGCTGGTCAGCAGCGCATCGCGCATGGTCGGCCCCGTACGCTTGTCTGCGGCAACCCCGAACGGTCCCGCCATTTGGGCCGCAGGTCCCGGTGCATGATGATCGGCCGGCCTCAGCTGGGCGGGCAGCTCGCGGGTGCGGCTGTCGATGATGTCGAATTTCCGCGCCAAGGTCATGGCCAGAACCCCTTGTTTCGGCGCGCTTTATCGGCTGCGATTGTGTCGGCACGATGCCGCGCTTATGGCGGAATTGTTTCAGCTTCTTGGCTTCTCCCGCACGGGGAGAAGGCAGGGAGCAAACCCTTGCCGCGCCAAGCCCCATCGGTTAGGACACGCCCACTCGAAACAAGTCAGCTTTACCTAGCAAGAAGACCCATGCCATGGCCGACAAATCGGAAAAGATGAAAGCGCGGCTGCCGCGCGGGCTTGTCGATCGCGGCGCCGAGGATATCCGTGCCGTCGAGAAGATGATGGCGACGATCCGCTCGGTCTATGAGCTGTACGGCTTCGAGCCGGTCGACCAGCCGATGATCGAATACACCGATGCGCTGGGAAAATTCCTGCCCGATCAGGACCGGCCGAACGAGGGCGTGTTCTCCTTCCAGGACGACGACGACCAGTGGCTGTCGCTGCGCTACGATTTGACCGCGCCGATGGCGCGCTTCGTTGCCGAGAACTATGAGCGCCTGCCAAAACCCTATCGCAGCTACCGCTCCGGCTGGGTGTTCCGCAACGAGAAGCCCGGTCCCGGCCGCTTCCGCCAGTTCATGCAGTTCGATGCCGACACGGTCGGCACGCCGGGCGTCGCGGCGGACGCCGAGATGGCGATGATGATGGCCGACGTGATGGAAGCGCTCGGCATCAAGCGCGGCGACTACATCATTAGGGTCAACAATCGCAAGGTACTCGACGGCGTGCTGGAGGCGATCGGCCTTGGCGGCGACGAGAATGCTGGGCGCCGGTTGCAGGTGCTGCGCGCGATCGACAAGCTGGACAAGTTTGGACCGGAAGGCGTCAAGCTTTTGCTGGGCAAAGGTCGCTGGGACGGCGGTAAAGAGGGCGAGGGGGATTTTACAAAGGGGGCTGGGCTAGACGAAGTTCAAGCAGCGTTCATTGTCGCCGTCGTTCTTCACAACCAACACGTCGAGGCTGGGCTCAAAAACGATGTAGGAAAATGGAACAGGGTACTTGAGGCCAACCCCACCGCCGAAGCGGGATTTGCTGAACTCAAAGAGATTGAAGCGCTTGTCCTGGCTGCCGGCTATGGTCCGGACCGCATTCGCATAGACCCCTCCGTCGTCCGCGGCCTCGAATATTACACCGGCCCGGTCTACGAAGCCGAGCTGCTGGCCGAGATCCCCAACGAAGAGGGAAAAATCGTGCGCTTCGGCTCGGTCGGCGGTGGCGGGCGCTATGATGGCCTCGTCTCGCGCTTTCGCGGCGAGCCGGTGCCGGCGACCGGTTTTTCCATCGGCGTCTCCAGGCTGATGACGGCGCTGAAGAACCTCGGCAAGCTCGATACATCAGACGTGATCGCGCCGGTCGTCGTGCTCACCATGGACAAGGACACGGACAGCCTCGGCCGCTACCAGAAGATGGTGGGCGAGCTGCGCGCCGCCGGCATCCGTTCCGAAATGTATCTCGGCGGCGCCGGCATGAAGGCGCAGCTCAAATATGCCGACCGCCGCGGCAGCCCGGTCGCCATCATCCAGGGCGGCGACGAGCGCGCCAAGGGCGAAGTTCAGATCAAGGACCTGATCGAAGGTGCCCGCATGTCGGCGGAGATCGCCGACAACGCCGAATGGCGCGCGGCGCGGCCGGCTCAGGTGACCGTGGCGGAAAGCGATCTGGTTGGCGAGGTAAGGAAGATCCTGGCGGCGCAGGCGGAGGAGCGGGCGCGTGGCAAGTAGAGCGCCGCTCCCTTCTCCCCTTGTGGGAGAAGGTGGCCTCGCCCCCGGGTCTTGCCTCCGGCAAGCCCGAGGACAGGCTCCGCTCGGTCGGATGAGGGGTGTTCCAGGGAG
>NZ_KI911325.1:75676-221107 GCF_000513915.1 Mesorhizobium sp. WSM2561
CCGTATGAACTCACTCGGTGCCACCGTCACCCGCGGCGGCATCCGCATTGCCGCATGGTCGTCCGCGGCCAGCCGGCTCTGGGTCTCGATCTTCGATGAGCAGGGAGAGAGGGAGATCGACCGGCTCGAACTCCAGCCGGAAGGCGAGGGCGTTCACGCGCTTTTCGTTGCCGGCCTCGCCGCCGGCACCCGATACGGGCTTCGCGCCGATGGCCAGTATGCGCCCGAGAATGGGCTTTGGTTCGATCCCGACAAGCTGCTGGTAGACCCCTATGCCGTCGAAATCGACAGACCCTATGTCTATGACATCAGGCTCGCCGCGCGCCGGGGCGAGGGCACGGACACTGCGCCGCTGCTGCCGAAGGCGGTTGCCGCCACCCTGCCGCAGCCGGTGCATGCCTTGCCGCCGCTGTTCCAGCCCGGTGGCCTGATCTATGAAGTGCCGGTGCGCGCCTTCACCATGCTTCATCCGGCCATCCCGAAGCACGAGCGCGGGACGATTGCAGCGCTTGCCCATCCGACCATCGTCGAGCACCTGATAAAACTCGGGGTCGGGGCGGTCGAACTGATGCCGGTGACGGCATCGATCGACGAGCGGCATTTGCCGCCGCTCGGGCTGCGCAATGCCTGGGGCTACAATCCCGTGACATTCATGGGGCTCGACCCGCGCCTCGCGCCGGGCGGTCTCGCGGAATTGCGGCAGACGGTTGCCACGCTGCGTGAGGCCGGTATCGGCGTCATCCTCGATCTTGTCTTCAACCACACCGGCGAAAGCGACAGGCTTGGGCCGACGCTGTCGCTGCGCGGTCTCGACAGCCGCGCCTACTACCGGCATCGGCCGGACGGCAGCTTGACCAACGACACCGGCACCGGCAACACCGTCGCTTGTGATCATCCGGTCGTCAGGGAAATGGTCCTCGACACGCTTCGCCACTTTGTCCGCCATGCCGGCGTCGATGGTTTCCGCTTCGATCTGGCGCCCATTCTGGGGCGGGTCGATGGCGCGTTTGACGCCGCTGCGCCACTGCTCATGGCTATTCGGGATGATCCGCTCCTTGGCGACCGGGTGCTCATCGCCGAGCCATGGGATATCGGCCCGGACGGCTATCAGCTTGGCAATTTTCCGCCGCCCTTCCTCGAATGGAACGACAGATATCGCGACGACATCCGCCGGTTCTGGCGCGGCCATAGCGGCATGGTCGGCGCGCTGGCGACCCGGGTTGCCGGCTCATCCGACGTGTTTGCCAAGCCAGGCCAGCAGACGAGCCGCAGCGTCAATTTCATTGCCGCGCATGACGGCATGACGCTGGCCAACATCGTTGCCTACGAGCACAAGCACAATGAGGCCAATGGCGAGCAGAACCGCGATGGCCACTACGACAACCTATCCTGGAACAATGGCGTCGAGGGCGAGACCGGCGACCGGGCGATCGTTACGGCCCGTTTCGATGACCGGTGTGCGCTGCTGGGCACGCTGTTTGCCTCACGCGGCACGATCATGCTGACCGCCGGCGACGAATTCGGCCGCACCCAGAAGGGCAACAACAACGCCTATGCGCAGGACAACGAGATCACCTGGCTCGACTGGGCCGGGCGCGACCAGGCGCTGGAACAATACGCCGTTTTGCTCGCCGCGATGCGTCGTTCCGTGCCGGCGCTTTCCGACACGCGCTTCCTGACCGGAGAGCCGCCGCCCGGATCAGAAAACCCGGACGCGGTCTGGCTCACTGAAACCGGCACGCCGCTCGACGAGGCAGGCTGGCGGGATCCGGGGCGGTACCGCCTGGTCATGATGCTCGGCAGCGATGATTGCCGATTTGCCGTTGTCATCAATGGCGATCGCCGGGCGTGTATGTTCACGCTGCCGGAGCGCGTTGGATTTCGCTGGCAGCCAGCCATCGAAACACCCGACGGCGCAGCCGGCATTTCACGGCCGGTGCCGGGGCGAACGGTGATCTTCATGATCGAACACGAAGCCGCGCAGGCTCAGATAAAGGAGAACCCGAGTGGCAAGTGACCACGCCGAGTGGTGGCGCGGCTGCGTCATCTACCAGATCTACCCGCGCTCCTTCCAGGACACGAGGGGGGACGGCGGTGGCGATCTGCGTGGTATCACATCGAGGCTGGCGCATGTCGCATCGCTTGGCGCCGACGCCGTCTGGCTGTCGCCCTTCTTCAAGTCGCCGATGGCCGATATGGGCTATGACGTCTCCGACTATACAGCCGTCGATCCTATGTTCGGCACATCAGAGGATTTCGACGCGGTGGTCGCCGAGGCCCACCGTCTCGGCCTGAAAGTCATTATTGACCAGGTCCTGTCGCATTCGTCCGACCGGCACGAATGGTTCATCGAAAGCCGTACGAGCCGCGATAACCCCAGGGCGGATTGGTATGTCTGGGCCGATCCGAGGCCCGACGGCACCGCGCCCAACAATTGGCTGTCGGTCTTCGGCGGCCCAGCCTGGGAGTGGGTCGCGACCCGCAGGCAATATTACATGCACAATTTCCTCGCCTCGCAGCCGGACCTCAATTTCCACAATCCGGAGGTTCAGGACGCCCTGCTGGAAACGGTGCGGTTTTGGCTGGAGCGCGGCGTCGACGGGTTTCGCCTCGATACGGTCAACTACTATGTCCATGACCGCTGGCTGCGCAGCAACCCGCCCCTGGCGTCAAGCGTCGCAGGCACCAACACCGAAACCAATACCTACCTCTATCAGGAGCATTTGTTTGACAAGACGCAGCCCGAAAACCTGGCTTTCCTCAAGCGGTTTCGGGCGCTGCTCGACGAATATGAGGGCCGCGCCGCTGTCGGCGAGGTCGGCGACGAAGCCCGTTCGTTGCAGACGCTCGCCGCCTACACCGGCGGCGGCGACAAGCTCGACATGTGCTACACTTTCGACCTGCTCGGTCCGCAATTCTCGGCAGCACACGTGCGTGGATGCGTCGAAGCGTTCGAGAGTGCTGTCTCCGACGGCTGGGTCTGCTGGGCCCTTTCCAACCATGATGTCGTTCGCCATGTGACACGATGGACAAGGCCCGGCGGCGATCCGGAAAGGACGGCGAAGTTCTCCATCGCGCTGCTGTCATGCCTGCGTGGATCGATCTGCCTTTATCAGGGTGAGGAACTCGGGCTGGAGGAGGCGGAATTGGCGTTCGAGGATCTGCGCGATCCTTATGGCATCCGCTTCTGGCCGGGGTTCAAGGGCAGGGATGGCTGCCGCACGCCGATGGTGTGGGAGAAAGGCGCAGACAATGCCGGTTTTTCAATCGGCAGGCCGTGGCTTCCAATCCCGGAAAGCCATCGCGCCCGCGCGGTCGATATCCAGAACGGCGAGGAAAAGTCAGTTCTGGCCAGCTATCGGGCGATGCTGGCGTTGCGCAAGCGGCATGCGGCGCTGGTACAAGGTTCGATCCGTTTTCTCGATGCCGAGGACGAAGTGCTTGCCTTCATTCGCGAAGGCGGCGGCGAGAAGCTGCTGTGCGTTTTCAACTTCGCCGAGGAGCCGGCCAACTGGCCGTTGCCGCAGGGTATCGATGTCGCAGAGACGATCGACCTTGGCGCTGGTGCCGCCTTGCAGGAAAAGATTCTGTCGCTGCCGCCGTTGGGCTGCTTTCTCGGACGAGCCGGCTGATCTCTCCAGCTCACTGAACAAGCACAGAGCGCCCGCAAGTCGCGCCCATGACCCGGACATCGGCCTCGCCGACGCGCACGCCCAGCGCCCCAAGCACGTTGTAAACCAATTCGTCGACCGGCGCCGTCACGCCGTTCAGCAACGCCACCACTGCCGGCTTCACGGTTCCGAGCAAGGCGGTTACATCAAGCCCGAGGCCCAGCGCACTGACCGAAAGCGACAAATTGTTGACCAGCGACGTGGTGAGAGATTGCGTCAGGTTCTTCGTCGAGGCGTTCTTTATCGTCTTGCTTGCGATGTCGGTGCTGTTGAAGGTCAAGATCGTCGGATCGTTGTTGGCGATCTCAACGGCTGCAGAACCATTCACGCCGATCAGATTGAGGGTGAGAAACAGAAGCTTCACGCTGACCTGCGCGATTTCGGCATTTTGAAACGACTGTGGGTTGCTGAAATCGGCGAAGGCGGAGGGGCTGTTATCGGCATCGCTGGCGCCAAGGTGCAGCGAGGCAAGGCCCGGACGTGCGGCAATGGTAACTTTCAAACTGTCGGGGTGCCCCGTCGGCAGCTGATGTCGGTCAGCTTGGCTTCGGCAGAGGCCACCTCGACATGCAGCGGCAGTTTGACGGCCAGCAGGCTGATGCCGCCACCGAGAGTCGCATTGCTGCCGCCGACGGACGCCACCAGCTTGATCCGCGTCTGCGCCGTACGCACCACAGCACCCTTCTCGCCGATTGTCAGCCATGGCGAGAATTGTGCAGGTTCGCCGATTGCAATCGCAAGCGTGGTGGAGGCAAGCCCCGGAATGGCGGCTCCGAGATTGAGCTCGACCTGCTTCGAGCCGTTGGCCAGTGCAGCAGCGGTGGTCAGCATGCCCATGGCGCTGGCGTCGACCGAAAAACCGGGCGACTTTTGCCCGAGGCCCAACTGGCCCATTGATCCAAGATCGACAAGATGATTGAGCGGTATCTTGACCGTGTTGGTGGTCCTTGACGCGATTGTCTGCAAAGCCAGCTTGCTGGTGCTGCCAACGGGTGAAACATTAGCCATGGCGGTCGCTATCTCGCCCACCGTCGCTTTGGAAGCCAGCACCTCCGAATAGCTGACACCCGTCAGCTGCATCTCAACGGCAAGGGCATCGATGAACGAAAGCAGGTTCACGTCGGCAGCGATCAGAGCGTTGTAGTCCATGACGCTGAGCGCGATGCTGCCGCCCAGGAACTTGCTGAGAAGAGCGTTGAGGATGCCGCCATTGACGCTGAGAAGCCTGGACCCGACCGAGAACATCGCCTGCGGCGCTATGCTGGCCACGGCTTGGGTGCCGATCACCGGCGTAGGGATAAGCGAACTCGCGAAATAGCGCGCAGGAACCTTTTTCAGCGTGACATGGACGGCGTTGTAGGGCGTTTTGCCGCCCTCGAAGCGCTTGTCGACGCCGAGCGACGACTCTGCTGAATATCGGCCGCGGGTGACCGACACGACAGTCTTTCCGAGGGCAGGGGTGATCGTCTGCCCTGCCTTCTGAACAACGATGCCCGGCATTCCGTTGTCGCCGAGCGTCGTCACCACCGCGGCGTCAATGTTGTTGATGTTGGAGGCGGCGGTGATTGCCGCCAGATCGACCAGCGACTGAGCCTCCCGGCGCTCCACATAGATCGAGCCTTCATCGATGGCGAAGGCGGCCAGCGCCAGCGCGAACGGTGCGCACAGCGCCGTCATGACGGCGAAGTTCGCCGTCAGGTCGCCAAGCATCGAGCGGGCGACCCGGCCGATCCTGCCCGCCAAAGTTTGCGACATTCAGATGCCTCCAACCCGGATTGTCGACTGGCGTGAGATCGTGGTGCCAGGCATTGGCAGTGCCGGGAACAGATTCCAGACCGGCAGGTTGCGGGCATCATATTGGATGGACACGACGAACTGGTTTCCGTCGGCCGTGCTGTCCTTGGCCTGGTAAGTCAGCTTGTCGGAATCGACGAATGGATATCCCGCGGCATTGGTGGTGACGAAACTGGTCACCAGCGCCTGGCGCTCAACTTCGTTCAGCCCGGCAATCGCCGTGCGTGCGGCGTCCGCTGCGATCTGCTGCACGGAGTGACTGGCGCCAAAATAGATGCCATATGCAACCATGCCGAGCAGGAGCAAGATGAAAAAGGGCGCAAGCAGTGCGAATTCGATCGCGGACGTTCCGGACGGTTCTCGAAACTGGTGTAATTTGCGTTTTAGCTGACGCGTATTGCGCCGCTTTTTAGCTATTGTCCCAGTTTCCGCGCTGTTCATGTCCGTCGCCCATCAAGACATACCGAAGTCCGCAAAAGAAGTAACCCGTGGTTGCTTAAAGGCGGCTTAAGACATTGTGGCAAAGTGGAATCGACGACAGATTTCCTGCCGGAGGCGAAAGCTTGAAGCGGTTCTTCCGCCAAGTCGTGGAATTCATCAGCCGACGCAGCGCCCCGCTTCGACGCCCGACTTCTTCAACAAAAGCGGCGCAACCTGCTCGTTGCAGAGAAAGCGCCGTCGATCCCATCGACCACAACCTAGGATTTAGTTAGTAAGGGACCCCATTGACTTGCATAAATATCATGCGAACCGCTGAAGGCCATTGCCCAGTCCCCAGTCCAAACTTCCCACGAGGTGCAAGGGTTTTCGCGCAATGTGTAGGATCTGACGTGCGGGTTGTGTCAAAATTGCTGCCGCTAGTTGTAACTTGTGTTTACCACTCACGGGTTAGGGTTACCCAAAGGCAGTTGGCGGAATGACGGCATCAGATTATCTCCTGACACGCTTCGGGAAGCTCTCGCTTTTCAGGCAGACCTGCGTCGTGGTTCTGGCAGCCATCATCGGTGCGGATACACTCACGCTCGTTTTCTATGGTATCTTCTTTGCCGACCGCCTCCTCTTGGACTTGTTCTTGACAACGGTCATCACCGTCGCGGTTGGATTTCCGCTCGGCTATTTCTTCCTGAGACAACAGTTGAAGCTCGCCTTGATGGCCGCCAAGCTCGACCGGGCAGCACGAATTGACCACCTCACAAGCCTCGCCAACAGGAAAACCTTCTTTGAGGAGGCCGAGGCAATCGTGGGTTCCGAGGCCTTCAAGGAAGGCGCCGTGCTGTTCATGGACGCCGACCATTTCAAATCCATCAACGACACCTTTGGTCATGCCATCGGCGATGCCGTCCTCCAGGAGATGGGCAGCGTTATTCGCAGCTCGATTCGGGAAAGCGACTTGGCGGCGCGCATCGGCGGCGAGGAGTTCGCTGTGTTCCTGGTCGAAGCTGGCCGCGACAAGACATTGGAAGTGGCCGAGCGGATCAGACAGAACATGCGCGGTGTCAGACGGGCAGTCGGCATCGAGGACCGAGAAATCACCGTCAGCATCGGGATTTGCCTGCACGGACCAGGCCAAACTTTGGATGACATCTTGCTGCGCGCTGATCAGAATCTCTATGTGGCAAAGAACAGGGGGCGCGACTGCATCGTCGCAACCACCGGGTTCGGACCGGTATTCGCATGATCGTGACTGGCACGATGGCTCTACCTATCCAAACCCGGATCGGGATTAGAGAGAGGATGAACGCATCGACGTTCTCTGCGCCTGCGGTTACGCTCTCGTTTCGCAGACAGGCCGCAGATTGAACGGGTGGCTTGCATGACGCATCATGTGAGGCTAACTATTGCCTCACATGGAGTGGAGAGTGATATGCTAGCGCTCGGAAATGTCGCCGACGTGTTGGGGCTGCCCGTTAAAGAGGTGGCGGCGCGGTCGCCTTTCGGGCTGATCTCCCGGATCGAGGATGGACTTCCCATTGGCGCACTTGAGCGCGTTGCGCATCTTCTGGCGCCTGGCGATGCTCAGTTCAAATACCGGCTGATCCCCAAGGCGACCTACGAGCGGCGCAAGGCGGTACATCGCCTCTCGTCGGACGAGGGCACGCGATTGGCCCGCGTCGCGCGCGTCTGGAGCTTTGCTGTCGATGTCTGGCAGAACGAAGAGGAAGCACGCGATTTCTTGTTTCGGCCGCACCCGATGATTGAGGACAAGCGGCCGATCGACGTCGTTATCATGAGCGAGTTCGGTGCCGAAATAGTGGTCGATATTCTCGCAGGTCTGAAGTACGGCAGTGCTGCGTGACGGCGCAGACTCTCGATCGCACTCTTTCGTCCTTTCGTATCGGCGATCCGGCCGGCACCTACCCGATCTTCGATGCGACCGGCTCGACAATCGCGCCAGGGCGGTGGAACACGCCCGGAAGTCCTATCATCTACACCAGCGAGCACTATTCGACGGCCCTGTTGGAAAAGCTGGTGCATGGCAGCGGCCGACTGCCGCCCAACCAGCACTACATCGAAATCACAATCTCGCGCGGACTGAGTTACGAGGTCTTTTCCCACCCGTCACTGCCCGGCTGGGACACAATGCCGGCGATGGTGAGCCAGGGATTCGGCGAAACCTGGTGTTTAGAACGGCGCAGCCCCATCCTGCTGGTGCCGAGTGTCGTGGCGCGTCTCGATTGCAATGTGCTAATCAATCCGGCGCATCCGGAGTTTTCAAAGATCCACACGAGCCTGCACCAGCCGGTCTACTGGGACCGGCGGCTGTTTGGCGCGTAACGGGGAGGGGCTTTCTCAAGAGGCCTTGGTGAGATTGACGCGGAACCGGTCACGTCGGCGCTGAGGCTCGGTCCACGGGCTCGACTGCTATTTTGCCGATCGCGCAGTGGCTGTCGCTGCGCCTTACTTAGGGTGACCTCACGAGTCTGTTGAAATAAAAAATCGCCACGTTACTGTTTGCCCACCAGCCGCCGGAAAGGGAACCGGCGGCGCGCTCAAAGGGGCCAGCTAATCGGCTTCGGGGCGTCAACACTCAAGAGGCGCAGCTGAACGGCCGCCTCGACAGGGAGAACTTCATGCTGAAAAACATGCTGAAGGCGACGGTGTTCGCCACAACCATGGCTTTGGCCGCCGGCACGTTCTACACGCCAGCCTTCGCCGAGGTCGTCTACAACCGCGGCACCGCCGCCGAATCGGAGTCGCTCGACCCGCACAAGACCTCGACAATATACGAAGCCGCTGTATTGCGTGACCTGTTCCAGGGGCTGGTCATGCAAGACCAGAAGGCGAACGTCATTCCGGGCGCCGCCGAAAGCTGGACTGTATCGGACGACGGCACCGTCTACACCTTCAAGCTGCGCAAGGACGGTGTCTGGTCGGATGGTAGCCCGGTCACGGCAGATGACTTCGTCTACGCGTTTCATCGGCTGGAAGATCCGGCCACCGGCGCCGAATATGCTTCGATGCTCTATCCCGTGAAGAACGCCGAGGAGGTGAACACCAAGAAGGCGAAGCCGGAGGAGATGGGCGTCAAGGCAATCGACGCAAATACTCTGGAAGTGACGCTGAAGGCGCCCACGCCCTATTTCCTTGAAATGCTGACCCACCAGGCGACTTATCCGGTCAGCAAGGCGTCCATTGACAAGCTCGGCGCCGATTGGATCAAGCCGGGCAATCTGGTCTCCAACGGCCCCTTTACCTTGGCGGAGTGGGTTCCCAACGACCACATCAAACTGGTCAAGAATCCGAAATTCTGGGATGCTGCGAGCGTCAAGCTCGACGTCGTCAACTACATCCCGACCGAAGATCGTTCGTCGGCGATAAAGCGCTTCGAGGCCGGCGAACTCGACAGCTACGACGACCTCCCGACCGAGCAGCTCGCCGATCTCAAGGCCAAGTTTGGCGATCAGATTCGCGTTGGACCTTACCTCGGCACCTACTATTTTTCGATCAAGACCGACAAGGCTCCGTGGGACAACGTCGAACTGCGCAATGCCATCTCCATGGCAGTCGACCGCGATTTCCTTGCCGAAAAGGTCTGGCAGAACTCAATGCTGCCCGGCTATTCGATGGTGCCTCCGGGCATTGAGGGCTATACGCCGGCAATGGCCAAATACGCGGACATGTCGCAGATCGACCGCGAGGATGAGGCCAAGAAGGTACTCGAGAAGCTTGGCTATACGCCCGAGAAACCGCTGAAGATGGAAATCCGCTACAACACGTCGGAAAACCACAAGAACACTGCAGTCGCCATCCAGGAGCAGTTGAAGCCGCTCGGCGTCGAAATCACGCTGCTCAACACCGACACCAAGACCCACTACTCCTTCCTCGAGCAGAAGGGCGACTACGACGTGGCGCGTGCCGGCTGGATTGCGGACTACAAGGATCCGGAAACCTTCCTCGGCATCTCCCGCAAGGCAAGCGGCAACAACTATTCGGGCTACAACAGCCCGGAATTCGAGAAGGCCATGGACGAGGCGGCCGCCGCCGGCGGCAAGCCCGAAGAGCGCATGAAAGAACTCGCCGAGGCCGAGCGCATCCTCGTCGATGACGTCGGCAACATCCCGCTTCTCTACTATAGCTACAAGGATATCGTTTCTCCGAAGCTTCATGGCTTCGAGGACAACGTCATGGATGTGCATCCGTCCCGCTTCATCTCCAAGGACTGATCTCCTTGGCCGGACTGCCGCTCCTTTACAGCGCCGCGCGTCCTTTGGGGCGCGCACAGGGCGCTGAAACGCCTTGATTTTGCACGTGATCCTCTCCGGACCTTCGGCTCGGGTCATGCGTTAGGGGCGGCGGTCCCGGTTTGCTAGCAAAGCGGGGAACCGATGCTGCGTTATGTATTCCGGCGGCTTCTGACCGCCATTCCGACGCTGTTGGTCATCGTGACCATGGCGTTCTTCCTGATACGCGTCGCGCCTGGCGGCCCGTTCAATCAGGAGCGGGGCCTGAGCCCCGAGATCAAGGCCAATCTCGAAGCGCAGTTCGGTCTCAACGACCCGCTCTGGCTGCAATATGTCCACTATCTCGGCAATCTGCTGCGCGGCAATTTCGGTCCGAGCTACAACATGCCGGATTTCACTGTCGGCGAATTGTTTGCCAGGGGCCTGCCCGTTTCGATCCAGATCGGCGCCTCGGCCCTGATTCTGGCGTTGCTGCTCGGCGGCCTCCTCGGCACCATTGCCGCGCTCAACCAGAACAAGCTTGCCGACTATTCGGTGATCGCTCTGGCGACCGCCGGCAGCACCATTCCGACCTTCGTCATCGCGCCGGTTATCCAGCTTCTGTTCGGTCTGACCTGGAAACTGCTGCCGATAGGCGGCTGGGGCGATGGCGCCTTGCTCAACAAGATCGGCCCTGTGCTGACCCTCGCCTTGCCGCAGATCGCCATCGTCGCCCGCCTGATGCGCGGCTCGATGATCGAATCGTTGCGCTCGCACCACATTCGCACCGCACGTGCGCTCGGCCTGTCGGACTGGTCGGTGGTCGTCAAGCATGCGCTGCGCGGTGCCATATTGCCGATTGTCTCCTTCACCGGCCCGGCGGCGGCGGCACTGCTCACCGGCTCGATCATCGTCGAGACGATCTTTTCCATTCCCGGCATCGGCCGCTATTTCGTCGAGGCCGCGCTCAACCGTGACTACACGCTGGTCATGGGCACCGTGGTGGTCATCGCGCTGTTCACCATCGTCTTCAACCTGATCGTCGACGTCATGTATGCCTTCGTCGATCCGAGGGTGCGCTATGACTGACATCGCAGCCACCGCTCCGGCCATCGTCGGCCGTTCCCTGTGGGGCGATGCCTGGGCGCGCCTCAAGGCCAACCGCGCCGCCATGTTCAGCCTGTATTATCTTGCCTTCATCGCGATCCTCAGCGTGTTCGGACCCTCTTTGGTGCCGCATCGATACACCACCATCTACGCCGACTATGTGCGCATGCCGCCGAGCTTGTCGGCCTATCCGAAGCCCGACAAGATAGAAACCGCGCTCAACGAGGCGATCAAGCGCATGCGTGTCGACATCAAGCAGTGGCGGCAGGAAGACAATCGCATCTTCGTCACCGTCACATCGCGCAAGCCGATCGACGACCGCAATGTCCGCTACCTCGATCGTTCCGATGCCTTCGACAACACCAAGATAGAGAGCAAATCGGCTGACGGCCTTGAAGCGGTGATGAGCGCTTCAATCAGGCAGCAGTATTTCCTGTTCGGCACCGACAATACCGGCCGCGATCTCCTGTCGCGGACGCTCATGGCCGGGCGCATCTCGCTGGCCATCGGCCTGCTCGCCGGGGTCGTTGCGGGCGTCATCGGCGTGCTCTACGGCGCTGCGGCCGGCCTTGCCGGCGGCAGGATAGACGAGGTGATGATGCGCATTGTCGATGTGCTCTATTCGCTGCCGTTCATTTTCTTCGTCATTATGCTGGTGGTGTTCTTTGGTCGGAACTTCGTGCTGATGTTCCTGGCGGTCGGCGCCGTGCTGTGGCTCGACATGGCGCGCATCGTGCGCGGCCAGGCGCTGTCGATCCGGCGGCAGGAATATGTCCAGGCGGCGGAGGCGATGGGCATAGGCCAGCGCGGCATTCTGATCCGCCACGTCATTCCCAACCTGCTTGGCCCAGTGGTCATCTATATGACGCTGCTGGTGCCGCAAGTCATCATCCTGGAGAGTTTCCTGTCGTTTCTCGGGCTCGGCGTGCAGGAACCGATGACCAGCTGGGGCGTGCTGATCTCGACCGGCGCCAAGAACATCGGCACCGCCAACTGGCTGCTTTTGTTCCCAGCATTTTTCCTTGTCTCGACGCTGTTCGCGCTGAATTTCGTCGGCGACGGCCTGCGCGACGCGCTCGACCCGAGGGATCGTTGAGATGGACACCTCCGAAACGATCCTCAGCGTCAAGGACCTTCGCGTCCGCTTCCGCACGCTTGACGGCGTGGTCGAGGCGGTCAAGGGCATCAACATCCACGTCAATGCAGGCGAAACCGTTGCCGTGGTCGGCGAATCCGGTTCCGGCAAAAGCCAGACGATGATGGCGGCGATGAGCCTGCTGGCCTCGAACGGCGAGGCGACCGGCGTCGTCGACTATCGCGGCCGCAACCTTTTGACCCTGAGCAAGTCCGAGCTCAACCAAGTCCGTGGCCGCAAGATCAGCATGATCTTCCAGGAGCCGATGACCTCGCTCGATCCGCTCTATTCGATCGGCAACCAGCTGATCGAACCGATCCGCCGGCATCGTGGCCTTGGCGCGGCGCAAGCACGCGAAGAGGCGCTCAAGCTCTTGCGGCTAGTCCATATTCCCGATCCCGAGCGGCGGATGAAATCCTATCCGCACGAATTGTCGGGTGGCCAGCGACAGCGGGTCATGATCGCCATGGCGCTGGCCAACGACCCCGACATACTGATTGCAGACGAACCGACGACCGCGCTCGACGTGACCATCCAGGCGCAGATTCTCATGCTGCTCGCCGAGCTGCAGCGCAAGCTTGGCATGGCGATCGTCTTCATCACCCACGATCTCGGCATTGTTCGGCGCTTTGCCGACCGGGTCTATGTCATGCGCTACGGCGAAGTCGTCGAGGAGGGCGAGGCGGAAGCGATCTTCGTCAATCCGCAGCATGCCTATACCAAGATGCTGTTGGCCGCCGAGCCGACCGGAACCAAGGCGCCGCCACCGCCAAATGCGCCCGTCCTGCTCGAAGGCAGGAATGTCGAAGTGACCTTCAAGATCGGCGGCGGGTTTCTCGCCGGAGAGCCGCTGATCCTGCGCGCGGTCGACCACATTTCGATCCGGCTCAAACGCAACCAGACCATCGGCATCGTCGGCGAATCCGGTTCAGGAAAATCGACGCTCGGCCGAGCCCTGCTGCGGCTCCTGCCAAGCGATGGGCTCATCCGCTTTGGCGATCGCGATATTTCTGCCGCCGACCGCCAGGCCATGCGGCCGCTGCGGCGCGAATTGCAGCTGGTCTTCCAGGATCCGTTCGGTTCACTGTCGCCGCGCATGACCGTTGGCCAGGTCATCACCGAAGGGCTTCTGGTGCATGAGCCGACCCTGTCGGGCAGGCAACGCGACCTGCGCGCCGTCGAGGCCTTGCGTGAGGTCGGGCTCGACCCGAATGCGCGCAATCGCTACCCGCACGAATTCTCCGGCGGCCAGCGCCAGCGCATCGCCATCGCGCGGGCGATGATCCTCAAGCCCAAGGTGGTCGTCCTCGACGAGCCGACGTCGGCGCTCGATCGCTCCGTCCAGAAGCAGATCGTCGAATTGCTGCGCAAGCTGCAGGCCGACCATGAACTGTCGTACCTGTTCATCAGCCACGATCTCGCCGTCGTGCGTGCCATGGCCGACTACATCATCGTCATGAAGCAGGGCAAGATCGTCGAGGAAGGGCCGACCGAGGCGATCTTCAGCAATCCGCAGGCCCCCTACACGCAGACGCTGATGGCCGCGGCCATCGACGTCACACGGTTTCGCTTGAGTGCATAGCGACCGGTCAGCAGCGGATGGTCGTTGAAAGGTCCCGAGGCGAATAGACCGTCGTCTGCAGCCACGGCTGCTATGGCTTCGATCTCGATCATCGCCTCGGGCGTTTAGCGCTTTGATCTCGACGATTGTCTTCCGGCGGAGTTCAACGACCTCGTTGAAGTTGCTCATGTCCTGCGCTGGATTCAACATAACGCCCGAAGTTGTTCAGGATCGCCTGCCAGCCGTCACGCTGCATGTCGATGGAGTTCTGCGTCTCGGCATCGAATATGGTCGTCACCTTCGTACCGTTCCCTGCGGCTTCGAAGGTCGTACGCGCCTTGCGCCCGTCGCTCATGGCGAGTGCGATCGCCTTGTACGGCTCGACCTCTTCGTACACCGCCTCGAAATCGAAGCCGAAACTGCCGTCCTTGGCTTCCATGCGCGCCTTGTAGCCGCCGCCCACCTTTAGGTCGGCTTCCGCGCTTGGGCAGCACCAGTCGTCGGAAGCGAAGTTCCACCGCGTGATATCGCCGGGCGTCGTGTAGGCCTCCCAGACGCGTTCGATCGGCGCGGCGATCGTGGTGGCAATGGTGATCTGCTGGTTGGTCATTTTTGGTTCCCTTGTCGTCGCAGTCGGATGAGATCACACGGAAGGTTTATTGCGTGATTTCGGGCTCGACGAGGTGAGCAAGCTTGCGCAGCGACTCTTGCCAACCGAGATAGCATGCCTCGACGGGGATCAGATCGGGCACGTTCTCCTGAACCACCATCATCTCCGTTCCGACTGAAACGGCCGTCAGCGTGACGGTCACTTTCATCTCGCCCGGAAGGTTCGGATCATCGAACACGTCGCTGTAGAGGAGCGTCTCGCCGGGGACGAGTTTCAGATAGGTGCCGCCGAAGGAATGGCTTTGCCCGGTCGTGAAGTTTCGAAACGACATTCTGTGCTTGCCGCCTTCCTTCGCCTCAAGCTCATGGACCGTACAGGTAAAACCGAAGGGCGGGAGCCAACTCGCGACCGCGTCAGGTTCCAGAAATGCGCGGTAGACCTTTTCGGGCTTCGTGGCGAAAACCCGGTGCAGTTTAACGGTGTTGGGCATGATCATCTCCATTCATTGAGCTCACCAAGGCGTCGTTGCCTTGGATCGAGTTAGCCTGCTGCTGCGGCTTCCAGTGCTGCGATATCGATTTTCTTCATCGTCATCATCGCCTCCATCGCGCGCTTGGCCTTGGCGCGGTCGGGACTGGTCGTCAGTTCCATCAGCCGCTTCGGCGTGATCTGCCAGGAGAAGCCCCACCGGTCCTTGCACCATCCGCAGGCGCTCTCGCTGCCGCCGTTTCCTGTGATCGCCTTCCAGTAGCGGTCGGTCTCTTCCTGATCTTCGGTCAGCACCATCAGGCTGACGGATTCGTTCGCCTTGAAATTCGGGCCGCCGTTCAGGCCTAGAAAAGACTGGCCGAGCACTGTGAACTCGACCGTCAGTTCATTGCCTTCCTTGCCGCCGGGATAGTCCGACGCGGCCGCATTCAGCCGATCCACATGGCTGTCGGGAAAGTTGGCGGCATAGAACTCTGCCGCCTTGCGCGCTTCGCCGTGGTCGAACCACAGGCAGGTCACGAGTTTCGTCATTTTTAATCTCCTCGGTTCTTGGGTGGTATTTGTTCGTGCCGCGACTGTCAGACCTCAGTCGAACCAGCCCTTGGGCGGCTCGCCGGCCTGAACGGGACCGATGAACGCCATCATAAGGTCGGCCTGGATTACATCGACCGCATATGTGTTCGATGATCTAAACTCGCTCACGGGTCTTTCACCTGGTTTCGTTGCTTCGTGTCCAAAGGACGAACAAGTGGTGCGCCTCCCGACAGCCAACCTGTTATTTTTTTGCCACGCGGCAAGGCCCACCTAACCCGAGTCGATCCATCCAACCGCCGGCTGGTAAGAGCGGGTCGGCGTAGGGGCCGGGCCGTTTGCTTCAGCACCGGTTGTCCATAAACATGAGGCGTTCGTGGAGAAGGCGCTTGAGGTCCTCGTTGATGCCCGCAGTTTTCGCGGAAACAAACAACAACCTAAAGCGCGCCGCATGAGGCCGGTCACGCGACGCGCTTTAGTCGCCCGCCGTCGTCGAAGGTGCTGGTGCACGCTGATCGGCTGCATCGCCTTCCCGAGCAGGCCGGTTCACGGCAAGCACCGACAATTCATGCCGGCGCCCATCTCGCGCAGTCCACATGATCGACTGTCCGGCCGAGAGGCCGATCAGGGCCGTGCCGATCGGCGTAAGGATTGAAACCTTGCCTTCGGAGATGTCCGCATCGCCAGGAAAAACCAGCGTCACCGTTTTCGCATCACCGGTATCGGGCTTGAACGTCACCGTCGAACCCATCTGGACGGCGCCCGCGGAGATCAAACCATCGGAAACGATGCGCGCTCGCTCGAGTTCGGCGAGCAGGTCATCGGAAGCCTGCGGATTTCGTGCGGCCACGGTGCTCGCAAGCGCCGATAAACGCGCATGGTCCGATTTCGAGATGCGGATGGTCGGCTTGCGCCGCGCCTTGATGTTATCTTGCATTTTCGAATACTCGTATTCTCAGTTGAGCGGGCTGCCTCAAGCATGGTTTAACTGGCCAATTCGAGGCAGATCTTGCTCAAAACCGATGCCCCAGAGCCGGTGCTGGCCTGCGTACGTTCGATGTCGATTTTATGTGCTTGCCCCGCGGCCCGGGGCACATGGCAGCCGAGCCGGGGGTTACGATCCCGCGATGGGGCAAACCCGGAAAAGAAAATCGCGACGGATCTTTTTTGTGGCGTTCATATAACCGTAGTTGGTGCCGAGATCGGGGAAGTCAAGACGACCCTGTAGCAAGGCGCGGTGATGCCAAGCCGGAACAATTCGACAGCCGGTGAGTTTCCACGATGAAGGGCGATCTGTTTCGGAGGAAACTGCGATGAAACGCGTCCTCCCCAAAACGTTGTACGGCTGATGCTGGGCGGCGTAACCGCCGGCTTGCTCACGGTCGTCGAGATTCCCAGCCCCGTGGCGCCATTGTCGCTTGTGTCCGAGGCGAGGGCTGCCACCGACGTTTCCGTTTCGATCAGCACATTTTACGATGAACTGTCTTCCCATGGTGATTGGGTTTCGTACCGGGGAGCGACCGTTTTCGTCCCGGTTGATGTACCTGACGATTGGCGTCCGTATACCATTGGGCATTGGGTCTATACCGAGCAGTATGGCTGGCTCTGGGTGTCCGACGAGCCGTTCGGGTGGGCGACCTACCATTACGGCCGCTGGGGCTATGCCGACGACATCGGCTGGTACTGGGTTCCCGGCACTCGTTGGGCGCCAGCATGGGTGAGTTGGCGGCGCGAAAGGGAGCACGTCATCTGGGCTCCGCTGCCGCCGCGCCGCGATCCCGATTTGATTTCGATCGAGGTGACCATCGACACCACGCCGGATTTTTACTGGGTCGTGGTCCCCACCCGCGAATTCCTTGCTGACGACATTTCTGTCGTCGTTATCCGTGATGAGCCGGAGTTTGTGCGCATTGTCGAGGCGGCCGAGCCGGCCGGCGACGTGACGATCCAGAACAACGTGGTGATCAACAAAGTCGTTGATGTTGATGTGATCGAGAAGGAGACAAACCAGCAGGTAACTGTCGTCGAGGTCAGCGAGACCGAGACGCCCGAGCAGGCCGGCAAAGTGGAAAACAATACGGTCACGGTCTTTGAAGGTGAAGTGAAAGCCGATCCCGACGCCAAACCAGCCGAGCTCAAAGACATCGAGGAGGTGAAGCAGGTTCAGGCAGGCCGGAAATCGAAGCCCACCGAAGGCGCAGCAACGACCGAACAGGCGCCGGCGACCGATGAAGAGGTCAAGCCGGAAGAGACCGCCGAGCCTGAGAAGCCGACGACCGACGAGCAACCCGCCGCCGAGCAGGAGCAGGCCGAACCCGAACAGGCGGGCAAGCCTGAGAAGCCGACGACCGAGGAGCAACCCGCCGCCGAGCAGGACCAGGCGGAGCCGGAAGAGACGGGCAAGCCTGAGAAGCAGAAGGCCGAGGAGCAACCGGCCGCCGAGCAGCAGCAGGCCGAGCCGGAAAAGGCGGCCAAGCCTGAGAAGCAAAAGGCCGAGGAGCAGCCTGCCGCCGAGCAGCAGCAGGCGGAGCCGGAAAAGGCGGCCAAGCCTGAGAAGCAAAAGGCCGAGGAGCAGCCCGCCGCCGAGCAGCAGCAGGCGGAGCCGGAAAAGACGGCCAAGCCTGAGAAGCCGAAGGCGAAGGAGCAGCCCGCCGCCGAGCAGGAGCAGGCCGAGCCCGAACAGGCGGCCAAGCCTGAGAAGCCGAAGGCGAAGGAGCAGCCCGCCGCCGAGCAGCAGCAGGCCGAGCCCGAACAGGCGGCCGAGCCCGAACCACAGAAGCAAGAAAACAAGGCGTGCGATCCGCAGACTGGGGCGAACTGCTAGGTGTGCGGGTACAGACTACGGGCACTGCGATCGTTCCACCGCGGTGCCCACTGTGAGCCGAGCCTTCATTGGTCGCGGTGACTGCTGGGGTCGCGGTGATTTTTGGCAGCCCCGCCACCCGCCGTAAGCCATCTTGCATCGAACCAGCGGTCCGCCGGTCCGTCATAGGGCAGCCGCGTGATATCCCAATGGCTGACGAAGCGCGCGTAGGCGTCCCACACTGGTGGACCCCCGCCGATGAAGACGACGCGGCCGACGAAGCGCTGGAGTGTGTCCTCGGGATCCATGCTGGAGCGAACGACGACAAGTTCCCGATCCGCGCGAGCAAAATCCGGAATGCTCGCGATCGTCTTGGGACCGGCGAGCAAGACATGTCCTCTGGTCAGGTCGAAAAATCGTGCAACGTCGGCGACGAACTCCGGCGACCGGTTGCCTTCCCAGGGAAGGCCCCCTTTGAGGCCGAGCTGCCCCGCTTGGCCGATGGCACAGACGACTCTAACGACAGTCTTTTTCATGAATACTCCACCGATAGCCGGTCTGATCGCATTCGCAACGCTTGCACGTCATGCTGCGCCACGCGCTTTTGGTATGGTGATCCAAACAGCCTCGACCTCGCTGCCTTACTCCGCTGCGGCTGGCTGGTCCACCGCCTCGTTGAGGAGGTGGTTTTGAGTGTCGTCGGCCGGACTATGGAACTCCTTCTCACAAGTCCATCCCGGCACTGAAACAAACGAAACACTTCGAGTTCGGCGCGGAAAAACCCCTGAAACAGCGATGGTTTAAATCCAATGGCATCGCTGCACCCGCGGCGCCAATCAATGGAGTGTTGCAATGTCGATAATGCGAGCAGCTTACCGCTCTTTCCGGGACTATCGGGTTCACCGCATGGCGGAACGGACTCTGGCGGCAATGGACGATGCCTTCCTGAGGGACATCGGGATCAGCCGGTCCGAGATTAGCTTGGTGGTCCGCGGCTTGCAGCGCGGCCAAGAAGACAAGGCGGGCTGAAATCATGGCCACCTTCTGGCGGCATCCGCCGCCAATGCCCATGAGACGGGCGATCCGCATTGCCAGGCCAAGGCGGCAGCGCGCTCAGGAGTAGAGGTAACCCATGCCGCGGATCGTCCTGATCACCTCGGGCTTCGAGGGATCGACCTCGATTTTCTTCCGCAGCCGCGAAACGCGAATGTCGATGCTGCGATCGAAGGGATCCCACCCGCGGTCATGGGCGAGATCGAGCAGTTGATCGCGGTTGAGTACGCGTCCGCGATGTTCGCTGAACACTTTCAGAAGCCGGAACTCCATTGGGGTGATCGCTATTTCGACCCCCTCGGCGTTGTATAATTTGTGTGCGTCCGGGTCGAAGCGGCACTTGCCGAACTGGACCTGGTGAGGGCCCGGAGTACTCGCTTTCCCCGCAGCGCGTTCGCTCGCCGATGTCCTGCGCAGCACGGCCTTGACCCGCGCCAGCAGCTCCCGCAGGTCGACGGGCTTGGAGACATAGTCGTCGGCGCCAATCTCCAATCCGACAACGCGGTCGACGATTTCCGCCGATCCGGTCAGCATGATAATGGCAACGTCTGAGTGCTCTCGTAGATATCGCGCCAGGGAGAGGCCATCCTCACCTGGCATTCGGATATCCAATATGACCACATCGACGTGCTGGCTCTCAATAAGTTCACGCAGGGCAGGCCCAGCGTTGGCGGGCGTCACGGCATAGCCATGGTGCTCCAGATATTCCGCTACCGTGTAGCGGATATCCGGTTCGTCATCGCAGACCACTACATGTGCGTGCGTCGTCAAAATCGACCACCGAGCAACCAGCCTAATGGATAAGCTGCCTCTAAAGTGACGTGCAAATCAACGGGTCTGTCAAGCATTGTTGTTGACCAGATTTGAGACAAACGAACGGAGCTCGTTCGGTTTGATCGGTTTCTCGAGGTAGGGCCGTTTCGCGGCGCGCAGGAACATCTGCGCGTCCGGACTGATCGTGTCCCCTGTCAGGAAGGCTAACCTGTCGAGTTCGGCCGGATGGAGCTTGGCAATCTGGTTGAACAATCCCCGTCCGTCCATATCAGGCATTTTCAGATCGCTCAGGATCACCGCGAAAGTGCGGTTCTTGAGGTGCAGCAGCGCTTCTTCGCCGGATTTGGCAATGGTGACGTTGAAACCATCTCGCCTGAGCACCTCAGCAACCAGCTCACCCACTTCCTCTTCGTCGTCCACCACCAGACAGGCAATGCCGGTTGAATTCGGGAGCTCGTCTTCGGCCGTTTCGGTTCCTTCGTCGAGACGCTCCGAAGCAGGCAGCGAAAGTATGAAGGTCGAGCCACCCCCCTCGGGGGATTCGACCTCGATGGTTCCTCCATGGGATTGAACGATCCGATGACAGAAGGACAGCCCGATCCCAGTCCCTGCCCCAATCTCCTTGGTCGTGAAGAACGGCTCGAAAATGCGGGGACGTATCTCTTTGGGAATTCCCGGACCCGTGTCGGCAACGCTGACGACTATGTTGCCGGTTGTGGGATGAAGCCGCGTTGAAACCGTGATTGTCCGTCGTCCTTCCCAGCCATGCAACGCCTGTTCTGCATTGACAAGCAAGTTGATCAGCACCTGGCCGAGCTGATCGGGATCCGCCCAGATCGGCGGAAGACCAGGTTCAAGATGAACTGAAAGGCCGATGTCCGACGATCGAATCGAATAGCTCGCCACTTCGACCGCTTCGGAAATGATGTCATCGATCGTAACGTTTGAGGTTCGCGTCGGCTGCTGTCTGGCCATAGCCAGGAATGTCTTGACGATCCTGGCGCAGCGTTCGGCTGCCTTGCTTATCTTGTCGGCGCGTTCCACGACCTTGGCGTCGGCAGCGGTCTCCTTCAACAGCGATGACAGGCCAAGCACCACCGAGAGCGGATTGTTGAGCTCATGCGCCACCCCGGCCAGCAATCCACCGAGCGCCGACATTTTTTCGTTCTGGTGCAGCGTCTCGCGCTGCCGCTCCAATTCCTGCTGCATGTCGATACGGTCGGTGAGATCGTAGGCGTGGGAAACGATCACCTTCTCACCGTGGTAATCGATCAGTCGAGACGAAATCGAGCACCAGCAGGTACCACCGTCCTTGCGTTTGAGCTGGGTTTCGAAATCGTCGACCAACCCCGTCGCGAGCAGCCGCTCAACGTATCGCCTCCGCTCTGAAGGGTCGACATAATAGTCGACGGCGCTGGTGACGTCGCCGAGCAGCTCAACGGTGGCGGGGCTGCGGTAAAGCAGCTTCCCGTCATGCGCGCGGGTCATCTGGATGTTGACGGGGCAGGCTTCGAGGACTTTACGGACCAGTTCGTCCGCTTCCTTGGCGGCCTCCTCGGCCCGCTTGCGCTCTGTAATGTCGACACGGGTGACCACGAACCCGCCTTCGCGGGTCGGACAGTTCGAGACGAAAAACCAACGCCCGTCCGTATGACGGAATTCCTGTTGCCGGAATTCGCGGCGGTCCCTTGCCCTCTCGGCAAGCCAGTCGTCGATCTTGTCGGGTGGAACCGGAAACTGGTTGCGCTCTGCGGTCACGCGGAGGAAATCGAACCAGTTCACCCCGGGAATGAGCACATCCGCGCTTATCGCGTGCATCTGGCGGTACCTACTGTTGGCCAGCACCAGGCAATCGTTCCTGTCGTAGAGGGCAAACCCTTCGGCCAGAGATTCGATCGCGTCGATCAGCCGCTCGTTGGCCTTGCGCGTTTCTTGCTGGGCGGTGATCATGTCGGTGATATCAGTCGTGTTCGACACTATCACCTGCCTTCCCTGGAAATCGATCAGGCGAGCGGAAATCGAAGCCCAGAAGGCCTTGTTCTCGGTGTCGTACTGCTGGACCCGAAAATCATCGATCCTGCCCTTTTCGACCAGGGTGCGCTCCAACATTGCGCTGTAGTCTGGATCGACATAATGGTCGGTTATCCGAGGACGGTCGGCGTAGAGATCTCTGGTGGCAGGATTGCGGTAGAGCGTTTCTCCCTCGAACGTGGTCATGCGTATCGGCGAAGGGCAGGCATCGAGCACCTTTTGCAGCAGTGTCGTGGCGTCGCGCTCGAATGCCTCGGCCTTCTTGCGCTCGCTGATGTCGGCGCGCGTTACGACGAAGCCGCCAAGATCGGTGGGATGTATCGATACCGAGTGCCATCTGCCGTCGGAGAGGGGCACCTCGAAATGGGAATGGAACTCGATCCGGCTTTGGATCCGCTCGTCGAGCCACTCATCCTCGCGCCCAACCGCATTGCGGAACACGCCGCGCTTGGCGGATTCGCGAAGGAGTTCGTCCCATTCCACACCCGGTTCGACGAGATCCCGAACCGGGTCTTTCAGCTCGCGGTAAAGGCTGTTGCACATGACCAGGCGGTGGTCTTCGTCGTACAGTGCGAATCCTTCGGAGAGTGATTCAACGGCGTCCGCGAGCATCTCCCGCGCCGCGGCGACTTCACCGTCACGCTTCTTCTGCTTGGTCACATCGGCGATGCCGGCGAGAACCACTCGCCGGCCCTGGAATTCGACGATCCTGAGATTGCCCGTGGCCCAGAACTCCTGGCCGTCGGGTCTTTTGAGGAGCACCTCGCAATTTTCGACGACGCCCTTTTGCATGAGCTCGCGATTGATTTCCCGGTGTTTCTCGGGGTCGACAAAGTAATCGCCGAGCCGCACCGTCTCGCGTTGCGCCTTTTTGCTCCATCCAAGCAGCCGTTCGGCAGCATTGCTCTGGTAGATGAGTTCCCCCGAACTTGCATCGTTCATCCATACCGGCAACGGGTGATGCTTGATCAGGAAACCGAACAGATCCTCGCGCTGCTTGCGTTCCGTGATGTCCAATACGCCGATGATGAGCGAGGGGCGCCCGCCATAGACGCCGCGACGGCAGTTTGTCGAACACCAGACGGCCGATCCGCTTGTGTTTCTGAGCTGGATTTCGTGATCCCGGACGATCTCGCTGTTGCTGGCGAGAGAACTGATTTCATCGAATTCGCCAGAATTCACGAAATGATCCGTCAGGAATTGCGGCTCGTTCGGCGTCCATTTTCGGCCAAGCAGGTTCGACGCATCGAGGCTTTCGTAGAGGATCTGCCCGCTTCCCGCGTCCACCACCCAAACCGGCAGCGGGTGACTGTCCGTGATGCAGCGGAATATCTCGGCGTTCTCCTGGTGCGCGATCTGCGCTCGCTTCATCTCGGTAATGTCGACGCTTACCAGGGCCATGCCGCCATCCGGCCGAGGATGTGCGGTGAGCAACTTCCATCGGCCATCCAATGTCTCGGCTTCAACTGGAGCGTCGTCGATTTGCGTCCATCGCGCTGCGGCGCTTTCAACAAATGCGTTGCCCGGCTCGATGGGGCGGCCGTCGAAACTCTTTAGACGTGATAGGGCTTCGGCGACTGCGGCAATGGCGTCCGTCGGCTGCATCTCGCCGCGGTCGAACCGCCGGCTTCCAAATATCTGCGGATTGCTGTCGACGAGAACATGGTTGGCGTCAAAAAGGGCATAGCCTGTGTGTGTGGATGGCACCGGATTATCAGGCCGCATGGTCGTTCCCTTTGTTCGCGTGATCCCGCGAGGGCGGATAATAGCCCCTCTTTGTTTCAGCACGCGTTCGGGCGACGCGTGATTTGTTTCAACTGTTTCGGCGCGTGGGAGACATCGCCGGCGCTGACGTGTCGCCTGTCATCCCCGTGGGGCGCGCGCTGAAACAAATGAAACACTCCCACCACACCACAGAAAAACGCCTGAAACGAAGGCGGTGTATGACAAGAACAGCCGCAGATGCGGCAAATTCAACCGGCGAAGCGCAAATGTCCAGCGCCCAGGATGAACAATCTAGTCTTGGCGAGTGTCGACGCGTCTTGCTCTGAAACCTGAGGGTTCAATATGGATAAGCCAGTTACTTCGCACGATTTCCCCGACCGGCTCCTCGCGAGCCTCATTGACCAAAACCATCCGGCCTATGAAGAGGCACGCGGGCTCTACAACGCCATGATCGACAAGCGGCCGCGCTGGATCATCCCCTGCGCCGAGGTCGCCGACGTCGTCGCGGCAGTCAATCATGCCCGAGACAAGCACTTGCTTCTTGCCATTCGCGGCGGCGGCCACAACGGTCCAGGGTTCGGCAGTTGCGACGGCGGAATGGTCATCGACATGTCGCCGATGAAACGGGTCGATATTGATCTCAGGACCAGCACGGTCCGCGTCGAGGCCGGCTGCACCCAAGGCGATGTCGACCGCGCCACCAGCGCTCATGGGCTGGCGGTGCCGGCTGGCCTCGTCTCGTCCACAGGCATCGCCGGACTGACGCTGGGCGGCGGCACCGGTCATCTAACACGCAAACACGGCCTCACCATCGACAATCTGCTTGCGGCCGAGGTCGTACTGGCCGACGGCAGCGTCGTGACGGCAAGTGAGGACGAACACCCGGAGCTGTTCTGGGCGCTGCGCGGCGGCGGCGGCAACTTCGGCGTCGTGACGCGCTTCACATTTCAGGCGCATCCGGCGAAGGATGTCTATGCCGGGCCGATCTTCTTCGACATCGCACATGCCGCAGAGATCATGCGCTGGTACCGTGACTTCCTGCCCGGAGCGCAGCGAGAGCTCGGGATGTTCTTCGGCATCAAGACGGTGCCCTCCTGCGACCCTTTCCCGCGCGAGATCTGGGGAAGGCGCGTCTGCGCGTTGATCAGTTGCTACAACGGCGCTGAGGAGGACGGCGTCCGGGCGATGCGGCCCGTGCGCGACGCGCTTCCCAGGCCTCTGATGGACGGTATGATGCAGATGCCCTTCGTCGATCTGCAGGCGCTGTTTGATCCGCTGCTGCCGAGGGGCTTGCAGTGGTACTGGAAGGGCGATTATGTCGACGAACTGTCCGATGCGGCCATCGCAGCCCATGCCGAGCACGGCTCGAAGATCCCGAGCGAGCTGTCGCTGATGCATCTCTACCCCATCGACGGAGCGGTCCAGGAAGTGGCTCCGGACGCCACCGCCTGGGGAGCGCGGCGAGCGCGCTGGTCCATGGTTATCGCCGGCATCGACCCCGACCCGACGAAGGCGCCGGAGCTGAGGCGCTGGGCAAGCGAGTATTGGGCCGCGGTGCACAAGCACAACCCGCATGGTGGCGCCTATATCAACTTCATGATGGATGATGAAGGCGAGGCGCGTGTACGCGCCGCCTACGGCGCCAACTATGAGCGGCTCGTCGCGGTCAAGCGCCAATACGATCCGGCAAACCTCTTCCGCGTCAACCACAACATCCGGCCGTAAGCCGAGGCTGAGCCTGTCCGTCCTTGGGTCGCGCCGAGGCGGACAGGCCTGTGGCATGCGCAAGCCGGTGTGCGCCATAGAGGACGACCATCCACACAATGCGTCCCGCCCCGTCGCGCGTGCCTCTGAAACAAACGAAACACTCCCACCGCGCTGCAGAAAAACGCCTGAAACGAAAGCGGTGTATGACAATAAGATCCGAAGACGCGGAAGAATAAACGGATGAAACGAAAATATCCAGAACCCAAAGGCTGAACATCTAGTCTTGGCGCGGGTCGACACGTTTTGCTCCGAAACCTGAGATTCAAAAATGCATAGGCCAGTTGCTTCATACGATTTCCCCGACCGGCTCCGCGCGAGCCTTGTTGGCCAAAACCACCCGGGCCATGAAGCGGCTCGCCGGCTCTTGCAACGCCATGATCGACAAGGGGCAGACGTCAACCCAGCTACGCGACGGCTGATCGGGAACAGCCGCCATTCGTACGGCCGCGCTGACACTGCCGATTGGTGATGATCTCGGCTGCCATTGAGCAGCCCACCGAACAGCGCACGAACGCAACAAGAGACCGTGCGCTGAACAACCTGCCGCCGCACACCCAGGAGGATAGCGGTTGGTCGGTTTGCCCAAAGAGCATGAAAAGACGGCCTCATCGATGCGGTGCGGGGCACGGCGCGTCGAGGCCAAACGCTAACCCTCAAAATGGAGAATTGAAATGCTCAAGATCGTTCTTGCCACTGCCACCTTGCTGTTTGCCTCCGGCATGGCTTTTGCCGGCAGCGACCACTATGGCTCCGACTACAGCCATGGCTCCTTCTATCCGAAGACCGGTCACCATTCGATGGCGTCCGACAACGGCTACGCGGTCGACCCGAGCGGCACAGCGAGTGTCGACACGACCGACAGCGCACCGACCTCGGCAGGAAATTCGATCCTCGATAAGCCCGCACCGGGTTACGGACAGGGGATGTGGGGCAGCCGATAACAGCGTTCGGCCACACGGTCGAGATTCGACTTCCAAGCGGCGGGCTCGCCCGCCGCTTGGAATCACCTCACGCCCAGCGCAGGGAAGATCCTTTTCGATCTCGTAGCGTGGGCTGGAGCGGGCTTGGTTGCGCAGCCCGATCGGGTGCGTTTCAGGAGAACTCTCCTCGGCCCGAGCTTTGAGAGCTGCATCTCATTTAATCTGAAGCCGCGCCCAGTCGTGAGTAAGCGCCGCCGCGCGCCACCAGTTCATCATGCGGACCTTGTTCGACGATGCCTGTATCGGCGACCACCACGATGCGATCGGCATTGCGGATCGTCGCCAGCCGGTGCGCGATCACCAGCGTCGTTCGGCCCTGCGCAAGCTCTGCCAGCGACTGCTGGATCTCCCGCTCGGTCTGCGTGTCGAGTGCCGAAGTCGCCTCGTCCAGGATGAGGATCGTGGGGTTCTTCAGGAACATGCGCGCGATTGCCAGGCGCTGCTTCTGACCGCCCGAAAGTTTTACGCCGCGCTCGCCAATGATCGTATCGAGGCCCTCTGGCAGCGAGGCGATGAGTTCGTCGAGGCGCGCGCGGCGCGCAGCCTCGACGATCTCGCTCTCGACCGCGTCCAGCCGGCCATAGGCGATGTTCTCGCGGATCGTGCCGCCGAACAGGAACACGTCCTGCTGCACGATACCGATCTGGCAGCGTAACGAGGCCAGCGTCATATCGCGGATATCCAGACCGTCGATGGTGATAGCGCCGCTGTCGACCTCGTAAAAACGCGGCAGCAGCGAGCACAGGGTCGTCTTGCCGGCACCGGATGGCCCGACGAAGGCGATGGTCTGTCCTGCTGCGATGTCGAGATCGATGTTCTTCAAAACCGGCCGTTCGCCGCTATAGCCGAAGCTGACATCCCGATAGCTGATGGCACCTTTGAGCGTCGGTGCGTCAATTGCGCCCGGCCGATCCGCGATGTCCGGTTCAGTGTCGAGGAGGGCTGCATAGCGGCGAAATCCGGCGATGCCTTTCGGATAGGTTTCAATCACCGAATTGATCTTGTCGATCGGCCGGAAGAACACGTTGACCAGGAGCAGGAAGCCAACGAAGCCGCCACTGGAAAGTTCGCCGCGAAGCACGAGGTAGCTTCCGGCGATCATCACCAGCAGTTGGATCAACCGCATGCTCATGTAGCTCAGCGACGTGCTTGCGGCCATGATGCGATAGGCATCGAGCTTGGTTTTGCGGTAGCTGGCGTTGTCGCGCGCGAACAGGTTGCGCTCGTGGTCTTCGTTGGCGAAAGCCTGCACCACCCGCATGCCGCCGACATTCTCCTCGATGCGAACGTTGAAATCGCCGACCCGCCCGTAAAGCGCCTGCCAGTTGCGCGTCATGCGCGCGCCATAGCGGCTTGTCACCCAGGCGACCAGCGGCACAATTGCCGCCGTAATCAGCGCAAGCTGCGGATTGACCAGGAACATCAGCGCGAAGGCGCCGATGAACGTCATGATCGCGATGAACAGGTCTTCCGGGCCATGATGGGCAACCTCGCCGATTTCCTCCAGGTCCTTGGTGACCCGGGCGATGAGGTGACCGGTCTTGTGATTGTCATAGAAGCGGAACGAGAGCTTCTGCAGGTGATCGAAGCTCTTCCGGCGCATCTCGGTCTCGATGTTGATACCGAGCATATGGCCCCAATAGACCACGACCGCCATCAGTCCGGTGTTCACCACGTAGATGGCAAGCAGGCCGGCCGACGCAGCGAGGATCAGCAGCCATTGCTGAGTCGGCAACAGTTCGTCGACAAACAGCTTGACCGCCATCGGAAACCCGAGTTCCAGCAGGCCAGACAGGACCGCGCAGCAGAAATCCAGGATGAACAGACCCCTCCAGGGGCGGTAGTAGGCGAAAAATCTGCGCAGCATGGGGACGCTTTTCTGTTCGAAGGTCTGGCCTGCCAGGAGCATGGCTACGCGAGGGCTGTCGCTACAGGCATTTCTTGCGGCGACTGCTCAGCGACGCCGACTTGTCCGAACGGATAGCTTACGATAAGTGGAGTGTAAACATCATATTATGAGGTCTCGATGCTGACTGCGACCACGCGCTGCGAAACGCCGAATGCGGGCAAATATCTCCAGCAGCTTTGCAAGCATTTCGCGCACAAGGTCGAGGTCGCCTATGGCGATGGGCATGGGCAGTGCCGGTTCTCCTGCGGCACGGCTACCATGAATGCCGGTCTCGAACGGCTGGACATAGTGGTGGAAGCGGCCGACACCACCGCATTGACCGAGACCAAGCAGGTCATCGAATCGCATCTCGTCCGGTTCGCCTTCCGCGAAAATCTCCAGCCGCTGGCCTGGCGCGATTGAAGCGTCGTCTTCGCTACGGGGCATGCTCATGAGATGGCTCAAGTCGGTCCTGGCCTTGCCGGCATTGGCGCTTTTCCTTGTTCAGGCGTTCGCAACCGAGATCGAGACCGCGAACGGCCCGGTAACGGTCGGCAAGACGCCGCAAACGCTCGCGGTGTTCGACATTGCGGCGGTCGATACGTTGAACAGCCTGGGCGTGAAGATCGCCGGCTTGCCCGACAAGCTCTATGTGCCCGAGCTCGTCGTGTTGAAGGACGGCGCGGAAATCGTCGGCACCCTCTTCGAGCCCGATCTGGAGGCGCTGAGCGCGCTGGCGCCGGACCTCATCATTGTCGGCGGGCGCTCCTCGCCGCAACTGGCGGCGACCAGCCGGATTGCGCAGAGCATCGATATGACGATGAATGGCGATGATCTGTTCGCGCAGGCGAAGCAGCGCCTGATGGCCTACGGCGCTCTCGTCGGCAAGCCGGCCGAGGCGGCGGCGCTTGCTTCGGAACTCGATGACGCGCTTTCGTCGACGCGTGTCGCCGTCAAGGGCAAGGGCACGGCACTGATCCTGATGACCAGCGGCCCGAAGGTGACCGCCTACGGCAAGGAGTCCCGCTTCGGTTGGCTGCATTCGGCGCTCCAACTCACGCCGGCGGTCGAGGATGTCGAGGCCGCCACCCACGGCGAAGCGATCTCCTTCGAGTTCCTCCGCGACGCCAATCCGGACTGGCTTATCGTGCTCGATCGCGCCGCGGCGATCGGTTCGGGGGAGCAGAACGCCAAAGCGACGCTCGACAATGAACTGGTGGCCGAAACCACGGCCTGGAAGAAAGGGCAGGTGGTCTACATGCCGGCTGCCGATTTCTACATCGCTGCAGGCGGCGTCCAGTCGACGAAGCGCGTGCTTGAGACCATTCGAGACGCTTTCTCGCGGACCCAATGACCGCCGGATCGCTTGGCTCTCAAGGCTACGCCTATCAGGCAATCGGCGCCGCAACCCTGCTGGCGCTGTTTGTGGCCAGTCTGTTCGTCGGCGTCGGAGAGCTTGCCATAGGCAGTCTGGCCTCCGATCCGCAAGCCTTGCGGCTGATCATGATCAGCCGCTTGCCGAGGACGTTGGCGGCACTTCTGGCCGGCAGCGCCCTGGCCATCGCAGGGCTTGTGATGCAGACGCTTGCCCGCAACCGTTTCGTCGAGCCTTCGACGGCTGGAACCGCGCAATCCGCGGCACTCGGCATACTGGTGGTGACGCTGGTTTGGCCCGATGCATCGCTTGGATGGAAGGCAGCCGGCGCGGCGGTGACCGCTCTCGCCGGGACATCCGTTTTCCTCATGCTCGCGCATAGGTTGCCGCCGACACAACCTTTTCTCGTTCCGCTGTTCGGATTGGTCTATGGCGGCGTCATTGGCGCCGCCGCGACCTTTGCCGCTTGGCACCTGGACCTTCTGCAGTATCTCGAAGTGTGGATGACGGGGGAGTTTTCCGGCATCCTGCGCGGGCGCTATGAACTGTTGTGGGTTGCGGGCGCACTGGTCGTATTGGCCTGGTGGACGGCCGACCGCCTGACGATGCTTTCGCTGGGCAGGGACGTCAGCATAGGGCTCGGCCTGAATTATGCCGCTATGCTTCGGCTCGGCCTTGTCATCGTCTCGGCCATCACCGCGCTGACCGTGGTCGTTGTCGGAACGATCCCCTTCGTCGGTCTTGTCGCGCCCAACATCGTATCGCGCTTCGCCGGCGAAAACCTGCGCCACACCTTGCCGTGGGTCGCCGGCGGTGGCGCGGCGCTGGTGCTTGCCTGCGATATCATGGGCAGGCTCATCCGTTTCCCCTACGAGGTTCCGGTCGGCACGATCCTCGGCGTCGTCGGGGCGGTGCTGTTCCTAGTCCTGCTGCTTGGCCGAAACAGCAATGACTGAAGTTTTGATGCAACGCGGCCTGGTGCGGCACGAGGGCCGCCTTGCGATGATGGCGGCGGTCGCAGTGCTGGTCGGCGTGGCCTTCATGACGATCGGCCTGCGCGGCGATCTCGCCTTCGTGGTCGAACTGCGCGCAGCGCGGCTGGCTGCGATGGTTCTGGTCGGCGTGGCGGTGGCGGTTTCGACGGTCGTGTTCCAGACCGTTTGCGCCAACCGCATCATCACGCCATCGATCATGGGCCTGGATGCGCTCTACGTCTTTTGCCAGACCGCGCTGGTTTTTGCGCTGAGCGGTTTCGGCTTTGCCGGCATCGATCCCCGCCTGCACTTCTTCGGCAATTTCACGGCAATGACCAGCCTCGCGCTGGCGCTGTTCCTGCCGATGCTTCGCCAGCGGTTCGACCTGACGCTGATGCTGCTGACTGGCGTCGTGCTGGGCGTGCTGTTCCGATCGCTGACGACGTTGCTGGCGCGGCTGCTGGATCCGAACGATTTCGCCGTACTGCAGGGTACGGTCTTCGCCAGCTTCAATGCGGTGGAACCCGATCTGCTGCTGTTGGCCGGCGTCATCACCGTGGCGGGTGTCGCCATCGCCTGGCGGGCGCGACATGTTCTCGATGTGCTCGCGCTGGGCACCGACACAGCCATCGGGCTCGGCGTGGCGTGGCGCGGCACGGCTGCCGGGCTGCTGGTTGTTGTCGCCGCGCTCGTGTCGGCGTCGACGGCGCTGGTTGGACCGATGGCGTTTCTGGGGCTCCTGGTGGTTTCGCTCGCTGAGCGCATCGTCGGCACCAACCGGCACGCCATCCTTCTGCCGGCAGCCGCGCTCACGGCGACAATCGTGCTCGTCGGCGGCCAGACGGTCCTCCAGCATGCTCTGGGCGGGGAAGGCAGCCTCGGCATCGTCGTGGAGTTTGTCGGCGGCATCGTGTTCCTCGCCATTCTGTTTGCCGGGGGGCGGCGATGATCGAGATTGCAGGCGTCTCCCTGGCTCTTGGCGGCAGCCGGATTCTCGATAATGTCAGCCTGACCGTGCCGAAGGGCGGCGTCACGGCGCTTGTCGGACCGAATGGCGCCGGCAAGTCTAGCCTGTTGTCGTTGATCGCCCGCCTGCGGCCCCTGCAAAGCGGCCGCATCACCGTCGACGGGCTGCCGGTCGATACGACGCCGAGCCGGCAGTTGGCCAGGATCATGGCCATCCTGCGACAGGATCCCGGCGTCGCAAGCCGCCTGCGCGTCGCCGAACTGGTGGGGTTCGGTCGTTTCCCGCACAACCGCGGGCGGCTGACAGCGAAAGACCGCGAAATCATCGCGGCGTCGCTCGAGCAGTTCGATCTCAGCGACCTGGCGCTGCGCTTCGTCGAGACCTTGTCAGGCGGGCAACGGCAGCGCGCCCTCGTCGCCATGACCTTCTGCCAGGGGACGGATTACATCCTTCTCGACGAGCCGCTGAATAACCTCGACATGTTTCATGCAAGAAACCTCATGCGGACTCTGAGACGCATCGCCGACGAGCACGGCAAGACGGTGCTCATAGTGCTCCACGACATCAATCATGCAGCCTCGTACGCCGACCGTATCGTCGCGATGAAGGACGGCGCCGTTATCGCATCGGGCGAAACCGGCGACATCATCCGGCCCGATATACTGGAGAGCATTTTTGGCTTCTCGATGCAGGTCGAAAACATCGGCGGTCGGCTGACCGTCCTGCACCACGCTTGAGTAAGCTCCGCGGCTGCAGCGCTCGAAGAGCGCAGCAGATACAACGGCTTGCATAACTGGATTTTTATTATCAAGTTTATTGCCGCAGCGCAACCGATGGGTTAAGGCAGTCCCAACAGGCGCGGTTCGCGCCAGCCGGGGCTACCGTATTCGAGGGGATTTAGCCGATGTCATCAGATCTGTTGCGAGCGCTGACCGTCAGCACCGCGATGTCCATTTTTTTGTGTCCCGAAGCGCTGGCGCAGTCTGCCCCCGCCCCGGAAGCGGAAGCCGGGGCGAGCACGACCGAAGAAAATGAAGAAGCCCAGGCTCCCGCCGGGGGCACGCAGCTCGACGCCATTCTCGTCGTCGACGTGGGGGCAGGCGCCAACGCGACGGCCGGCGCCAACCTGATCACCATCGACCAGCAAGAGATCGACCGCAAGAAACCGCAGGATTTGAGGGAGGTGTTCTCCGGTGAGCCGCAGATCGCCGTCGGCGGCGCGATCCCCAGCACGCAGAAGATCTACGTCAACGGCGTCGATGAGAACAATCTGGCCGTGACCGTCGACGGGTCGCGACAGAACAACAAGGTGTTCCACCACAACGGCACCTATCTGCTCGACCCGGCACTTCTAAAGGCCGCGTCGGTGCAGGCAGGCGTTGCGCCGGCCGACGCCGGTCCGGGCGCACTCGCGGGCTCGCTTGGATTCGAGACCAAGGATGCGGCCGACCTGCTCGAACCCGGCCGCAATTTTGGCGGTTTCGTCACCGGCATATGGGACACCAACAGCGAGACGTTCACCACCGGCGTGAGCGGCTTCGGCCGGCAGGACGGCTTCGAGTATCTCGGCTACATCAATTACGGCCGTGGCGGCAACTTCACCGCCGGCAACGGCCAGGAGATGCCGGGGACCGGCACCGATCTGATCAGCGGGTTAGCCAAGATCGCCTACGAGAGCGTCGAGGGCCATCGTTTCGAGCTCAGTCACGAGCAGGTCCGCGACGACGAACTGCGCCCCTATCGCGCCAATGTCTATATCGATAATGGCGCGGAGCCAGTGACCCGCAACTACGATCTGCGCCGACAGAATACGGTTTTCACATATACCGACACCTCACCGGAAGGCTGGTGGGATCCGAAGATCGTGCTTGCATATTCCCGGACCGAACTGGGCACAGAAGTTACGGCCCCTCGCGGTCCCCAGGCAGGCGTCACTGGGCCAGCCTTTGGAGAAACGACCAGCCTCAACGGCAAGGTCGAAAACCGCTTTTCGCTCGACGTCGGAAGCGTCACCGCGGGTCTCGATTTCTACAGCGACAAGGCAGCACTGGATTCGCGCTTCCCCGGTTTCTTCGAATTTGCCGACGAACGCGCCAGCAACGTCGGGGCTTATGCCCAAGCCCGCCTGGAGCCGTTCGATCGGGCCAGGATCTCCTTCGGCGCACGTGGGGACCATCAATGGTTCACCGGCGTCGATGATTCGGATTGGAACAATGCGGGCCTGAGCGGCAACATTTCCGGCGAATACGACCTCGTACCGGAATTCCTGACGGTCAAGGCCGGCACCTCGCATGTCTGGGGTGGTGTTCCGCTGGCGGAGAACTTCATCCAGAATCCAGTCTGGACCTATGGCGAGGGTCCAGAGCCGGTGACATCTGACAACTACACTGCGGGGCTGGAAATGCGTTACAACGGCTTCACTTTCGAGGCCAATTTGTTCCGTACGAACATCGACAACGCACGCCTGCCGGTCTACGGACGCGCGCCATACCTTCCCGGGGATACATCGATCCGAACGCTCGATCTCGATTCGAAGGGCTGGGAAATCGGCGGCCGCTATGATTGGGACGCCGGCTTTGTCAGTGTGAAATATGCCGATATCAATGCCGACGTCGACGGCATGCCGGCCGATACGGAGATCGGCCGCTATTTGACGACACCTCTCGGTCAGATCGTGATGATCGGCGGCGGCTACACGTTCGACGATTGGGGCCTCAAAGTCGGTGGCGACATCGAAATCGCCTTGAGGACCGACAGGACCTTGGTGCGGCATGACACCGACCCGACAAGCGCAAAGAAGGAACTGCCGGGCTATGAGGTGGTGAACGCCTATGTCGAATGGACGCCGCCTTCGAAGCCGAACTTCACGCTGCGCGCCGACGCTCTCAATATATTCGACGAAGATTATACGGACCGAGCCGCCTACGGTCAGGATTTTGCGGAACTAGGGCCGGGCAATGAACCACACAAAGATCCGGGCCGCTCGTTCCGTCTGAGCGTCACGGCGCGGTTCTGACCCGGAGCGCCACGGCGCGTCGAAAAGGCTGGCGCGGGAGTGACCTGTGCCGGCCCTGAAACTGGTCTCGAAACGCGGTCGCTTACGCTACGCCGGCGCGGATCGGTGCTTCGCGGTCCGCCTGCAGCAGACGCATGTTGCGGGCGTCGTTGGCGAGGATGTTGAAGCAGTCGCCGCCGAACCATTCCAGCGAGGCATCCACCTCCTCGCGCTCGAACAAATCGTCGAGGAATTGCAGATAGTCCACCGCGCCGTCGAAAAGTGCGGTCATGCCCGTCCGCTTTCCGGCCGCGGCATAGACGTTTGCCGGCTCGAAGACGGCGAGGTCGGCACGCGAGCGGACATTTTTCAGATGATAGTGCCGGATATGCGGCAACAGGGCGCCATGCGCGGCGACCGGATCGGCGCCGCCTTCCCAGACGTGCAAGGTGTCGAAATTGATGCCCAGCGCCGGATGGTCGACCTCCTCGAGCAGGCGCTGCGTCGACGATAGCGTATCGGCAAGCGTTCCCGGATGTGTCTCCACCAGTAGCTGGCAGCCCTGGTCCTGCGCCATCATGCAGGCGTCCTTGAGTCGCGCCGACAGTCGCCAGCGCGCTTCGGGCGAGGTGTCCCGGCTTGCCGACTTGCCGGCGAACGTGCGCACCTTGCGGGCGCCCCAGCGGCCGGCCAGGCGGCAGAGGTTCGACGTGGCGTGACGCAGCGACGCCAGATCCTCATCAAGAGGCAGATAGTCGCTGAGCATCGGCACCGAAAGCCCGAACGCCGCCATCCAGGAGGCGTTGCGGTCGGTCATATGCTGCATGTTGCGCGCGTGTGCGCCCCAGAGCTCGATGCCCTGGAAATCGTTCGCCGCCGCCCATCGCGCGATGTCCTCCAGCGACAGCAGGTGATGGCGGAAGGTGATCGTGCAGAGCGACAGCCTCATGCTACGGCATCCTCGACATCGTGGCGCGGCGCGTGCAGGAGGCCGCGCGTGTCGCACCATACCCGATAGGTTTGGGCAAGACGGCGCTTCAGCGAGCGCTCCATCGCGTCCAGCATATCGAGTTTCTCGAACACCGGCGACGCCAGGGCTTCGTCGCCTGTCTGGCTGAGTTTCATGACGGCGTAGTGAAGCGCCTTGAATTCCTGGATCAGAGATTCGATGTCGTCGCAGATCGTGTCGAACCCGGCGTTGGAAAGCTGCAGCGATCGCCAGAAAAAGGCGAAGCCATGCTCCAGCGCGTATTTGCGGATCGATATGACCGGCAGCTCGCGCAGCGCCATCGACAACTCGGCCAGTTTCAGGCCGTCGCGGCCTTCCAGATGCGCCCGAACGACTTCGCGCGTTGCGCGCGTCAGCAGATTGTCGTCTTCATGGAAACAGGCAAGGAAATAGTCGCGCAGATCGACGGCGGACGGTTTCCTGATGTCGGCAGCGTCGAAGATGAAGCCGCCGGCAACGGTCGGCTGCATGATCGCATTGATGACTTTCTGCTTCTCGATCCTGCCTTCCCAGCGGAAATCGGGGTCTAGAACCATCCAAACCGCCGGATCCTCGGTGTGTTCCAACATCAGATAGTGCGGGAACGGATTCTGGTTGAACTTGTTCTCGCGCTCCGGCAGGTGGAAGAGATCGAGCATGACCATCAGGTACTCGCTCTGCTTCTTGCGTTCCAGGAGCTCCAGCATCGTCGCCAGGTTCTCTACCTTGGCTGCGTCCGGCCGATACCATTGGCGGACCTTGGCGCCGTACAGGCGCTCGAACCAATCGCGGAAGAAGTCGTGGTTGATTTCAGGCGCGTGATACGCCAGCCGCCAGCTTTTATCGACGGCGAAACCCGCATCCCAGACGCCGAAGAAGAAAGGTCGATGATCAAGCTGCCCTTGCTTCACCGCGTGGCAGACATTGCTGACGAAGCAATGGACCTTGATGTCGACGAAGTCCTCGCCATGCACGCCGATCCGCTCAACCGCTTCTTGTTCGGCGCGAGCGAGAACAAGTTCCTTTGCCGGCTTAACAAATGTTCCATTCGGTTCCGAGACGTTGACGAACAGCCGCGCCAGGTCGTCCACCGTGTCCAGATCCTGACGGCTGATCACCTCCTCGGGAAGCGCGACACCGTGGTCGAGTTCAAGCGCCAGCATGAGTTCGAGAATCAGCACGGAATCGAGATACAGATCCTCGTTCAGCCTGGCTTGCGGTGCGAAGCTATCCATGTGCTGGTTGTCGAGCTTGTCGCGCAGAATCGTCGCGATTGCGTCGATTATTTGATCGTAGGTCATCAGGCTGCCTCCGTCCGTACCAGCGCGAATTCGCCCGTGCCGTAGCGCACAGCCACGTCGCGCCGGCTGATCTTGCCGTTCGCTTGACGCGGGATCCGCTCCACCTGAACGATCTCGGTTGGCATCTGGTGCGCTGCAAGCCGCTCGGCGCACCATTGCCGAAGCTGCGCCCGGTCGACCGCATGTTCGGCGCTGAACAGAAGCGCGACGCGCTCGCCCGCGAATGCATCCTGCTTGCGGAACACGACGGCGTCGCCAATGCCGCCGAATGTCATGACCACGTCCTCGACTTCCTTCGGATAGACGTTGAGGCCCGAGACGTTGATCAGGTCGTCGAGACGCGACAGGAAGACCAGCATGCCGTCGTCGCGGCGGTAGCCGAGGTCGCGCGTCTCGACGACCACGCCTTTGCGCTCGACGGCAATTTCCTTCGGCTCACTGGCCGTGCCGGCGTCGCGCAACGCGAAGCGCTGCAGCACATGACCGATTTCACTAGCCGACTGCACATCCGGGTTGATAGCGATGCAGCCGGCTTCCGAGCAGCCGTACTGCTGGAACATGTGCCTTGACTTGGCCCTGATCTGCCCGAACCAGGGGTCGGGCAAGAGGGTGCCGGACGTCATCGTTGCGTGGATCTGCTCGCCGGCCGGCAACAACCTGGCGAGCGTGTGAAGGATGGCCGGCGATGAGATCAGATAGGGGCGCTCCGTTTCGCGCAGCTTGCGCAGCAGGAATTTGGGGTTCCCGGTGTCGAGTATGGCGGGCGACTGGCCGCGCTTCAGCGCCACCATTAAGCCGCAGATCAAGCCGTAGGAATGGGTGGTTGGGCCCGCGATCAACGGCGTCATGTCCTGTGGCTCGACAAACGCCGAGGTGTAGCTGTCGATCTCGTCGTCTATGTCGCTCCAGGCGCGCGCGATGCATTTTGGCTCGCCGGTCGTGCCAGAACTCATCTGCAGCAGCTGTCCAGCTTCGCTGGCGCGCTCCTCGCAGATCGGCTCGCCTTCCAGCCGGTTGTAGAAAAGCCAGTTGCACTTCGCCGTCTCCGCCTGCCGGCGCGCCGCGGCATATGGCGTCGAGGGATGCAGCGGCAGCACGCTGGCGCCGGCCGCGCGCGCGGCAAAGAAGAACGCCAGCCAATCCTGCGCCTCGGAGAAACAGACCGCAAAACGGTCGCCTGCGCGCTTGTCGAGTTGCGCCGCGGCCGCAATGCGGTCCGCCGCGTCGCGGAAATAGGTTTGATCAAAGACCGTGTCGTTGATTGCGATCATATTTTCTGTCTCCTTACTCGACTGCAAGGCTGTTTGGGATTTCGTGAGCGCATTCGGTGCCCGGTGGCGCGAGCTTGCGTCGCAGCAGCGATTCCGTGCGGATGCGTGGCTGGAACAGGCCAAGCGCGGCCTGCCGGTGTGTCAGCCCGAACTGCCGGCAATGGTCATGCAACCGCCTGCCGACGCTGGACCAGAAGCTGTCTTCGTCGAGACCGTAACATTGCCGCAGCAGATGCGAGATCTCGGCGAGGTTGTAGACGAACAGCGCGTCCAGGCAGAGGTCGCCGAGCAAATCGGCGCTCTCCATCCAGTAGTACTGGTTGGGCGCGGCGTCGCGGTAGGCGGGGTTCAAGGCGAGGAAGTCGGGAAGGGTGGAGGGATCGCGCAGGAAGCCCGGCACGTATTCGACGCTGTCGTGGAAGTCGCGCATTGCCAGCCTTACTGGCCAGCCATCGCGATGGATCAGGATCAGGTTCTGGCCATGCGCTTCCGTCGCGATGCCATGGCCGACGAGCAGGTGAAACACCGGCATCACCACCGTAGCCACAAGCCTGTCGAGCCAGGCGTCCAGCCCGTACTCATCGATCCAGTCCGCGACGAACGGCCGGCCGTCACTCTCCAAGGCCATCAGCGCGTTGAGCGGCACCGCGGTTTCGCCGGGCTGGAGGCTGCTGGTAACGTCCTCCCGCCAGATCGCGGCGATCTGTCCTGCCAGCGGTCCTTCCCGATCTGCGATCGTGCCGGCATATTCGGCCAGGATCGTGAGCGGATAGCGCGCCTCGAACAGCGGATCGCTGGCGACAATGTCCTTGAGCCAGCGGCTGATCACCGGCGCGCTGCACACCGAATGCGGTTCGATGATGCGCTTGGCCGACGAGTTGACGAGATTCATCGGCAGTTTGAGATTGGCGCGCCGCGGGTGATCGCGATTGAAAAGCGTCCGCACGGATTGGCTGGCGGTATAGAGGTCGCCGGCCTCGCCGAGGAATCCGGCGGAGCCCTCCGCCAGCCAGCGCGACAGCTCCGAGCCCTGCAACGCTTTCCATTGCCAGGGATGCAGGGGCATCAGGCCGAACCGCCTTGCATTGTCGCCGACCCGGGCACGGCGTTCGTCCAGCAGCGCGTAGGTTTCGGCGCCGAGTTCGTGCAACCAGAAAGCCTGCTCCTCCGTGGGAAACGCCGAGTGCAGACGTTCGGGCGCGACCGCCAGCCAGGCCAGCTGGAAGGCGTTGCCTGCTTCCGGGCCGTACGCAGCGTGGTCGGCATAGTCGAAGCCGGTGCGCGCCTTGAAACACGGATGATAGGGATGACCCTCATCGATCGCGCTGTCGAGTTGCGCAAATGGCAGATCGCGGCGCGGTCTGGGCCGGAGATTGCTTTTGTTCCAGGCGCTGAAATCAAGCGTCCGATCCAGTTCGGATGTGAGTTGTGCACGCCGTTCGGGGCAGGTGTCTATGCTCGCAAGCAGATCGCCGAGCGTCGCCGGTCGCCATTGGTCGTCGCAGCCCCGCTCGATCGTCTCGGCGACAACCCTGACGCGGCCGAAGGCGCCGATCGATCCCTCGCAGCGTATCGAGGCGCCGCCGCAGCGCCATTCGAAGCGGGCTTTCCCGCCGCCTTGCGACACCGCGCAATCGACCAGGCCCTCATAGACCAGGGCTTCCGCGAGCTGACGCATCACCCGCAGCTCGGGGATGCCGTGGAGATCAAGAGGCAATGGCATGTGCCTGCTCCGCGGCGACAAACAGCCCGACACGGCTCAGTGGATTGGGAAAATGCGTGTAGATGGCGCTTCTGACCTCGGCCAGCTCATCGACATCCTGCAGCCGGATTGCCAGGTTGGCCTTTGCGGTGATGTGCGACTTGTCCAGCAGGTTGGTCGCGAATTGGCCGCCCGCGCCAGTGAGCTCTTGCGCCAGCTTCTTGAGCCGCGCACGCAGCATGGCGAGCAGTTCGGCCTCGCTTGCCAGGCCGTCATGCCCGGCGCGCGCGACGACCGAGAAGATCTGATTGACGATGAGATAGTAGGAGAGCCGCTCGCGAATCTCGCGGTCGTCGAAGAAAAGACTGCGGATATGGACAACCTCAGGGACCAGGCCATACCACCGGGCCCTGAAACTGTTCGAGAGGTAGAATCCCTGGCTGTCGCGATAGAGGTATTGGCTGGGCAGCCCTTGCTGCGACAGGTCAAGCAAGCTGTTCTGCTGATGCGCTTCCAGCGCGACGCCGAACCGGTCGTAAAGTCTGACCAGCGGATCGAGCGCACAGTCGAGATAGCATTCGAACCAGCGCCGGCACGCCTGCCGCACCGAGATATCATGATCCTGCGCGACGCGCCGGACGACGGCTTCGAACAATGAGCTGTGCCCGGGACGTGGTTCGGCCGTCAGTGCCGAAACGGTGATCACGGGGTGGTCGGCGCGGCCCCGGAACGGGTTTTCGCGGAAGATGACTTCGAAACCGCTCTCGGCCTGTCCGGAAATATCCAGAGTCACGTATGCGCTGTCGTGGAGAAAGCCGAGGCGCGGCTCGAACATGTCGATGCCGGCGCGCTCGAACAGGCGCGCCACCGCAACGCCTGCCTCCAGCTCGTGCCGCCTGTTGACGCGCTTCGAGTTGGTGATGCGGACGGGCAGCGAGAATTTCGGCATCCAGGCGGCGTCATCGCTGTAAACCGTGCGCACCGAAGAAGTCGCCGTGAACACCGGCCCTGCCGGACCGAGATACCGGATCTGCGCTGAATCCATGAGCGCGCGCACCGCCGGGTCGAGCATCAACGCTTGCGCCTGAAGCGGATGCATGGGCAGGAGCATCTCGCCGTTACCTGCGGCGACCTTGCCGGCGTCGTTCCCCAGCAGTGAGCTGACGATCGAGGTCACCGCGATGCCGGCGGAATCCTCGCGGACGAGGTCGGCAGCGGCGGCGAAATAGGCCAGCTGGAAACCGCCGCGCAATTCGGGGGCATAGACATCCTGCTGCCAGTTCGACATGCCTTGCAGGCTCTTGGGCGTCGGATGCAGCGGATGTCCGAAATACAGGGATTGTTCCGCGGCTATGAAGCCGACCGGTGGCGGCGCCCTATCGGCGGCGTCGAGGTAACGCTTCGTCGCCTGACAGCTCTGAAGAATCCGTTCGAGGAGCTCGACGTCTGCTTGTCGATGCGTGGCCGATCCGGCTTCTCTGGCTCCCAGCACAAGTAGATGCACGGCCAGGATCGGTTCTATCTCGTGCCAGTTCGGACCGGCATCCTGACGCATCCAGATCTGTCCAAACAGGTGCATTCCGCAAAGCGATCGGGATTTCATTTCGATGCGCAGCACGGCATGCCGCGATGGCAGGGAAATCTCCACGCAATCGAAGTTCCGTTCTCCGATGCGGTGGAACACCGGGTTTCCGGAATTCAGCTCACGCAAATAGCTGTTTGCGAAGGCTCGAAACGTTGCCTGTTCTGCTGCAATCTGATTCTTGTCGATCATTCGTTGCGGACGCCATGTCGCACAGACGCCGGGCAGGCGCTCTGCGCTGAGTTTCAAAGGTTTTGATGGCGCCGCGCGTGAAGGGCCAGCCTTGCTGCGGCCGCGGCTAAAACTAAACTACGATTGTCATGTTATCCTAGTCAGGTGCGCGGATCAACCTCCGAAGGCGGTCATCTGGGCAATGCCACCGCGGCTCATCTGGACAGTTCGATCTCGGCCGCGATTGCCCTTTTAGCCGAAACGGTTGGCGCGGAAGGTTGCAAGCATGGGGTGCGGATTGCCGGAGGCGATTTCTTTGGCCAGCAATTCGCCGACGATCAGTCCAAGTGTGGCGCCGCTGTGGCTAAAGACGACGTGAAGATCGGCGACGGTCTCGACGGAGCCAAGCACCGGCTCGCCATCGCCGGGGATAGGCTTCGGGCCAACGGCGTAGGTTGCGAGTTGGAGCCGCGGATTGCCGTCGAGCACGGCGCTAGCTTCGTCGAGCAGTCCCTTTACGGTTTTGTCGTGCACGGTGTAGGTGCCGTCTGAGTTGACCACGACTTCTTCCTCCGACCATGCCGAATCCAAAACAAGTGCGCCATCCGGCGTCGGGCGCACCGCAACACGCGGCGTATTCAGCACGGCACGGAGGTCGGTCTTGATCGGTTTGGTCTTCAAGAGAAGTGAAATCGGCGTGGCGTCGGGGACATGGACTCCGATCTCCGCAAGCATGCAAGGCGTCGCTGGCCCTACGGCAAGGACGACTGCATCCGCCTCGACCGGCGTACCGCCAGCAGTGATGACGCCACGTGCACGACCGCCTGTGGCAACTATCCGCACGCGTCCAGCGTCCTGAACAAGCTTGCCGCCGCGGGAGCGGAATTCATTGAGCAGCAGATCGATCAAAGAGGGCAGGTCAATCCATCCTTCGCCAGGATTGAAGATGGCGCCCTGCGGGGCGATCGCACTGGCATCGATGCCGGGCGTCACTGCGCCAACTTCGACAGGGTCGAGCAGAAGCGAGTCATAACCAATATCCTGCTCCAACTGCCACATCGACGCGATCTGGTTCGCCTCGTCATCTGCATCCCAGGTGAGGCCGCCGTCAAAGCGAAGCCACGATGCGGTTTCCGGCCTTGTAGCGGCCAGGGTCCGATAACGATCGATGCCTGCAAGCCTCAAGCGGTGATAGGCAGTGTCCGCGCGTCGCGCTGAGTTCAGCCAGGAAAGTGAACGGCCGGATGCGCCGTTGGACGGCGCGCCGTCGTTGACAATGGTCACATCAAAGCCAAGGCGGGCGAGGTGCAGCGCCATCGAGGTGCCAAAGATGCCTGCGCCGACAACGACGACATGGCGCGGCTTAGGGGATGCAGTCATAGAGAAATCCTTCTACGCGGAAGATGGGCTGGGTGTGAGATCGCCACACGCGCGGCGGGACTAATAGTCCGACAGCTTCTTCATGTAGCGCCGGCCCTCGAGCATTGGCCGATCGCGCAAACCGGCCAGCTTGTAGGCAAAACGCCATAGAGTGTCGAAGAAGACCAAAGGCACGAGATAGGGTTTGATGTGTTCGGACATACCGCTGAGGTCGAGTTCGGCTCCATCGAGCACCAGGATGTTTTCCCGGCTGCCGTACTCGATAAGGAAATCGCGGGCGCGTTCGGAAAGGCTCCGTGTCTCGTCCAAACCCAGCAAGACAATGAAGCAAGCATCCTTATCCACGACTTCGAATGGGCCATGAAAGAACTCGTTCGCGTGTATTGCCTGCGAGTCGTACCACTGCATTTCCATCAGCACGCAGATGGCGTAGGAATAGGCCGCACCGTAGCTGGCACCGCTGGCTAGTGTGTAGATTGCCTCTCGAGGTGCGAAGCGAGGGGCAAACGCCTCGAACCGGTCTGCGTAGGCCCGGTGCGCGCGCTCGATGGACGGTTGAAGATGGCCCAGGGAGATCAGCAGGTCGTCGGATAGCCCGCCATCCTCCCGAGCATCGATCAAACCGGCGAGCAGCATGTAGAGCACGCCGTAATTGCTGTAGGCTGCATCGATTGCTTTGCCCGTCGTGTACGAAGCCTGGTAGGCAATCGGGTGGTCGACCGCCCGCGCGAGGGGCGATGTCTGGTCGAGCGTCATGCCGATTGTCGTTGCGCCCCGCGCCCTGGCATGATTGGCCGCCCGCACTGTCTCCTTGGTGGTTCCTGTCTGCGAGCAAAGGACAACGAGCGTGTCAGGTCCCAACCGCCGCGGATCTCGGCAGACGAATTCATCCGCGTTGTAGCTGTCACAGGCGAATGTCCCATTGTGGCGGTCGAGGAAGTATTTGCCTGCCATCATGATCGAGAGCGAGCCGCCGCACGCCACGAGAAAGAGGTGCGAAAACTGCCTGCCCGCGGTGGCGTTCAGAGCGCGTTCCACGTCGGCAGGCAGGGCGGAAATCATGAGTATCCTCGTCTCGCTGACAGAGTTGGGGTCGGCGCGCAATTGACAGGCAGCAGTCATTGTGCGAACGTTATCACATCCTATAAGCTGAAAGTCCTGCAATGGTCAAGATTGCCGCGATGGGCGATAACGTGGTCGATTGCTATCTTGATCGGGGCGAGATGTATCCTGGCGGAAACTGCCTCAATGTCGCAGTCCACCTGAGCCGCTTCGGCGGGCAGTCGGCCTATGTTGGAGCGATCGGAAAAGACCGGGCCGGGGACCTGATCTGCACGGCACTGGCGTCGGAGCGCGTTGACATCACCCGATTGCGGCGCCTCGAAGGGCCGACCGCTTACTGCCTCATAGGTCACCACAACGCCGATCGGATTTTCCTGGATTTCGACCTCGGTGTTTCGATGTTCACGCCGACGCATGAAGATCTGGATTTTCTCTCAGGCTTTCAGGCCGTGCATATCGGCCAGTCCAGCGGATTAGACCCGTGGATTGCCTCAGTGTCAGGTAACTCTCTATTATCTTACGATTTTTCTACGCGACGGGAACCGGAGCATCGGCGAAAGATTGGACCTTATTGCTATCTGGCTTCCGTCTCAGGGGATGGTCTCGACGACAAGGAATTGGCCGCAATCGTATCCGAGCTGCTTGCATGTGGTTCAAAGTGGGTTTTGGTGACTCGCGGTCGAGCCGGCGCGGTGCTTCACAGAGACTCTGTCTCCTACCACACTCCGGCGCGGCTGGTCGAACCCGTCGACACCTTAGGCGCGGGCGACACCTTCATCGCCCGAACGCTACTCGGCCTGCTTAACGAAGAGGCGCCTCAGGACATTCTCCGCCATGCCGCAGAGGCGGCGGCTGCAACCTGCCAGTACTACGGCGCGATCGGCCATGCGTCAGCAATAGATATCGGGAACATGACGCCTGAGATCCTCCGCGGGGCCCGGCACGCTCCACCCGGGAAAGCTGTCTAGCTGCGAAATTCTCCGAAACAATTGACGCGAGGAACGGATAATGCTAGGGGGAGTGATAACGTTCTCATCCGCTCAATGAAACGCCGCCTAAGAGCATTTTTGATGGATCAGACGTCGAGTGGAACCGCAAGGCCGGGTTCGGCCGATTAAGAGGAGAAGACATGCAAACAAATTCGAGCAGGCGCCACCTGGTGAAATGCGGTCTGGCGCTGACCGTCGCGTTGGTGACAGGATTTGGCACATTGGTCTGGTCCACGCAGGCAAAGGCGAGCGACAACCCCTACAATCTCATCGACCCGATGGCGATCAGCGTCGGAACGATGGGCGATGCGAAGCCCTACGTCTTCACCGACGCCAATGGAAACTTCACCGGCTTCGATGCTGAACTCTTCCGCGACGTGGCGCGCCGGCTTGGGTTCAAGGAGGAGCAGGTTGTCTTCACCGGCCAGGAATTCTCGGCGCTGCTGCCATCCGTCGCCAACGGCCGCTTCGACGTCGCTGTCGCTGCCATTGGCACGACCGCGGAGCGCAAGAAGACCGTGGATTTTAGTGACGGATATATCGCCGGCTATCTGTCGATCATTTCGGCCGATCCGGCTCTGACGAGCAATGAGAGCACCGCCGGAAAGCGCATCGGCGTCATCCAGGGGACGCTGCAGGAAATCTATGCCGAGAAGAATCTGAAGGGCGACATCGTCAAGTTCCCCGACAACAACACCGCAGTGGCGGCGCTGAACAATGGGACGATCGATGGCCATTTCACCGACTATGAGTCGGCTAAGCAGTATGTAGAACGCTACAAGAACCTGAAGATAACAATGAACGTGCCGTCCTTCGATGCGCCAGCCGGGTTCGTCGTCAAGAAAGGCAACGATGCCTTCCGCGAGGCACTGAACAAGGCGCTGCGCGAGGCCATGGATGATGGCACCTGGAAGCGGCTGCACGAAAAATGGTTCGCGGGCACCCCCATGCCGGATCAATATCTGCCCAAGAAGTGAGTTCGAGCGACTTTGCTGTGTTTTCTGGCCGGGCCCGTGAGCAACGGTGCCCGGCCGAGTTATAGATGGACTTGATATGAGCTGGTTCGATACCTTCGCCCGCAGCTTCCTTGATTTCCAGGCGATGGCAGAAGTTCTGCCAAACATGGTGACGGTCGGCCTCAAGAACACCCTGATCCTGGCTGTCGCCTCGACGTTTTTCGGGACGCTGATCGGAATCGTCCTCGCCGTGATGGGGATCTCCGAGAACCGGCCGCTGAAACTCCTCGCGCGGGTCTACACCGATATCTTCCGTGGGCTTCCCGCCATCGTGACTATTCTGATCATTGGCCAGGGCTTCGCGCGGTTGGGCCGCGATCTGTTCGGTCCATCGCCTTATCCGCTGGGCATTCTGGCACTCAGCCTTATTGCCGGCGCCTACATCGGAGAAATTTTCCGGGCCGGCATTCAGAGCGTCGAGCGTGGTCAGATCGACGCCACCCGCACTCTCGGAATGACGTATGGCCAAGGCATGCGCCTGGTGGTGATCCCGCAAGGCATCCGCCGCGTCCTGCCGGCACTGGTCAACCAGTTCATCGGCAACGTCAAAGACTCCAGCCTGGTCTATTTCCTTGGCCTGCTCGCCTCCGAACGCGAACTGTTCCGTGTCGGCCAAGATCAGGCCGTGCTGACCGGCAACCTGTCACCACTCTTGCTGGCCGGCGTGTTCTATCTCGTGATCACGGTGCCGCTAACCCACCTCGTCAACTACATCGACGCGCGCATGCGCGTCGGCAAGCGTATCACCGGCGTGCAGAGCGGCCTCAAGGAAGTCGCCGAGCTGGCTGACGCCGGTTTACCGGGCGCAGCGAAGTCGCCCGCGCGCTTCAAGGGTGGCAGCATCGAGGTCAAGAATATCGACATGGCCTACGGCGCCGTCCAGGTGCTCCATGACGTCAGTCTGAAAGTGGAGCCCGGGACGGTCACCTGCCTGATCGGCCCATCCGGCTCGGGCAAGTCGACCTTGCTGCGTTGCCTCAACCGCCTCGTCGAGTGTCGAGCCGGAGACATCCTGCTCGATGGCGAAAGCATCTACAGCCAGACCCCTGACCAGCATCGGCGGCGTGTCGGCATGGTTTTCCAGCAATTCAACTTGTTCCCCGACCGCAGTGCGCTCGCCAACATCACCCTGGCGCTGCGCAAGGTAAGAGGCATGTCGCGCGAGGCGGCTGAGCGCGCGGCCTCAGCAAGGCTGCATGAAGTCGGACTTTTGGAGCGCAAAGACCATCGGCCGGCAAATCTTTCGGGCGGACAGCAGCAGCGGGTGGCCATCGCGCGAGCCCTGGCCCTCGAACCCGAAATTATGCTGTTCGACGAAGTCACCAGCGCCCTCGACCCGGAATTGGTGAAGGGCGTCCTGAACTTGATGGCCGACCTCGGGCGGGGCGGGATGACGATGGTCGTCGTTACGCATGAGATGAACTTCGCTCGCAAGGTTGCAAACCAGGTCGTATTCATGGACGAGGGGCGGATTGTCGAGGCAGGACGACCAGCGGACCTTTTCGACAATCCGCAAAGCCCACGTCTTCGGCGCTTTCTGTCTGAGGTGCTCTGATTGCAATAGTGTGTGCAACGGCGAGTGCTGCTGTGTTCGGGCTTGCGGGGCGGGCCTAACTGCCACTAGCTCGTCTTTGCGACCCACGAATGGGCGGCGGGGCTTGCTGAGTGACTCAAAGATCATCAAAAAACGCAACCATCATAGAGGTTGCTCGCCGAGCCGGGGTCAGTTCCGCCACGGCGGGGCGTGTGCTTGGCGACTACGGTTACAGCAGCCCCGAGGTTCAGGAGAAGGTGCGCGCCGCCGCAGCAGCGCTGGGCTATCGCCCCAATCGCCTGGCAAAAGGTCTGATCACCGGTAAGACGCAGACTATCGGAGTTGTGGTCGGCGACATCGAAAGCCCATTCTACGCGAGCGTCTTGCGTGGGATAGGGGATGTTGCGCGCCGTGGCGGCTTCGGGGTTATCGTTACGAATAGTGACGAAAATGCCGAACTCGAGCGAGAGGCAGTGCAACTGCTGCTGGAAAAACAGGTCGACGGTTTGATCGTCTCGTCGACCTTCGCGGATCAGCCGGATCATCTTCGTGAGGCAGTCGCGGCCCGCTGTCCCGTGGTGCAGTTCGACCGCATCGTGGCGGGCCTGGAAACCGATACCGTGGTGGTCGACAACGTGTCTGTAACGCGCAGCAGCATCGCTGCAATGATTGAGGCCGGACACAGCCGCATCGGCATACTGGCCGAACTAGGTCCGGGCCAGCGCGATGATGTCGGCTCGTTCGTGGCGAACGCTGACCTCTCCAGCGCCGAGGTTCGCTACCACCATCCAAGCTGGCAACGGCTGTTGGGTTATCTGGAAGCCCATCGTGCCGCAGGAATCGAGCCGGATCTGCAGTTGATCCGCCGCGTGACGGTCTATTCCAGCGAGGCGGCCCGCAAAGAGGCGCTCGATCTGCTGACGATGCGCAATGCGCCGTCCGCTCTATTCACCGCCGACGGTGTGATGTCGACAGGCGTTCTGGAGGCGACTTCTGCACTGAAGCTTGCGATTCCAGGAGACGTTTCGCTGCTTTGCTTCGACGATCTCGACTGGATGCAGTTCGTGGCACAAGGTATCACAGCCATCGCGCAACCCGCCCATTTGATCGGAGCGGCGGCGGCGGAGCTTCTCTTGAAGAGGCTGGCGGAGGCCACCTTACCTTTCGAGCACCGTGTCCTGGCGGCCCGCTTGGTGGAGCGCAATTCGATTGCCGTGCATGTCTAAGGCTGGACGATCTGAATTCCCCTGAGAGGGGAAGAAGGCCCGTCCCTGACATTCAATCCCTGCCTGCCTTGACCTACAACGGTCGTAGGTCATTCAGGAAAGCATCGCCAGGTCAGTTGAAACCGCTGACCTGAGCTTGCCTGGCTGTTCACTCACTAACACTGGCGACCCTAACGGCTTCGGCGCCGGTCCTCGTGAACGAGGACGGCCGCTGCGATGGCGGCGCTTGTCGTCTCGGCCGGGCGGGTGCACCGAGCAGTCGTGAAATATATTTCTGTATGTGAATTTTATTGACAGCTTGACCAACTCCTGCGAATGATCAGCTGCTGGGCCTCGGGAGGAGGTTCGGCCTCATCAACCACAAGCGGCGGCACGCAAGTGTCCGACCGCCCAATTGACCAGGCTTCGGCCGAGGGAGGACTCTTGCGCAAATTTTTGAGCATGCTCGCCATTTCGGCAGCCGCCACCACAGTGTTGGGGGCAAGCCACGCCGCTGCCCAGGCCGCTAACCCGTTCAAGTGCGAGCCGGGTGAAAAATACGTCATGAACGTCATGGTTTCCGGCGTCGAATATTGGTTCCCGGTCTACGAGATGTTCAAGCAGGCTGGAAAACAGTTCGGCTGCGAGACCGAATATACCGGGACCCCCGAATACGACGTGAACAAGCAGATTGCGACGTTCGACCAGGCGCTGGCTCAGAAGCCGGCTGGCATCCTGGTCCATCCGATGAACTCCGATCCCTTCATCGAGCCAATCAATCGGGCCATTGAGCAGGGAACGGCAGTAGTCACATTCGCCGCAGACTCGCCCAACTCCAAACGCGTATCCTACATCACCTCCGACAACGTCGCCGAAGGCACCTATGCTGCCGATGCAGTCGCCAAGGCGATGGACGGCAAGGGCGAATACGCGGTCCTCGAAAACCCCGGACAGGACAATCACGACAAGCGCATTGCCGCGTTCATCGCCCGCATGGAAGCCAAATGGCCGGATATGAAGCTCGTCGGCCGCGCTGCGTCGAACCAGGATGCGACGAAGGCCTATCAGGCCGTGCTCAGCCTTGCTCAGGCGCATCCCGATCTGGGCGCGGTGTTCATGCCGGAAGCCAACTCGGCAATCGGCGCAGCTCAGGCCGCCAAGGAAGGCGGCGGCAAGATCCGGGTCATGCTGGCCGACGTCAACGCCAAGATCCTCGACATGATCAAGGCCGGCGAAATCTTTGGCTCAGTCAACCCGAACCAGGGCATGCAGGGCTATATGGGGTTCATGCTGCTGTGGCTGGCCAAGCATCCTGAACTGATCGATCCGATGAACGACGCCCGGCGGTCGGGCTTCAACGGCATGAGCGTGCCCTTCGTCGACAACGGCTTTTCCATCGTCACCGCGGAAAATGCCGACGATTTCTATTGGGACGCCTACCTCAAGCGGCGCGGCACCAAGGGCATCGAGGAATAGGGCCTGCCGCTCCTGGAGCTCCTTCGGAATGCTAGACCCGACGGGGCGCGTTCGCCCCGTCGACCCCGGCCATATTATCAATTTCAACGCTGAAGGGGGACGGAGTGACTGCCGCCGCCATTCTTGAAATCCGCGACATCTCGAAATCGTTCGGCGCCATCAAAGCGCTGACCGGGGTCGATTTCACGCTGCAGCGCGGCGAAATTCATGCGCTGTGCGGCGAGAACGGTGCGGGCAAGTCCACGCTGATGAATATCATCGCCGGCATTGTGCAACCCGACGAAGGCGCCATTCGTCTCGAAGGCAAGAACGTCACCATCACATCGCCATCCGCCGCGCAGCGGCTTGGCATAGGCCTCGTCCATGTGGCCGAGAATATCCTCATGGCGGCCGTCAACAATCGGCGCGCGCCGCTGATGAATTTTCGCCGGCTCTACGCCGATGCGCAGAAGATAATGGACCTGCTGGCGCCGATCCCGGTCGAGACGCCGGTGGCCGACCTTTCGATTTCCAACCAGCAACTTGTGGAAATCGCCAAGGCGCTGACGCTCGAATGCCGGGTGCTGATGCTCGACGAGCCGACGGCCGCCCTGACCGAGACCGAGGCGCAGCGCCTTTTCGCAATCGTCCGCGATCTCAAGGCGCGCGGAATTTCAATCATCTACATCAGCCATCGGATGGCCGAGATCTTCAGCCTGTGCGACCGCGTCACGGTGTTTCGTGACGGCAGATACGTAGCGACCGATTCTATCGCTTCGGTCGCTCCCAATGATGTCGTACGCAAGATGGTCGGGCGCGAAATCACGCAGCTCTATCCCGAAAAGCTCTCGCCTGAGCGGCGTACCGACCGCCCTGTGCTGTCGGTCGAAAATCTCTCCTATCGACAGGGTTCCGCCGGCGTTGGTTTCACGCTTCGAGCAGGCGAAATTCTTGGCGTCGGCGGGTTGATTGGCGCCGGTCGCAGCGAAATGGTCCAGACCGTTTGCGGCCTGCGCCCGAAAGTGTCGGGATCGGTCGAACTCAATGGCGAGCCGGTCAGCATCAGGACCTACAGCGATGCGGTGCGCGCGGGCCTGGTCTACCTCTCGGAGGACCGCAAGGCGTCGGGCCTGTTCCTCGACCTGTCGGTTGCATCCAATATCTCCGCGCTCGACCTTCGGAAGCTGACCACGCCGCTTGGGCTGCTCGATCGCCGCGCCGAGGCAAAGCAAGCCACCGACCTGGTCGTGCGCCACGGCGTGCGCATGGGCGGCATCGAGACACAGGTGTCGACGCTTAGCGGTGGCAACCAGCAGAAAGTCGCCATCGCCAGGCTTCTTTCGGTCGGCCCCAAGGTGGTCATTCTGGACGAGCCAACACGTGGGGTCGATGTCGGCGCCAAAGTGGAAATTCATCGCCTGCTTCGCGATCTTGCCGAGCGGGGCGTCGGCGTCATCGTGATTTCATCCGAGCTTCCGGAATTGATCGGGCTGAGCGACCGGGTGCTTGTCATACACCAAGGTGCCATCGTCGGCGAACTGGGGGCTGACGAATTGACCGAAGAGGCAATCATGCTGCTGGCATCGGGTCTCCGGCAGCAACGATCAAACGCAAGGCAGGTTCAGAATGTCGCTTAGACAGACCGGAGGAACCCTCATGGACGCTGAAATCAAGGCGAGCGCCCCCGGGCTTGGCGGGCGCAACTGGCTGCGTCTTGGGTCAATGCGCGAGGCGGGGCTGATCGCAATCATGCTGGCGCTGTGCATCGCCATGACATTCGCTTCGCCGCATTTCCTGACCTGGGGAAATTTCCGCGCCATGCTGATGAGCTTCTCGATTGAAGGCATCGTCGTGGTCGGCATGACGATACTCCTCATAGTCGGCGGCATCGACCTTTCCGTCGGGTCGGTGGTCTGCTTCTCCATGGTCGTGTCAGGCGCTCTGTTCCTGATGGGTTTGGACCCATGGACCGCGAGCCTCGTCGGCATAGGCACCAGCGCGCTGATCGGCGCGGTGATGGGCTTCTTCGTAACCGTTATCGGGCTCAATCACTTCATCACATCGCTGGCGGCGATGGTGATCGTGCGCGGTCTCTGTCTTGTCATCACCAAGGGAACCCCGCTGTCGCTGTTCACCCTGCCGCCCGGGTTCAAGGCGATCGGCCAGGGCAGCTTCGGCAATGTGCCTTATGTCATCGTCATCTTTGTCGTGGTCGTGGCCATCTTCGATTTTCTGCTTCGGCGTGCCACCGCCTTCCGCAAGGTCTTTTATACCGGCAGCAACGAGAAGGCGGCCCAATTTTCGGGCATCAAGACCAAGCAGGTCAAATTCTGGGTCACGGTTCTCTGCTCCACCCTCGCGGGCTTTGCCGGCGTCATCTATATGTCACGCTTTGGCGCTGCGACTCCGACCTTCGGCGCTGGCATGGAGCTCAACATCATCGCCGCGGCGGTGATTGGCGGAGCATCGCTCAATGGCGGCTCGGGCACCATCTTCGGCGCCATACTGGGCATGGCGCTGCTCTCGGTCGTCACAAGCTCGCTGATCCTGCTCGACGTTTCAGTCTATTGGCAGGACATGATCAAGGGATGCATCCTGCTCGCGGCGGTATCGATCGACCACTTCCTGCACCGCAGGAAGTCCTGAGCAGCAGCGCGAGAGTTGAGCATCCATCATGTCACCACCCAATTCGCGGGACGACGTCACGATCGTCCGCCAGATGTATCAGGCTCTTGTGCTTCATTACATGGAAGCCAAGACGCAGGCGGAAATCGCCAAGGAGCTCGGCATCTCGCATGCGACCGTCAACCGCCTCATCAAACGCGGTCATCAACTCGGGCTTGTCGAGATCAAGATCAAGTCGCCGGTCGAGCAACTGATCGACATCGAGGCGCGACTTGTCGCGATCGGCGGACTCCAAAGGGCCGTCGTCGTCCCCTCCGTTTCGGACAATCCGCAGACTGCGCTTCAGCGTGTCGGTGAGGCCGCAGCCAGGCTGGTGCTCGAGACGATCAAGGACGGCGACACGATTTCCATTACCGGGGGCAAGGGGGTGAGTGCCGTCGTCGCCGGCCTCAAGCCGAGCCGCGGCTACGACGTCGAGGTAGTTCCCGCGACCGGCCTGGTCCAGGGCAAGCATTACACCGACGTCAATCATGTCGCGTCTCTGATGGCCGACAAGCTCGGCGGCCGCGCCTATCAGATCCACGCGCCGCTGTTTGCCGACAGCCCGGCCCAACGTGACATGCTGATGGGCGTCCGGGCGGTTTCGGACGTCTTCAACAAGGCGCGCGAAGCAACGCTTGCGGTGGTCGGCATCGGCTCCATCCTGGCTGACGATTCGAGCTACTACGATCTGCACCCATCCTCGAGCGCCGACCGGCTAGCCATCGAGCGCTCGGGGGCGGCGGGCGAGCTGCTCGCCCATCTCATAGACGGCGACGGCAAGCTCGCCGACTACAGCCTCAACCGCTCGCTGGTCTCGCTGACGCTCGAGGAATTCGCGACCATTCCGCAGTCGATCGGGGTCGCCAGCGGCGCCAGCAAGGTGGTCCCGATCCTCAGTGCCATGCGCGGCTCTCACCTCGATACTCTCGTCACCGACGAAACCACCGGCTTGAAGATCCTCGAGCTCGCCGAAGGAAATGCAGCATGAATTCTCGACAAATCACCCGCTCAATCGGCAAGTCCGGCGTTGTCGCTTCGGCGGTGGGACTCGGCACCTGGGCCATCGGCGGCTGGATGTGGGGTGGCACGGATGAAGCAGAATCGATCGCCGCCATCCAGGCGTCCATCGATGCCGGCGTCTCGCTGATCGATACCGCGCCGGCTTACGGCCTCGGCCGCAGCGAAGAGATCGTCGGCAAGGCCATCAAGGGCCGGCGCAACCGCGCGGTCATCGCCAGCAAATGCGGCCTGAACTGGCATTCGAAAAAGGGCAACCACTTCTTCGATCAGGATGGAACGCCGGTGAACCGATATCTGGGCGCCGACGGCATCGCTTGTGAAGTGGAACAGAGCCTGCGGCGGCTCGGCACCGACTATATCGATCTCTACATCACCCACTGGCAGGACCCGACGACACCCATTGCCGAAACAATGGAAGCGCTCGAACGCCTCAAATCCGCTGGCAAGATCCGCGCCATCGGCGCCAGCAATCTCAATGCTGCCGAGCTGCAGCAGTATGTCGCCGCTGGCCAGCTCGACGCGATCCAGGAAAGATATTCGATGCTGGATCGCGAGATCGAGCAGACATTGCTGCCGATCGCGCGCCAGCATCAAGTTGCAGCACTCAGTTACTCGTCGCTTGCACTCGGCCTGCTCTCAGGCGCCATCGATCCGGCGCGTGAGTTCAGCGGCGACGACCAGCGCAAAGACAATCCGCGCTTCTCTCAGGCCAACCGGCGCAAGGTAGCTGCGTTGAAACATGCCCTGACCCCGGTCGCGGAGGTCCACCAGGCAAGCATGGCGCAGATCGTCATCGCCTGGACGCTGGCGCAGCCCGGCATCACCTTCGCGTTGTGTGGAGCGCGAAACGCGACGCAGGCGCTCGACAACGCCAGGGCAGGGGAGATTTTGTTGAGCGCGGCGGAACTGGGGGCCATCGATGCAGCGGTGGCCGGGCATCTCGTAGCGATAGACGCGTGATAGAAAGCGCGTCCTGAGATGAATCGCATCCAGACGATCGCCGGCTTGCGCGAGAACCCCGATGTCGACGTCCTCGTCATAGGCGGCGGCATTAACGGCATCAGCGTGTTTCGCGAACTCGCTTTGCAGGGCGTCGACGTCCTGCTCGCCGAAAAGGGCGATTATTGTGGCGGCGCCAGCGCAGCCCTCTCGCGCATGGTTCATGGCGGCTTGCGCTACCTTGAAAACGGCGAGTTCAAGCTGGTCCGCGAATCTCTGCTCGAACGCGATCGGCTATTGAAGAACGCGCCGCATTACGTTGCGCCACTGCCGACCACAGTGCCTATCTTCGACCTGTTCTCAGGCATAGCAAATGGCGCATTCCGTTTCCTTGGGCTAAGCCGTCGCCCGGGTCGGCGCGGCGCATTGGTCATCAAGACCGGCCTGGCGATGTATGACTTCTTCACCGCCGCACGGCGTATCGTCCCGACGCACAAGTTCAGGAGCCGCGCTGAAACACTCAAGGTCTGGCCTGCAATCAATCCTGCTATCCGCAATTCGGCGACATACTATGACGCCTGGGTCAGCCACCCCGAGCGGCTGGGTACCGAGATGCTGCGCGACACCATGAACGAAAAACCATCGGCTCGAGCGCTCAACTATGCACGCATATCGCTCGGTGACGCGGGCCTCGCGCTCAACGACGGACTGTCTGGCGAACCGGTCGCCGTGAAGCCGCGGCTCGTCGTCAACGCCACAGGCGGCTGGATCGACCTGACCAATTCGGCTATCGGAGCCGTTGCGCCGAAGTTTATGGGCGGCACCAAAGGTTCGCATCTGATCGTCGATAATCGCGAGCTTCACGACGCCCTCGACGGCCACATGATCTATTACGAGAACGATGACGGCCGGATCTGCATCCTGTTCCCCTATCTCGGCAATGTGCTGGTCGGCTCGACGGATATCCGTGTCGACGATCCCGACCAGGCGCGCTGCGAGGACGACGAGCGGCAATACATCCGGCAGTCCGTGTCCTTCGTGTTTCCCGATATCGAGATCGCTGATTCCGACATCGTCTTTCAGTTCACCGGGGTGAGGCCGCTGCCGATAAGCCGGGACAGTTTTACCGGGCGCATTCCCCGCGATCATTTCTGCGAGCTCATCGAGGGCGCCGGTATGGTGCCGCCGATGCTGTGCATGATCGGCGGGAAATGGACAACCTTCCGGTCGTTCGGCGCACTGGCCGCGGATATCGTGCTCGAGCGATTGTGCCGACAGCGCATCGTCGGCACCGAAAACATGCCGATCGGCGGCGGCCGGCATTATCCCATGGCCTCCGAAAAGTGGTGCGCGGAACGCGCGGCGGCGCATGGCCTGTCGCTTGACCGCATGCGCAGCCTCTTCGAGCGCTACGGCACCGTGGCGGATGCCGTCGCCGCCTATTTGGCAGCGGGACAGGACGAGCTCTTGCCTGGCAGCGACTACTCGGCCCGGGAAATCCGATATCTCATCGCCAATGAATATGTCGAACAGCTGGAGGACCTGCTGCTCCGCCGCACGACAATCGCGATCACCGGCGCTCTCTCTTGCGGCCTTCTCGATGCGGTTCTCGATATTCTCGCAGTCGAAAAGAGCTGGGATGCTGCGCGCAAGGCATTCGAGCGCACCGATTTCCTTGCCCTGCTGCAACGCCAGCACGGCGTCGATCTCGACCAGCTATCGCAAAAAGACCAAGGAAGGAGCGCCGAATGCGCATCAACAAGAAAGTCCGCATGAACCGGCTGTTCGGCGGGGCGCGCTGTCTCGACGTCGCAATCGACCATGGCGTATGCAACGAGCCGTCGTTCCTGGAAGGGCTGGAGGATATGGCCGGCGTCGTCGGCCAGCTGGTCGCCGCGGGGCCGGACGCCATTCAGATGAATTATGGCCAGGCCGATCTGCTGCAGTCCCTGCCTGGCAAGGACAAGCCGGCATTGGTCATGCGCATAGACATGGGCAATCCATACAACAAAACCCGACATCGCTCGATGTGGGCCATCCTGCAGAACGAAGCCGAGCCGCTGATCGGCGCGCTGGAGATGGACGCGGCCTGCGTGGTCGTCAATCTGTTCATGCTGCCCGACGAGCCGGACCTGTTTCGGCAATGCGTCCACAACATTGCCAGGGTTCGCGCCGACTGTGAAAGATATGGCTTGCCGCTGATGATCGAGCCGCTGGCAATGCTGCCCAATTCGGAGCGCGGAGGCTACATGGTCGACGGCGACCCCGAAAAGATCGTCACCCTGACCCGGCTCGCCAGCGAGATGGGCGCCGACATCATCAAGGCGGATCCGACCACCGATCCGAACGACTTCCACCGAGTGGTGGCGGCGGCACGCTGTCCTGTCCTTGTGCGCGGTGGGGGCAGGGAGGATTTGCGCGCCGTCTTCGACAAGTCGGCGGCACTGATGGCACAAGGCGCGGCAGGCATGGTCTATGGCCGCAACATATACCAGCATTCCAACCCTCGCGCCGTCGTGAGGGGACTGATGGCGATCATCCATGAGAATGCCGACGGTGCGGCGGCCTGGGAGCTCTACCAACAAGGATAATCTTTGTAGCTTGGGAGGAGCTTCAATGCAGCGATACATTTTTGGCCTTGATGCGGGCAATACCGTCATCAAGGCCATCATCTTCGACACCGCAGGTCGCGAGCTGGCGCTTGCCACTCGTGACGGCCGTTCCTGCATGCCAGAGCCCGGCCATGTCGAGCGGGACCTCGGCGAATTGTGGCGCAACGCCGTCGAGGTCATCCGCCAATGCCTCGACCAATCGGGCATCGACCCCCACGAGATCGCGGTGATCGGCTGCGCCGGCCACGGCAACGGGCTCTACGCGCTGGACCGCGGCGGCGACCCGCTGCTCGGCATCCAGTCGCTCGACACGCGCGGCGTCGGCATCGTCAGCGAATGGGCGGCCGCAGGCGTTGGCGACCGGACCTATATGCACTGCCTGCAACGGCCCTGGGCGGCGCAGACTCCGACCCTCCTGGCGTGGCTCAAGCGCCACGATCCGGCACTTTTTGCCAAAATTGGCACCGTCTTCCTGTGCAAGGATTTTGTCGTCAACCGCCTCACCGGCGCACGCTCGACCGAGACCTCGGACATGTCGGGCTGCGGGCTTTTGCACATGCCTGGCCGACGCTACGAGCCTGAGTTGCTGGCCGCCTACGGTCTCGACGATTGCATGGAACTGCTGCCGGACGTGCTGGAAGCCTCCGACATCGCCGGCCATGTCACGCGCGATGTCGCCACTGCCACCGGCCTTCTTGCGGGCACGCCTGTGGTGGCCGGCCTGTTCGACGTCGTCGCCAGCGCCATCGGTTCGGGCGTCACCAGCACCGGCGCCGCCTCGATCATTGCCGGCACCTGGAGCATCAACCAGGTTATCACCGAAAAGCCGATCCGCGACCCGTCGATCTTCATGCTGTCGACGTTCGATCCGCTGCGCTACCTCGCCATCGAATCGAGCGCCACTTCGGCCGCAAATCTCGAGTGGCTCGTGCGTGAGTTCTTCGAGTATGCGCCGCCGGCAGGCGCATCGCCATTCGAGATCTGCAGCGAGCTTGTTGCTTCCGTCGATCCCGCGGGAGACGTGCCGATCTACCACCCATTCCTTTACGGCTCGCAGCAGAACGGCAAGGCGCGTGCCGGTTTCTACGGCATCGCCGGCTGGCACACGCGGGCGCATATGCTGCGCGCACTGTTCGAGGGCGTCGTCTTCGAGCACCGGCGCCATGTCGAGACGCTGCGTCGAGCGGGAGCGACTGTCAGCCAGGCGGTTCTTTCGGGCGGCGGCTCGCGCAGCGCCGTCTGGCCGCAGATATTCGCAGATGTGCTGGACGTGCCGGTGACCGTGGCGCGCAGCCGCGAGACAGGTGCGCTGGGAGCTGCGATTGCAGCCGGGACAGGCGTCGGCTTGTTTGCCGACTTCTCTGCGGGCGCCGCCGCGATGACCGCGCCCGACCGCTGCTACCAGCCCAACAGCGCAATCGCACCGGCCTATGAGCAGCGCTATCGTCTCTATGGCGAGATCAACCAGGCCATGGGTCCGCTATGGGACAGGATGGCAAGCGAACGGACGCCCAATTGACACAGACCGCTGCCGATTTTGGACACTACGACTTCATCATCGTCGGCGCAGGTTCAGCCGGCTGCGTGCTGGCCAACAGACTTTCGGCCAATCCAGCCATGCGCGTGCTGCTTCTGGAAGCCGGCGGCAGCGACCGCTACCACTGGGTCAACATTCCCATCGGCTATCTCTACTGCATGGGCAACCCGCGCACCGATTGGCTGATGAAGACCGAGCCGGAGCCCGGGCTGAACGGTCGTGCGCTCAACTATCCGCGCGGCAAGCTTCTGGGCGGCTGCTCATCGATCAACGGCATGATCTACATGCGCGGCCAGGCGGCCGACTATGATGGCTGGCGGCAAGCCGGAAATCTCGGTTGGGGCTGGGATGACGTGCTTCCGTATTTCCGCAAGTCCGAGGACCATTTTGGTGGCCCCAACGACCTTCACGGCGCCGGTGGCGAATGGCGCGTCGAGCGCCAGCGCCTGTCGTGGCCGATCCTCGATGCCTTCCGCGATGCTGCCGAGGAACTCGGCATCCCCCGGACCGAGGACTTCAACGGCGGGACCAACGAAGGGTCGGGCTATTTCGAGGTCAACCAGAGGAAAGGCGTGCGCTGGAATACCTCGAAGGCGTTCCTGCGCAGCGCGCTGCGACGGCCGAATTTGCGCGTCGTCACCGGCGCCGAGACCGAGACGCTGGATTTCGACGGAGCTTGCGTCACCGGCGTCGTCTTCCGCATGGGCGGCCAACTGCATCGAGCGCGGGCAGGCGGGACGATCCTTGCCGCCGGTGCGATCAATTCGCCGAAGCTGCTCGAGCTTTCCGGCGTCGGCCGACCTGCCGTGCTTGGCGCAGCAGGAATCCCGGTTCGCCACGCGCTGGAAGGCGTCGGCGAGAACCTGCAGGATCATTTGCAGATCCGCACAGTCTTCAAGGTCGCCAACGCCTCGACGCTAAACCAGCACTACCACAATCTGTTCAGCCGCGCGGCCATGGGCGTCGAATACGCCATCCGTCGCAGCGGACCGCTGTCGATGGCGCCGAGCCAGCTTGGTATCTTCGCCAGGAGCGACCCACGCCTGGAGACGCCCGATCTCGAATACCATGTCCAGCCGTTGAGCACTGACCGGCTGGGCGAGCCGCTGCATCGCTTCCCCGCGGTCACGGTTTCGGTCTGCAATCTCAGACCGGAAAGCCGCGGCACCGTCCACATGGAGGCGTCCGATCCGCAGGCGGCTCCGAAGATCCGGCCGAACTATTTGTCTACCGAGGGAGACAGGACCGTGGCTGTGGCATCGCTCCGCCACGTCCGCCGCTTGATGAAGGCGCGCGCCATTGCCCGTTTCGCGCCTGAGGAAATGCTGCCCGGTGCACATTATGAAAGCGACGAAGAACTCGTCCGCAAGGCCGGCGATATCGGCACGACGATTTTCCACCCGGTCGGCACCTGCAAGATGGGCTCAGGCTCGACGGCAGTGGTCGACGGCCGGCTGCGGGTGCACGGCATTTCTGGCCTGCGCGTCATCGATGCTTCGATCATGCCGACGATCGTTTCCGGCAACACCAACTCTCCAGTGGTCATGATCGCGGAGAAGGCATCGGAGATGATCCTGCAGGACGCCAACCAGGAGAAATAATCCGCGGTGGCGCATCTAGTGGAGCGCGGCCGCGCGGGCGTCCCATCAGAACAGGTCCTCGATGTCGGCGGCGCTGCCCTTGGTGCGCGGGCGGATGACGATTTCCAGGTCGAGCGCCGAGAGCGCGGCCATCAGCGTCCGCAGTTGGACCGCGGGCTCTCCGGCCTCGAGGCGTGAAACTGTTCCCTGGCGCAGGTGAATGCGATCCCCCAGTCCGCCTTGGGTAAGGCTGGCCTGTTTGCGGACGCGGCGTACAATGGCGCCGAGCTGTTTTTCCGTTCGGGCGATTTGCTCGGTCATGGAGCGCCTCCAATAGAGAATATACGCGAAGACGTATAGATCGGAAATATACGTATTCGCGTATATTCCAATCTTATACGCATCTTGGAGTAAAGCTAAAAAAGGCGCGTACGCGGATAACCGAAGATAACGACCATGCTTCGTCCACATGACGGCTTGGGAGGGACGGCCGCGGGTGGTGGCCTTTTAAGGTGGCATGGAGCGACCGATTCCGGCAGCGCCGAGGTGTTACTGCGGCTTTTTCGCGCAGATCGCGAAGCGGTGTTGAGTGGCGCGTTCGAGCGCCTTGGGCCAACTCATCCGTCGAGCCTGGGCGCGATGGATCGCGCCCAGTTTCCAGTCCACGACCGGCTGCTCGAACCCGGCTTCGGCCAGCAAGCGAACTATCTCTTCCGCTCGTGCGCCGTCTGAGAAATAGACACGGGCAAGAATGTTCTGATGACGTCTGGCCATGGCGGCGCCGTCATTGTCCGAGACCCGGGACGTGCCAGCCGTGAGCTTCTCCCAAAGTTCCCGCATACGCGTCGCCCAGTTGCGGCTGACAAAATCGCCATCGATGACCAGCAGCCTGCCGCCGGGCTTCAGCAGCGAGAACCATTCGGCAAAGGCCGCCTTCGGATCCAGCAGCGTCCAGACCAGGTGACGGGTGACGATGACATCGTAGCTCGCCCTGTCCTCGAGCGTGCGTTCGGCATCCCTCACGGTGAAGCGGATATCGGCGGAGCGTTCTTGTGCCTTGGCGCGCGCCTTGGTGAGCATGGCTTCCGACCAGTCGAGGCCTGTCACCACAAAGCCCAGATCGTGCATCAGATGCGAAATGACGCCTGTCCCGCAGGCGAGATCCAGGGACGCCCGCCCGGCGCCTGGCCCAAGGTGCCTGGTTATGAGCGCGTGCCAGGCGGCACGCTCCTGCTCGGAAAAAATCTCGTGGCCGACCTGCAGGTCGAATGTCTCGGCGCGGTCGGACCAATAGTCCCGAATCTCGTCGCGCAGCGAATAGTTTGCGTGAGCCGTCATCGCCCGAAACGCACTCCCCAAAGCGGCTACATTGGAATTGCTCTAAAAGAAAATTCTTGATTATACAATTCATGTTTCATAAGCGGGGCCGGCAACTGAATTGCGAGAGCCCAATGATTTTGAAATCGATATTTGCGGCCGCGGTCGCGCTCGCGGCCTTGATGCCGCTTGCCCCAGGCGCGCGCGCCGAGACCGTCACCGACATTGCCGGCCGCAAGGTCGAGGTGAAGACGCCGGTCGAGAAGGTCATCCTCGGCGAAGGCCGGCAGATCTACCTGATCGCCGCGCTCGATACCGACAACCCTTTCAAGCGCATCGTTGGCTGGCGCGAGGATTTCTCCCAGGCCGATCCCGACAATTACGCCGTCTATCTGGAAAAATTCCCGTCGATGGCGGCGATACCGACCTTCGGCGGTTTCAAGGACGGCACCTTCGACATCGAGCAGGCCATCGCGCTTGACCCGGACGTGATGATCATGAACATCGAGTCCAAGCAGGCAACCGAGGACGCGCAATATATCGAGAAGCTCGCCGCCGTCGGCATTCCGGTGGTCTATGTCGATTTCCGCGAGCAACCCTTCACCAACACCGAGCCGAGCATGCGCCTGATCGGCAAGCTGCTTGGCCAGGAACAGCGGGCCGAGGCGTTCATCGCCTACCGCGCGGCCCAGATCGCGCGCGTCACCGATGTGATCGCCGAGAAGAATCCGAAGCGCCCGACCGTGTTCATCGATCGCGCCGGGGGCTATTCCGATGATTGCTGCATGAGCTTCGGCAACGACAATTTCGGCAAGTTCGTCGACATGGCCGGCGGGGCCAATATCGCGGCCGACCTGATCCCGGGCACGTTTGGCGCGCTCAATCCCGAACAGATCATCGCCAGCGATCCCGACCAGGTGATTGTGACGGGCGGCAATTGGGAGGCCTACGTGCCGGGCGGAAAATGGGTCGGCGTCGGTCCCGGCGCCGACGAAGCGGCGGCACTGAAGAAACTCAAGGGCCTGACCGAGCGGCCCGCGCTAACCGGCATCAAGGCGGTGGAGAACGGGCAGGTCCACGCGATCTGGCACCAGTTCTACAACAGCCCCTATCAGTTCGTCGCCATACAGCAGATGGCCAAATGGCTGCATCCCGACCTGTTCGCCGATCTCGACGCCGAGGCCACCTTCAAGGAGTTGCACGAGAAGTTCCTGCCGGTCGGGTACAGGCCTGGCCATTGGGTCTCGCTCTCCGATGAGCAGTGAACCGGCCGCACTGTCAGCCAAGCAAGGGCGCGGGCTCTACCGCGCCCTTGTCCTGCGCAAGCAGCTGATCCTGGCGGGGCTCGCCCTGGCGCTGCTGCTGAGCCTCTGCATCGACCTCGCGCTCGGGCCCGCAAGCTATAGCCTCGACCAGGTGGTGCTCGCCCTGGTTTCTCCCGGCAGTGTGCCGCTTCAGGTGCGCGTCGTGTTGTGGGACATCCGGCTTCCCATCGCGCTGATGGCAGTGGTCGTCGGCGCAGCACTGTCGGTCGCCGGTGCGCAGATGCAGACCATCCTCAACAATCCGCTCGCCAGCCCGTTCACGCTCGGCATTTCGGCGGCGGCCAGCTTTGGCGCAGCACTCGCTCTCGCCTTCGGCGTCGCGCTGATCCCGGCCGCGATCGAATATATCGTGCCGCTCAACGCCTTCGTGGTGGCGATGCTGACCGCGCTCGTCATCCACCTTCTGAGCCTCAAGCGCGGCGTGACGGTCGAAACCATCGTGCTTCTCGGCATCGCGCTCGTATTCACCTTCAATGCGCTGCTGTCGCTCGTCCAGTATCTTTCCTCCGAGCAGGCGCTCGCCGCGGTCGTGTTCTGGACGATGGGAAGCCTCACCAAAGCCACTTGGCCCAAGCTCATCATCACCAGCCTCATCCTTCTCGCAACACTTCCGATATTCGTGCGCCGCGCCTGGGCGCTGACGGCGCTGCGGCTAGGCGAAGACAAGGCCGCGAGCTTTGGCGTCAAGGTCGCACGCCTCAGGCTCGAAACCATGATGATGGTGAGCCTCCTTGCTGCCATTCCCGTCGCCTTCGTCGGCACGATCGGCTTCATCGGGCTTGTCGGTCCGCACATCGCCCGCATGCTGATTGGAGAAGATCAGCGCTTCTTCCTGCCCGCCTCGGCGCTTTCGGGGGCGCTCATCCTTTCGGCGAGTTCGGTTGCCAGCAAGTCGCTCGTTCCAGGCACGATCTTCCCGATCGGCATCGTCACCTCGCTTATCGGCATTCCCTTCTTCATCTCGCTGATCCTCTCGAATGTGAGGCGCTCATGGTAACGATCAGGCTCGATGGTCTCGGCGCCTTCCACGGGCCACGGCTCGTCCTTTCGGATGTTTCAACTCCCATTTTCCGGGGTGGCGAGGTTGTCGCCGTGATCGGACCCAACGCAGCGGGGAAGTCGACGCTGTTCAAGCGCATCGCAGGACTTCTGAAGGGCCCGGGACGCGTCTGCCTCGAGGGAGCGGTGAAGGGGCCGGACGGCATCTGCTATATGCCGCAGGATACGGCAGCCAACGCGGTGCTGACCGTCTATGAATCGATCCTGCTCGCCCGCAAGCAGGGCTCGGCCTGGTCGGTCAGCGACGGCGACCTCGCACTCATAGACGGCATCCTGGCCGCGCTCAGCATCTCGGATCTTGCCTTTCGCAACGTCGGAGAATTGAGCGGGGGGCAAAGGCAGGTGGTAAGCATCGCCCAGACCCTGGCTCGCGAACCTGAAATCCTGCTGATGGACGAGCCGACGTCCGCGCTTGACTTGCACCGGCAGGTCGAGGTGCTGACCTTCATGCGCGGGCTTGCGCGCAAGCACGGGATCGCAGTGCTGATCGCAATTCACGACCTCAATCAGGCCCTGCGCTTCGCCGACAAATGCATCGTCATCGCCGAGGGCCGGATGATCGCCTGCGGCACGCCGGAAGAGGTCGTTACGCCGGCACTCTTGCGTGATGTGTACCGCGTCGAGGCGAGGATCGAGCGCTGCTCGCGGGGCATCGGTCATGTCATGGTGGACGGCGTTGCCGCCGAAACGGCAGCGACTGCGTCGATAGCAGCCTGAGGCATCTGCGGTCGAAAGCCAAACCTGGAAAATAGATCAGAATTCTGGCGTAAATCCTTGAATCAAAAATATTTGCTATCACCATGGCGGCTATTTGGGCGAGGAATGGAGGCGTTCGCTTACGACCGCTGCACGTCCCTCGACGAGCCACTGTCGTACGAGATACCTTGGGTAGACAGAGGTCATGAAAACGCGCGATAAGGTTAGCCTGCGCTAGATTCAGAGATGGCCGGGGCACCAGATGATGGCACGCCGAATGTGCAACGCAATGCTTGGCTTCGCGGCGCTTGCCATAACCGCGTGCCAATCGGCTCCTGAAACGCCGCGACCCACTGTCGAACCTGCGTTAGAACCTGGACCCATTCCTGCCCAAACCGCCTCGGATCCTGCCGCTGTTCCTTCCGGCTCGGCAATTATTGATCAATCCGTGGCGGTCACTCCCCCTGCCAAGACCGTCCCGACAAAATATGCTGCTTTTTCGGGTCTATGGGCCGGACGATTGGATGGGATGTATGACGCCAAACTTGCTGTTCAGACGATTTCTTCCAATGGCAAGGTGACGGTCACCTATGCGTGGGGAACTCTGGGCGACAACCATCCAGGAGAGGCCGCCGGCACTGGAAGAATTGTGGGGACTACGTTGAAGCTCGAGCGCCTGCCGAATGGCGCAGACGTCAGTTTTGTCATGCGGCCCGACAGAACCCTGGCGGGAACCGTCAGGCTTGCCGGTCAGACCTACACGGGCGCGTTCGTCAAGCAATGATCGAAGACATGCCCGGAAGGCTATGTTGCTGTTGCCAGATCAGCCCGCGTCCTTCTTCCAGAGCGCCGACTCCTGATCGAGAGATGACCGCAGGCAGTTGGGTTTATTCGACGCGCGCTTGATCGCCAGTCTAGCCGCCGTTTGCGCTGACCGCGTCACCAAGCACCTTTGTGCGGGGCTGTATGCGCGCCACGGCAGGCGCGAACACCGAAATTGCCTTCGGGTGGACCTTGAAATGCGCCGGGGTCGAGGTGACGATCTCACCGTCAGTGTTCACCGGCATCGGCCTTTTCGTCTCGATGTCGAACTCGACGCATCTGGCCGTGCGAACCTCGCTCCAGGCGCCGTGCGTGCCGGAGCGGAACGAGCGCAACAAGAGCGCCATTTTCCAGAGATTCGTCATTTCCAGGCTGTACAGGTCGAGATGGCCGTCATCGATCTCCGCGGTCTCCTCGACGACGTTGCCGCCGCCATAGTGGCGGCCGTTGCCGACCGCTATCTGGTAGGTCTCGACTTCGGTCGTTGCGCCCTTTTCGGTAATCCTTGCTTCAAAGTGGCGGGCCTTGGTCAACACTTTCATGGCCGCCAAGGCATAGCCAAACCTGCCGAAACGCTTCTTCAGCGCCGGATCCAGCCCCTGGGCAAGATCGGTGCTGAGGCCGATGCTCGCGACGTTGAAGAAGGCGTGACCATTGACGGTCCCGATATCGATCAGACGTCGTCCGCCCTCTACTATCACGTCGGCCGCCTTCCCAAGATCCAACGGTATCTCGAGGGTGCGCGCCAGATCGTTCGCCGTCCCCATCGGAATGATGCCCATCGGCAGCCCGCTTTCCATGACCGCGACCGCCGCCGAGGACACCGAGCCATCGCCGCCGCACACGATCACAAGATCGGCCCTATGGCGAAGGCGCACGATGTCGCGTGCTATCTCGGGCAGTGCCTCAAATGTCTCGACGCTGACGCGGAGCCCTCCGGTTTCCAGCCGCTCGACGACCGGTGCGAGAGATTCCTGCCCGCGTCGTGCCTTTGGATTGATGAGTAGAAGCGCGCGTCTGTTCGTGATGTCATTCATGCGGCGTAGATAGGGTGCGTGCCTGCGGATTACGACGTCGACAGGCGCCTGGGAAAACAAGTCACAAAATCATGGCTTTGGCAGCCGTTTGCGGAGGTTGAAATTCGGCTGACATGGTAATACCTTGTGGAAAATGGGTATTACCAAGGTGCAAGATGAGATGACCAACACAGTCACAGCCAAAGGACAGGTGACCATCCCGAAGCCGGTCCGTGACCTGCTCGGAATCGTTCCGGGCAGCAAGGTTGATTTCCGCCGCACCGATGACGGCAATGTGGTGATTGTGCGTAGTGACAAGAAGCAGCCCGCGAGCCGCTTCGCGAAATTGCGCGGCCATGCCGGCAAGGGCCTCGACACCGACGCGATCATGGCACTGACGCGTGGCGACGCGTGACGCTGGTCGACACCAACGTTTTGCTCGATCTTGTCACGGACGATGCGAACTGGGCGGATTGGTCGATCGCCCGGCTTGAGGCGGCAAGCCTCGATCGCCGTTGTTGATCAACGATGCGGTCTATGCCGAACTTGCCGTCCGCTATGACCGCATCGAGACGCGTTTCTTGACGAAGCCGGTCTCCAAATGGCTCCGATGCCCCGGGCAGCACTGTTCCTCGCCGGAAAGGTCTTTACGCAGTATCGCAAATCGGGCGGATCGCGCACTGGCGTGCTGCCTGACTTCTTCATTGGCGCCCATGCGGCCGTCAATGGACTGCCGCTGCTCACCCGCGACGTTGGCCGCTACCGCACCTATTTTCCATCGCTGAAACTGATCGCACCGGGCGCCTGAACAGCCCGCCTGCCCGAGAACATGTGTGCGTAGGCCCCGCGGCTTGGGTCTACGCCATCGTGGCGAAAAGAATTGCAACTCCACCGAGAATAATCCTGGTTCAACCGCGTTCTCCCCCAAGGTAACAGCGCCCCCTTGGTGACCGGAGAGACCACAATGGAAATTCTTGACTGCGAACGCATCGCGAAGGCCAAGCGGGCTTTCACGACCCGCCGAATTCCCACTGAGCGCATGCGGATGTTGCTTTCGCCTCCTGCCGAACCGAAGGCAGGCGACCTGGTGCTCGCGCGGATCGAGGCGCTCGGTCACCACAAGTCGGTCGAGCTGCCCTCGGGACGCAAGGCGGCACTTGCCGCGACGGACGAAGTCGTCCTGGCCTACGGCAACCGCTACGCCCCTGATCAGTTCGAGGCGATCGTGCCGGCAGATCTCGGGCCGTGCCATATGGTGGCGGCAGGCGGAGTGGCTTCGCGGGCGTTGGCATGGCACGACAAGACCATGTCTCCGACTGCGATCGTGCCGCTCGGCCTCGTCACCAACTCATGCGGCCGCGTTCTGAACGTTGCAGACTTTGCGGTCGCGCCGCAGCCGGCGCGGCTCACCCCGCCGACAATCGTTGTCTTCGGAACGTCGATGAATTCGGGCAAGACGACAACAGCTGCAAGCCTCGTGCGTGGTTTGACCAGGGCAGGTTTCTCAGTTGGTGCGGCAAAGGTGACCGGAACCGGAGCCGGCAATGATCTCTGGTCGATGATGGATGCCGGAGCATGCGCCGCTCTTGATTTTACTGATGCCGGCTTTGCCACGACCTATCTTGCCCCAATCGATGCCATCGTCGAGGGCGCGCAGCATTTGCTGCATTCTCTTGCCGCCACCGGGGCGGAGATCGCGGTTCTGGAGGTCGCGGATGGGCTATTCCAGTCCGAGACGGCCGCGCTGGCAAAGTCCCCGAAATTCCGCGAGCTGACCGGCGGCGTGCTGTTTGCCGCAGGCGATGCGATGGGCGCGGTGGCGGGCTGCGAAAGGCTGCGCGAGCTTGGATACGACGTGCTCGGGCTCAGCGGGCTCCTGACATGCTCGCCGCTGGCGCGCCGGGAAGCAGGCGCTGCCAACGTCCCTGTCTATGGCGTCAAGGAACTCACCGATCCGGCGACCGCGGCAAGCATAGTCTCAGGGATATTGAACCCGCGCCTGATGGTGATCGCTGGAGGTGCACAATGCCTCTACCAGGAATCCTGATCGGCACGCGACTGGTCGCCCTTGCGGTTCTTGTCGCCATCGGCTTTGCCAAGGCCGCCACGTCGCTCGCTCTTGTCGCCATCGTCGGTGCGGCGGTTTCCGGGAAACCGCAGCCGCTCGGGCAGGGCAGGCTGATCGTGGCCAGCCTTTCGCTCGGCATCGCGCTCTTCGCACTCGGGGTGATGCAGCGCCGACAGGGGGCAGCTTTTGCACTGGACTATGTGCGCGAGGTCCGCAAACTGCTGGTCGAGCAGCTCTTCGCGTTGCCGCCTGGCGCCGGCCGGACCGGTCTCGGCCTGGTAATGACCCGCCTCGTCACCGACCTCTCCGCCATCAGATCCTGGCTGGCCGACGGCGTCGCTTCCCTCTTTGTTGCGGGTCCTTCCGTCGTTCTCATCGTGCTTGGCGCCTTCTGGCTTGCCCCGGGGGTTGCGCCGTTCCTGCTTTGCGGCGTTCTTGCCTGGTCGATCGTCTGTCTTGTTGCCCTGCCGTTTCTTCACCGGGCCATCCGCGAAAGCCGGCGGAGGCGGGGACGGCTTGCCGGCCGTCTCGGCGACATCGTTGTCGCCCGGGCGGCGTTTGCCCATTTCGGCAAAAGCGGAACGTCCACACGCAAGATCGACCGGATGTCGGAAGCGCTCAACATGTGGCTCGTTCGCCGGGCAGGGTGGTCGGGGGCTGCGCGCGCGTCCAGCGACTTCGTCATGCCCGTGATCGTCGTTATCCTCGTGGCCTATGCGTTTTCGGGCCGCCCGGCGATTCTCGTTGGCGATCTCAGCACGCTATTGCTCCTCGCCGGACTGACGGTTGGCCAGCTTTCCGACCTCGCTCGCGCCGCCGATTATCGGCTTGCCTATGTCGAGTCCCGCCGCCGGATTGCCTCCATCCTGGCAAGGCCGGTGCTTGCGGATCCTGTGAGTCCAATTCCCCTGCCGCGCTCGACGTCAGGCCGGCGGCTGCGCATCGAATTTCATTGCCGAAACGGCACGCCGTCAAAAGTGCTGGAGGCCGCGCCCGGCGCCTCGATCCTGCTTGGCGGTGATACGCCTGAAGCACGCAGCGCGCTTTTTTCCAGCATCGCAGGTTTTGAGGAAAACAGCGGCCTGGCGGTTTTCCTTGATGACATCCCCGTCAACAAGATTTCGCAGCGCGACCGGCGCCGGGCAATCACCCTTTTGTCGCCGGCGATCCCGTTGGTGCGGGCAACGATGGTCGACAATATTGCCCTGGGAGCGCCCTCAGCGACCTCGCAGGAAGAGATAATCGCCACGGCCTCGCTGTGCGGCCTGGCAGTCGATGGACCTCCAGACAGCAGCCAAAGGCGACTGGAGCCTGCTCGCGTCAGTGCAATGCAGGCCGCCCGAATCCGTGCCGCACGAGCGCTGGTCCGATCAGCGGCCGTGCTCCTTATCGACGACATCGATGTCTGCAAGGACCGGGACTTGCTTGCGGCCGTTCTTGCACACGCGCGTGCCGCGCAAACGACAGTGATCGTCTCGTGCGAAGCAGCCACTGCGGGCATGGAATTCGATGATACCTGGCTTCTCGATTGCGCGTGATCGAGAGATCGCCCTTGCGCCGCTGCATGTCTTGCTGCAACCATAAACAGTCGCGACTAGCGACATCGATCCACAATATGGATCGAATTTTCGCCGCAAGTCGCTGATATACAGCCGATTGGATGGCAAAAATCGGTTATGCGAAATAATTGGTCCATGATATAGACCTGTATGCGAAAATCTGGAATGAGCGGGAGGAGATCGCTTCGTTCCCGATTTCGGCGTGAGCAGGCGTTGTTGCCTGGTCCGAGCGGAGGAGCTTGAAGCATGGCAGCCGCCAGCAACAACACGATGATCGTCGATACGCCGGCCGAGGTGCTGGATGCGCGGCCAGGGTCGCGGCTGATGTGGCCGGTCGAGGCGGTGGCCTCGATCCTGCTCCTCTTCGTCATCGGTCTGCTGCTCGCCGGCGTCATCTCGCGCTACGTGCTATCGCTGCCGATCGTCTGGATCGATGAGGCCGCCTCCATCTCCTTTCTCTGGCTCGCCATGCTCGGCTCGGCGATTGCCATCGACCGCAACGAGCATCTGCGTCTTACCATCTTCCTCAACCTGATCCCCGAGCGCGGCCGCCACTTCGTGGACGCCCTCGCTTTGCTCGTGGTGGCGACCGTGCTGCTCGCGCTGATCGTGCCGGCAAGCCAGTATGTACAGGAAGAGTGGTACGTCACCTCGGCGGCGCTCAACATTCCGATGAGCTTCCGCGCCTCGGCAATTGTCGCCGGGCTGGCATTGATGTCGGTTATCGCCGTGGGCCACGCGATCCGCGCAGCGACGCTCGCCAACCTGGCCGCCGCTGTCGCAGTCATTGCCGCACTGGCCGTGGTCGGCTGGCGGCTTTCGCCATTGTTCCTCACGCTCGGCTACGCCAACATCGTCATCTTTCTCGTCGGCGTGGTGGCGGTCTGCCTTCTGCTCGGCGTGCCGATCGCTTTCTGTTTCGGCGTCGGCACGATCGCCTTCATCGCCTTCAGCACGCACGTGCCGATGATCGTGCTTGTCGGCCGCATCGACGAGGGGATGTCGAGCCTCATCCTGCTGTCGGTGCCGATCTTCGTTCTGCTCGGCTGTGTGCTCGACGCGACAGGCATGGGCAAGGCGATCGTCGAGTTCATGGCGTCGCTGCTCGGCCATGTGAAGGCCGGCATGTCTTACGTGCTGCTGGGCTCCATGTTCCTCGTCTCGGGCATTTCCGGTTCGAAGGTTTCCGACATGGCGACGGTCGCTCCGGCACTTTTCCCCGAAATGAAGCGTCGCGGCCACAAGCCCAAGGAGATGATCGCGTTGCTCGCAACCGGCGCTGCGATGGCCGATACGGTGCCGCCGTCGATCGTGCTGATTGTGCTCGGCTCGGTCGCCGGCGTTTCGATCGCCGCGCTTTTCACCAGCGGCTTCGTCATCGCCGTGGTTCTGTTGCTCGTCCTTGCGGTGCTCGCGCGCTGGAAGGCTTCGGGCGAAAGCATGGAAGGCGTCCATCGCGCTCCGTTCTCGCTCGTCTGGAAGACGTTGCTCCTCTCCGCCCCCGCACTGGTGCTTCCCTTCCTGATCCGCGGCGCCGTCGGCGGCGGCGTCGCCACCGCCACCGAGGTTTCCACAATCGCCGTGCTCTATGCGCTGGTCATCGGCGCGTTGTTTTATGGAGGCATCGGCGCGAAGAAATTCTACGCCATGCTGGTCGAGACGGCGGCGCTGTCCGGCGCCATCCTGCTCATTCTCGGCACCGCCTCGGCAATGGCCTGGGCGCTGACGCAAACCGGCTTCGCCAACCAACTGGCCATCTACATGACTGACCTGCCGGGAGGCTGGTTCTCCTTCATGCTCGTCACCATCGCCGTCTTCATGGTTCTCGGCTGCGTCCTTGAAGGTCTGCCAGCGATCGTTCTGATGGCGCCGATCATGTTTCCGATCGCCGCTCGGCTGGGCATCAACGACGTGCACTATTCGATGGTCGTCGTGACGGCGATGAACATCGGGCTCATGGCCCCGCCTATCGGCATCGGCTTCTACATCGCCTGCAAGATCGGCGACGTCTCGCCCGACGAGGCCATGAGCGCCATCTGGCCCTACCTCGGTGCGTTGCTTGCCGGCCTGTTGCTGATCGCCGCCGTCCCGGCGCTGTCGGTAGCCTATCTCTAGCCACTCGGATTCAACCAGGAGGAAACACGATGACCATCACCCGCCGCAGCTTGATGATTGGCGCAGCCGCATCCATCCCGCTCGTGAGCACCATTCGCTACGCCGGGGCGCAGGCGGCGGAGTTCAACTACAAATACGCCAACAACCTGCCGCTCACCCACCCGATGAACCTGCGCGCGCAGGAAGCCGTCGAGAAAATCCGCGAGGAGAGCGGCGGCCGCGTCGCCATCCAGATATTCCCCAGCAACCAGCTCGGCGCCGACACCGACATGCTGAGCCAGGTTCGCTCGGGCGGCGTCGAATTCTTCACGCTGTCGCCGCTGATCCTTTCCACGCTCGTCGCCAATGCCTCGATCAGCGGCATCGGCTTTGCCTTCTCGGACTACCACGCGGTGTGGGCGGCGATGGATGGCGACCTCGGCAAATATGTGCGCGGCGAGATCGAGAAATCGAACCTGGTCGTCATGGAAAAGATCTGGGACAACGGCTTCCGCCAGATCACCAGTTCCGTCGGCCCGATCGAGACGCCCGCGAACCTCGAAGGCTTCAAGATTCGTGTTCCGGTCAGCCCGCTCTGGACCTCGATGTTCACCGCCTTCAGGTCGGCGCCGGCCAGCATCAACTTCGCCGAAGTGTATTCGGCGCTGCAGACGAAGATCGTCGACGGGCAGGAAAACCCGTTCGCCATCATCTCCACGGCCAAGCTCTACGAGGTGCAGCAGTTCTGCTCGGTCACCAACCACATGTGGGACGGCTTCTGGTTCCTCGCCAACAAGCGGGCCTGGGAGGCGATGCCGCAGGACATGCGCGAGATCGTCGCTAGGAACCTCAACGAGGCCGGCGTGAAGGAGCGCGAGGACGTCGCCAAGCTCAATGCCACGCTTGAGCAGGAGCTCGCCGCCAAGGGCATGAAGATCAACCATCCGGATGCGGCCCCATTCCGGCAGACGCTGAAGGACGCCGGCTTCTACTCCGAGTGGAAGGGCAAATACGGCGACGAAGCCTGGGCCATCCTGGAAAAGGCTGTTGGCGCCAGCCTGACCTGAGTGCAGGGCAGTTCCCGGGCGGGCAGGGCATGTGGCTCAACCGCCCGATAACAGCCGCGATTTTTGTAAGGAATTCGATGGTGGTCGACCGGCTCAGGGGAAAATCCGCAATCGTCTTCGGCGCGGGGTCGTCCGGACCCGGCTGGGGCAACGGCAAGGCAGCGGCGGTCGCCTTCGCGCGCGAAGGCGCTCGTGTCGCCTGCGTCGATCTCGCAGCGGCGGCCGCCGCTGAAACCGCGGCGATCATCCGCGACGAAGGCAACCAGGCGATCGCGTTGTCGGCCGACGTGACCAATCTGGCCTCAGTCGAGTTGGCAGCAGCGGCGGCAATGGAGGCGTTCGGCGCCATCGACATCCTGCACAACAATGTCGGCGTGACCCATATGGGCGGTCCAGTTGAACTCGATGAGGACGCGTTCCAGGCCGCCCTCGATCTCAATATCGGACCGGTCTACCGCACCGCCAAGGCGGTGTTGCCGCATATGCTCAAGGGCGGCGGCGGTGCGATCGTCAATATCTCGTCACTCGCCGCGATACGCTACGTCGGTTATCCTTATTTCGCCTATTATGCGGCCAAGGCCGCGGTGAACCAGGCCACCGTGGCGCTGGCCATGCAATATGCCCGGCAAGGTATTCGCGCCAACTGCGTCATGCCGGGCCTGATCGATACGCCGATGATCTACAAGCAGATTTCCGGCCAATACGGTTCGGCCGACGAGATGGTGGCCGCCCGCAACGCCATGGTGCCGATGGGCAGGATGGGAACAGCGTGGGACGTCGCAGCGGCGGCCGTGTTTCTTGCCTCCGAGGAAGCGCGCTTCGTCACCGGCGTTTGCCTGCCTGTCGATGGCGGCCAAAGCTGCGCCGTCTGCGAGCTCCGCTGACCATGGACATCGCGCCCCCGGAACGCGATCAGACCGGCTCGCAGAGCGTCGACCGGGCGCTCAGCCTTCTTTCGATGGTCGGCCGGCACGCCGACCGTGGTGTTTCGCTCTCCGATATCGTCGAAGAAAGTGGGCTCAACAAGCCGACAACGCGCCGCCTGCTGCTCGCGCTGATGCGCGCGGGAATGATCGAGCAGGACGAGACGACGCGGCGCTATTATCTCGGCGAGGAGGCCTACGTGCTGGGCAGCCTCGCCTCGCGACGTTTCGGCTTGCTTCAGGTCTCGATGGAAAGTCTGCTGCGCCTTTCGAAGAAGACCGAAGATGCCAGCTTCCTCTCGGTTCGCCGCGACACATATTCAGTCTGCCTCTATCGCGAGGAAGGGACCTACCCGGTCAGGACCCACGCGCTGCAGGCCGGCTTCGAGCATCCACTGGGCGTCGGCGCCGGCTCGCTCGCCATGCTCGCCGCACTCCCCGACGAGGAAGTGGAAGCGGTGCTGGCCGCCAATGACGCGGTGCTCAAATCCGACTACCCAATGCTCCCGGTCGAGCAGATCCGGCGCGACGTCGAAACGACGCGCGCCAACGGCTATTCGCTCAATCCCGGCCGCATCGTCGCCAATTCCTGGGGCGTCGGGGTTGTGCTTCGCAGCGCGGACGCACGGCCAGTCGGCGCACTGTCGATCGCGGCGATCGACAGCCGGATGCAGCCGGCAAGACAAATCGAACTCGTCGGATATCTCATGCAGGAGGCAAAGCGCGTCGAGGAACGGCTTGCCCAGATGTTTGCCTCGCGCGCGCATATGCGCGAGCACCCCACTTTAAAGCCGCGCACCAGGAGGTTGTCACAATGACGGAGGCTCACACCGACGGACGGGCGCATTCCGCGTTAGGAAAGTCGGAATTGGAAAACACCGGGCAGTTGATGGCGACGGCAGCGGCGCCCACGCCTGCTCATGCCGGTGTCGAGCCCTGCGACGTCGCCGCCATCTTCGTCTACGTGTCGTCGCTGGGGCGCGCGAAGTGATGACCATGGCTGCAGGCGGCGTGACGCCTCCCTCCACGCGCGTCATGAACCTCTCGCATTTTTTGACCCAGGCGGCACGCCGCAATCCGCACGACATCGGCTTCGTCTGGCGCGAGCGGCAGTGGACATGGCGCGAGATGGAAGCGCGGGTCAACGCGATGGCCGCCGCACTCCGCGACGACTTCGGCGTGACAAAGGGAGATCGAATCCTCGTCCAGTCGGCCAATTGCAACCAGATGTTCGAATCTATGTTCGCCTGCTTCCGGCTCGGGGCCGTCTGGGTGCCGGCGAACTACCGCCAGTCGCCGGACGAAGTCGCCTACCTTGCCAAGGCGAGCGGCGCGCGTGGCCTGATCTGCGGCGCGGGCTTCCCGGCTCATGCTGCTGCCTGCCGGGAAACAGCCCCCGGGATCGACTTCGTCCTGTCGATCGGCGCGGCCGAATTCGGCGATGACTACGACGCCGTCGCCGCCCGTTTTGCCGGCCGGACCGTTGCCAGCGTCGCCGTCGATCGCGACGATCCCTGCTGGTTCTTCTTCACCTCCGGCACGACCGGCCGGCCAAAGGCCGCCGTGCTCACGCATGGCCAGATGGGCTTTGTCATCACCAATCATTTGTGCGACCTGATGCCCGCCACGACGCGCGACGACGCCTCGATCGTGGTGGCGCCGCTGTCGCATGGGGCCGGCATTCATCAACTCGTGCAGGTGGCGCACGGCGCCAAGTCTATCCTGCTGCCAACCGACAAGCTCGACGTGCCGACGGTCTGGGCGCTGGTCGAAGAATGGCGGGTGACCAACGCCTTCACCGTGCCGACCATCCTCAAGATGCTGATCGAGGACGACAGCGTCGACCGGTTCGACCATTCCTCGTTGCGCTATGTCATCTATGCCGGTGCGCCGATGTACCGCGCCGACCAGAAGCGGGCGCTCGAGAAGCTCGGGCCGGTTCTGGTCCAGTATTTTGGCCTGGGGGAAGTCACGGGCAATATCACTGTGCAGCCTCCTTCCTATCATTCCGTCGAGGATGGCCCGCAAGCGCGCATCGGAACCTGCGGTTTCGAGCGCACAGCCATGCAGGTCGAGATCCAGGACGACGCCGGCAACGCCGTCTCGCCGGGCGAAACCGGCGAAATCTGCGTGATCGGGCCTGCAGTCTTCGCCGGCTATTACGACAACCCGCAAGCCAACGCCGCAGCGTTCCGCAGCGGCTGGTTCCGCACCGGCGATCTGGGCCACATGGCCGAGGACGGCTTCGTCTACATCACCGGCCGCTCGTCCGACATGTATATCTCAGGCGGCTCCAACATCTATCCGCGCGAGATCGAGGAGAAGATCCTGCTCCATCCCGACATCAGCGAAGCCGCCGTTCTCGGCATTCCCGATCCCGTCTGGGGCGAGGTCGGCGTCGCGGTTTGCGTCGCACGCGCCGGCGTTGTGCGCGAAACGGTCGCGATCGAGCGCTGGCTGGAAGGCAAGCTCGCCCGCTACAAGATGCCCAAGCGCTTCGTGTGGTGGGAGACGATGCCCAAATCGGCCTATGGCAAGATCGCCAAGAAGTTGATTCGCGAAGAGCTGGAGCGCCGCGGCGAGTTGGGACCGCCCGAGCCGAAGCTCCCGGCATGAGGAGCAGGCGATGAACAGCAGCCACCAAAGCCGCGCCGTGGCGATCACCGGCGGCGCATCGGGCATCGGCCTTGAGACCGCGCGCTTGCTGACCGAGCGCGGCTTCGAGGTCTTCCTCCTCGACCTCGCCGCGCCAGCGCTGGGTTCGGCCTGCACGGATCTCGGCCTGCGCGAGGAACGCGGCATCGTCTGCAACGTCGTCGACGAAGCGGCTGTCGACGAGGCCATTGGCCGGATCACCGCCGCGCACAGCCTCACCGCAGTCGTGAACTGTGCCGGCATAGCGATGGACCGGCCGTCGGTCGAGACCAGCGTCGAGGATTTCCGCCGCATTGTCGACGTGAACCTCACCGGAACGTTCATCGTCTCGCGGGCTGCGGCGCGCTACTGGCTTGAACGGAAGCTGCCGGGAGCGATTGTCAATATCAGCTCTGTTTCTGGTCTTTGCGGCAACAAGGGCCGCAGCGCCTACGGCGCATCGAAAGGCGGCCAGAATCTGCTCACGCTCGTCATGGCCAATGAGCTCGGCGTCGATGGCATCCGCGTCAACGCCATCGCACCCGGGCCGATCGAAACGCCGTTGACGCAGGCCGTCCACACCGAGGATGTCCGTCGGCAGTGGTTGGATCGCGTGCCGCAGCGCCGCTACGGCACGCCGCGCGAGATCGCGGGAGCGGTGGCTTTCCTGATTTCAGACGAGGCCAGCTACATCAACGGCCAGATTCTCGCCGTCGATGGCGGCTTCATCCATGCCGGCCTTGTCGCCTGAGATGGCTCCGATGCGCAGCATCCGCCATCCCGGCCCGATGTCGCCGGAACGTTTTGCAGCGATGCCCTGCGCCGCAGAGCCGCTGACGCTGCGGCTTGAAGCCGGCAGCGCGATCAATGACGCCGTGGCGCAGGCCCTCGCGCTCGCCGGGTTCAGCGGCGGGTATATCCGCCTGCGCAACGCGCGGGTTGACCCAATGCGCTACGTCATCCCCGCCGCCTCTCCCGATGGCACGCACGCCGCCTGGTACAGCGATACATTCGCACCGGCAGGCATAACGGTCATCGAGGATGCGGGCCTCGTCGCCGGCCGGCGCGACGAGCGGCCATTTTTTCATTGCCATGGCATCTGGCGCACCCCCGACGGCGTGCGCCACATGGGCCATCTCCTGCCGCTCGACTCGCGCTTGGCGGAGCCGGTTGAGGTCACCGCCTGGGGTATCGAGGGCGCGCTGTTCGACGTGCGCGACGACGCCGAGACGAATTTTCGCCTTTTCGCGCCGATCAGGGCTCCGCTCCTGGGTGAGCGCCGCAGCCGCCGCGCAGCCATCTGCACGGTAAGGCCCAACGAGGATATCGGCCAGGCGATCGAAGCCATCTGCCGACGGCACGGCTTTGACCACGCCGCGATCCAGGGCATCGGCAGCCTGGTCGGCGCGGATTTCGACGACGGCTCGGCGGTCTCCTCCTATGCGACGGAAGTTCTCGTCACGGACGGCGCCCTGCGCTCCGGTCGTTGCACGCTCGACATCGCGCTGGTCGGCATGGACGGTGAGATAAGCGCAGGCCGCCTTCGCCGCGGCGCTAACCCCGTCTGCGTGACGTTCGAATTGCTGGTTATCGCATCCAATGAGGAACCTGCATAGTTGAGGATGCTGACCACGCTGTGCGCCCGTGTCCGTTGCGGCCCCACTTGGTCGACCGTGGATCAGGATCATCCGAAATTTAGGTTTCACGACCCGGTCAGAGCGGTTTTCGGATCCATTTTGCCAGGACGCCAACGATGCCTTCCCGGAACGACAGCACCGCGACAACGAAGATGATGCCCTGGCCGATCGTGACCCAGTCGCCGAATGTCGCGAGGTAGTTCTGCATCGTGACGATGACTGCCGCGCCGACGATCGGTCCGAACACCGTGCCCATGCCGCCCAACAGCGTCATCAGCACGACTTCGCCGGACATCGTCCAGTAGACGTCGGTAAGCGACGCCAACTGGAACACGATGGCCTTGGTTGCGCCGGCGACGCCGGCGAGCGTGGCCGACAGCACGAATACGGCGAGCTTGTAGCGGTTGACCCGATAGCCCAGCGAGATCGCGCGCGGCTCGTTCTCGCGGATCGCCTTCAACACCTGTCCAAACGGCGAATGGATGATCCGATAGATCAGCAATATGCCGGCGAAGAAGATGGCGAGCACGAAGAAATAGAGAACTTCGCTCGAACGCAGGTCGATCAGCCCGAACAGATGGCCGCGCGGCACGGCCTGGATGCCGTCCTCGCCGCCGGTAAACGCCGCCTGCAGCGAGAAGAAATAGATCATCTGCGCAAAAGCCAGCGTCACCATGGCGAAATAGATGCCGTGGCGGCGAATGGCGAGGGAGCCGATGGCGAGACCGAGCACGGCTGCCACCAGCGTGCCCGCGATAATGGCAAGTTCAGGCGTCAGGCCCCACACCTTTGCCGCATGGGCCGAGACGTAGCTCGCCATGCCGAAATAGGCTGCGTGGCCGAAGGACAGGAGACCGCCAAAGCCGAGCAACAGGTTGAAGGCGCAGGCAAACAGCGCGAAGCACAGCACCTTCATGACAAAGATCGGATAGAGCAGAAATGGCGCGGCGACGAGGAAGACGAAGAGCGCGGCGAAGATCGCAAGGTGATGACGGGGCATGCCCGCGGCGCCGACGGACGTTATGGCCGCCATAGCGATCGGGTTGGTGTCGGTTGTCATCACACACTCCGTCCAAACAGACCCGCGGGCTTGACCAGCAGCACGAGCGCCATGATGACAAAGATCACCACCGCCGAGCCTTCCGGATAGAATACGCGGGTCAAGCCCTCGATCAGCCCAAGCCCGAAGCCGGTGAGGATCGAGCCCAGTATCGAGCCCATGCCGCCGATGACGACGACGGCAAAGACGACAATGATCAGGTCTGCCCCCATGTTCGGATTGACAGCATATATCGGCGCGGCGAGCACGCCGGCGAAACCCGCGAGTGCGACGCCGAAACCATAGGTGAGCGTGACCAGCAGCGGCACGTTGATGCCGAACGCGCCGACCATGGTCGGGTTCTCGGTCGCAGCCCTGAGATAGGCGCCAAGCCGGGTCTTTTCGATGATGAACCAGGTCGCGAGGCATACGATGAGGGAAGCCACGATCACCCAGGCGCGCGAATTCGGCAGGTACATGAAGCCAAGATTGTACCCGCCGTTCAGAAGCGGCGGCGGCGGGTACGGCAGGCCGGATACGCCGAAAAACTGGCGGAAGAAGCCGACGATGATCAGCGCCAGGCCGAAAGTGAGAAGCAGCCCGTAGAGATGGTCGAGGTGATAGAGCCGTCGGATCAGGACGCGCTCAAGCACGATGCCGGTGACGCCGACAATCGGCGGGACGATGAACACAGCCCACCAGTAACCGACGCCAAGATAATTGAGCAGCATCCAGGCGCCGAAGGCGCCCAGCATGTACTGGGCGCCATGCGTGAAATTGATGATGTTCAGGAGACCGAAGATGACCGCCAGCCCGAGGCTCAGAACCGCATAGAAGGAGCCATTGATCAGCCCGAGCAGCAATTGCCCGAACAGGACCTGTGGCGGAATTCCAAGCAGTTCGAACATGGTCGCTCCAGCTGACTTACCGACAAAACGACGCGCCGAGATGTTCGGCGCATCGTTGGCGAGGCTCGCTCACTTGACGAGCGAACAGCCGCCTTCGGCGAGCGGGCGGAACGCCTTGTCGGCCGGAATGGTGGCCACCGTCTCGAAATAGTCCCATGGAGCCTTCGATTGGTCCGGCTTCTTGACGCGGAACAGATACATGTCGTGCAGCTTGCGTCCGTCGGCGCGGATGGTGCCCTTGCCGAACAGCGGATCCTCGGTCGGCATTTCCTTCATTTTGGCCATTACCTTGGCCGCATCCTTGTCGCCGACGGCCTCGACGGCCTTAAGGTAATGCAAGACGGAAGCGTAGACTCCGGCCTCGATCATCGAAGGCTTTTGTCCGGCGTTCCGCTCCTGGAAACGGGCAGAGAACTCCCGCGTTTGATCGTTCTTGTCCCAGTAGAACGCGCTGGTGAGCACGAGGCCTTGCGCCACTTCGAGGCCAAGCGCATGCACGTCGTTGATGAACATCAGCAGGGCGGCGAGCGCCTGGCCACCCTGCGTGATGCCAAATTCCGACGCCTGCTTGACCGCGTTGATCGTGTCGCCGCCGGCATTGGCGAGGCCGACGACCTTGGCGCCCGACCCTTGCGCCTGCAGCAGGAAGGACGAAAAATCCTGGCCGGGGAAAGGATGACGGACGGCGCCGAGAACCTTGCCGCCCGATGCCTCGACGACCGCCGTCGTATCGCGCTCGAGCGCGTGGCCGAAGGCGTAGTCGGCTGTGACGAAGAACCAGCTATCGCCGCCCTGTGCGACCATGGCCGAGCCCGTGCCGTTGGCAAGCGCCCAGGTGTCGTAGGTCCAGTGGACGGTGTTGGGCGAACAGGCTTTGCCGGTGAGGTCGGACGAGGCCGGACCTGAGGCGAGGAAGATCTTGTTCTTCTCCTTGGTGATCTCGTTGACGGCGAGCGCCACCGACGAGGTTGGCACGTCGGCGATTACATCGACATTTTCGGTGTCGTACCACTGGCGAGCGATGTTCGAGCCGACGTCCGGCTTGTTCTGGTGGTCGGCGGAGACGATCGACACATTGATGCCCTTGTCCGTCGCCTTGAAGTCTTCGACCGCCATCTGGGCCGCGATGACCGAGCCTTCGCCGGCGATGTCAGCATAGATGCCCGAACGGTCATTCAGAACGCCGATCTTGACATCTGTGGCGTAGGCCGCGCCGGCCAGCAGCAGGCTCGCTGTCGAAGCCAGGACAAATCCCATTTTTTTCATCGCTACTTCCCTCCGATTGCGGCGCAACGCGCCGTTGATGATTGTCTAGACGCCGAGATAGGCGTGCAGCTTGTCGATGTTGGCGTCGAGTTCGTGGTTGGGGATGGTGTCGATCACGCGCCCCTGTTCCACCACATAGTGACGGTCCGCGACCAACGCGGCGAAATGAAAATTCTGTTCGACGAGCACGATCGTGAATCCCTCGTCCTTGAGCCGGGCAATGGTGCGGCCGATCTGCTGCACGATGACCGGTGCAAGCCCTTCGGTCGGCTCGTCGAGCAGCAAGAGCTTGGCGCCCGTCCGCAAGATCCGGCCGATGGCGAGCATCTGCTGTTCGCCGCCCGAGAGCTTGGTGCCTTGGCTCGAAAGCCGTTCCTTCAGGTTCGGGAAGAGCTCGAAAATCTGCTCGACGGTGAGCCCGCCCGGGCGCACCTGCGGCGGCAGCATCAAATTCTCCTCGACAGAGAGGCTGGAAAAGATCGCCCGCTCCTCGGGGCAGTAGGCGATGCCCATCTGTGCGATCAACCGCGACGGCAGCTTGATCGTCTCCCGACCCTCGTAGGTGACCGAGCCCGAGCGCCTGGAGAGAATTCCCATGATCGCCTTCAGCGTCGTCGTCTTGCCGGCGCCATTGCGGCCGAGCAGCGTCACCACTTCGCCTTCGCCGACCTCGAAACTGACGCCGTGAAGCACATGGCTCTCGCCGTACCAGCCCTGCAGGCCTTCGACGCGGAGCAGGGGTCTCGCCGAGGGGCCAGCAGCCGGCCTGCTTGCAAGTCCAACTTCAGACATGTCCGGCCCCGATATAGGCTTCGATAACGCGCGGATCCTTGGAAACCGCAGCATAGTCGCCTTCGGCGAGGACTTTGCCGCGCGCGAGCACGGTGATGCGGTTCGACAGCGAGGCGACGACCGACAGATTGTGCTCAACCATCAAAATGGTGCGGTTCTTGGCAATGCGCCGGATCAGCGCCGAGATGCGCTCGATGTCTTCCTGCGCCATGCCGGCCATGGGCTCGTCGAGAAGCAGCATTTCAGGGTTCAACGCCAGCGTCGTCGCGATTTCAAGGGCGCGCTTGCGGCCGTAGGACAGATCGCTGGCGCGGATATCTGAAAACGCGGTCAGGCCGACATCGGCGAGAAGAGCCGCACCCTCGCTGTTGAACTTGGAGAGTACTGTTTCGGAGCGCCAGAAATCGAAACTGTCGCCGCGCCGGCGCTGCAGCGCGATGCGAACATTCTCGAGTGCCGTCATGTGCGGAAACACCGCCGATATCTGAAAGGAGCGCACAAGGCCCAGCCGCGCGATGTCGGCCGGCTGCATCCTGGTGATGTCGCGGCCCTGGTAGCGGATCGCGCCGCGCGTTGGCTGGAGGAATTTGGTCAGCAAGTTGAACAGGGTCGTCTTGCCTGCGCCGTTGGGGCCGATCAGTGCGTGGATCGATCCTCGCTCCACCGTCAGGTTGACATTGTTGACAGCGACAAAGCCCCCAAATTCCTTAGTCAATCCCGCCGCTTCGAGGATCGCTCCGGAATTCATGCGCGGCAGCCCTCGCCGGTCATCGGCGTGAAAACGTGGAACCGCGCTGCGAGGCTGCCCGCCCCCAGGGTGACTTCCATGGTTCCTCCCGTGGCTTTCCCGCCCCGCAACAAACGACCTAATGCACAACGCGTCAAGGCTGCAATTTTTCAGATGCCTCGGTTCGACAAACTTTTGAAGAGCGGTTCACGGTCGGGCGCATGTGCAGCGACTGCTTGGCGATCTATCGTTCGCTCTCGGAGGGCATAACGAAAGCACTTGGCTCTCGAAACAGGCGCGCTAAAAACACCGCAATAATGACTATATCTAGCTAACGGAGCAGGGAGATGGGCTCGGCTGCCTGGCGTTAGCCGGCAGGGATCAGCGCCTGAGCCACTTGGCCGCTTCTGAACAGGAGAGGTTGACCATGACCAGTCAACTGGAAGACCGCAAGCTTGATCCAGCCGTGGCGCTCCCGGCGATCGACGAGATGGCGCCGCGCGAGCCGCATCGGCAATTTGCGCTGAAGCACGAGGACTGCTTCGTCGTCTCAGACAGCTACGGCGACATACGCGGCACCGGCGACGGGCTTTTCCGCGACGACACGCGTGTACTGTCGCGCTTCCGTCTGTTCATCGGCGGCCGGATGCTGTCGCTGCTCGGCGCCTCGCTGTCGCAAGACAACATCCTGTTTACCGCCAATCTCACCAATCTGGCCACTATCGGGCCGAATGGCAGCGAAGCGTTGCCGGGCGTCGTCCACATCGACCGGACGCGGTTCATCTGGCAGGACCGCATGTTCGAACGCATCACCTTCACCAACTACTCCGCGCGCGAGGTGGTCTTGCCGGTTCGGCTCGACTTCGACGCCGATTTCCGTGACATGTTCGAGGTGCGCGGCACCACGCGCAGCCGCCGTGGTCGCGCCCATGACGCGCTGGTCGGTGCGGCGAGCGTCACCTTCCGGTATGAAGGCCTCGACAATGTGGCCCGTCAATCGGTCATCGCATTCTCGTTCAAGCCCGATCAGCTGCATCCCAACCACGCCGATTTCCTCATTCTCGTGGCAAGGCGTGACAGCAGGGCACTGTACCTCGAGGTCGGTCACAGCGAAGCTGTCCCCTCCAGTGATCGCTTCCGCGCGGCCGCCGCGCGCGCCCGCTTTGCCATGCGCTCAAAGCGCCGGCAGGGCGCCACCGTATTCAGCTCCGGCCGCGTGTTCAATGACTGGCTGACACGCACGCGCGCCGACATCGCGCTGCTGACGACGGATCTGGAGACGGGGCCATACCCCTATGCCGGCATCCCGTGGTTTTCGACGGCTTTCGGCCGCGATGGCGTCATTTCCGCCTTGCAGATGCTCTGGCTCAATCCCGAGCTTGCCCGTGGGGTACTGGCCTATCTTGCCCACTATCAGTCGACCGACACCTCTGTGTTCGATGATGCCGAACCCGGCAAAATCATGCATGAAACCCGCAAGGGAGAAATGGCCGTGCTGCGCGAGCTGCCGTTCGGCCGCTACTATGGCGGCGTCGACACCACGCCACTCTATGTCTACCTGGCTTCGTCCTACGCCGATCGCACCGGAGACGAGGCGTTTGTGGATCGCATGTGGGACTCGCTGGGCGCTGCCACTGCCTGGATGGAAGAGGTCGGAGCCCGCAACGGGGAAGGCTTCGTAACCTACAACAGGGCGGCCGACACAGGTCTGTTCAACCAAGGTTGGAAGGACAGTTCCGATGCCGTCTTCCATGCCGACGGCACCATCCCCAAAGGGCCGATCGCATTGGTCGAGGTGCAAGGTTATGCCTTCGCCGCATATCAAGGGATGGCGGCGCTGGCCGTCAGGCGCGGCGACGACGCCAAGGCGGCGCACTGGAGCGCCCTGGCAGAGAGGATCCGTCAGGCGGTCGAGACGCATTTCTGGATGCCGGACCGCGATTTCTATGCTTTGGCGATCGACGGAGAAGGCAAGCAATGCGCGGTCCGCACGTCCAACGCCGGTCACCTGCTTTATGTCGGGCTGCCGTCGGCGGAACGGGCGCAGGCACTTGCCAGCCAGTTGCTCTCTGCTCATCTTCATAGTGGCTGGGGCGTTCGCACACTGGCCGACGACGAGATCCCATTCAACCCGATGTCATATCATAATGGCTCGATCTGGCCGCACGACACCGCGCTCTGCGCCTCCGGGCTCGCCCGCTATCACGAACGCGACAGCGTCGTGAAGCTGATGAGCGGTATGTTCGAGGCGGCGGTCCGTTTCAACATGCGGCTGCCAGAGCTGTTCTGCGGCTTTACGCGTGCGGCCAGCGATTCACCGGTGGCCTACCCGGTCGCCTGCCTGCCGCAAGCCTGGTCGGCTGGCTCCGCTTTCATGATGCTGCAGGCTTGCCTGGGCATCCGGGTTGACGGCTGGAAGCGCGAGATCACCGTCGAACGCCCGCGGCTGCCGATCGGCATCGACAACATCGTTATCCGCCACCTGGCCATTGACGAGGCGAAAGTCGATCTCATCTTCGAGCGCATTGGCGACCGTGTTGCGTGTTATCTCGACCACCGCCATGAGGGTCTGGTGCCTCTGGTGGTGCGCTCATAACGCAGGCCGGCTCCCCATGCGCTCCGTGATGGACACTGCCATCAATGACTACGGCGCAACTGGTACCTGCGCCGATCGCCAGCGCACCGACTGTAGGGTGGTACCTGCTGCATTTGCGAGCGCTGGATTGAGTCGCGCCTGGGTGAGCCTCGACCAGGGTAAGTCGCAATCTGAAGGAATGGCATACACAGCCAGCGCAGCGCAAAACCTGTACGGCGAATCCGCCTGAAGCTCCTTCGGAGCTTTGGCTTTTCGAGCGCATTGATTGGTCGTGAGTTTAGTTGGTCTTCAACTGGCCGACGCGGTTTTCGGCAATCCAGCGGGCGGCAAGCACCAATGCGCCCATACTGAAATCCTTGCCGTGTTTGGCCACCATTTCTTCCGACAGCTTGGCGAGCCGTTCGAAGAATTCGTCCTTGCTCTCGTCCTTGGGGGTGGGTTCGGTTTGCATCCTGTGCTCCTTTTGCATGCGGGCCTGCCTTTGCTATTTGAATATCTGCGCGGGAAAGGTGACGATCGCGGCGGTGCCGTCGACTGCGCCCACTGCTAGGTGGCGTCCGTCGCCGGACCAGGCAAGCGCGGTCACCGCGCTGCCCAGCGGCCTGACGAGGAGTTCGTCTCGCGCGCCGATCTGGGCGATGGTGATCCGGCCGTTGGCATAGCCGGCCGCAATCAGTTTTTTCTCCGGGTGCGCAGCCACTGTCTCGACCGGAACCAGCCCGGCTCGGCCAGTCTCCAGCGCGCCCGAGGTGTCGCCGTCAAGTGGCGGAGCGGTCATCGACCAGCCGGCGATCCGGAAGGCGCCCGACGCAAACAGCGCATGCTCCGGCATGCTCCAGCACAGTGTCCGGACCGGCGATGGAAACCCCGCGACGATGCCGCAGCGATCATCGGTCATGCTGACCAGGGCAAAGCCCCCTGTTTCGAGCCCGCAGGCCAGCCATGTGCCATCGCCACTCCAGCGGATCGACACCGGGCGCGCCGAAAAAGACACCTCGCGCATCGGGGTAGCATCGCCGTCGACCGCCCAGATCGACAGTCCATCATCCCGGCCGCAGGCTAGGCGCCGCCCGTCTGGCGAAAAGGCAAGCGCATCCGTGGACGGTGTCGCATCGTGTCGCAGTCGTACCGCATCGCCTTGGCCGCGTGCCAGGAAGACATCCTGCCGGTTGGCGACGGCTGTTATGGCCGTCCGGGGGTTGTGGTCGACGGCGACGACCGGCCCGTCGATCTTGACCAGCGTCTCCATCACCTTGCCGTCCGCGGCCAGATGCACCGCTTCGCCAGCCTCCGTTCCAGCGAGGAAGCCGGAGGAGAGGTAGCTGGCGAGCGGGACGTCTCCATCCCCCAACGCAGCGGTGGCGATCAACGGTGCCGGTGGCTTCTCGCGCGGGCGGATCGTCGTCCGGCCGAGATCGCCGCTCACCCTGATCCGCGACTCCGGCGGCTCCTGGTCCGCGACCGCCGCTATGGCGACCGTTCCGTCCACGCTGGTGCATGCGACAGCCGAGCCATCGGCGCTGAAGCGCAGGTCGGCGATCGCCGACGGACGACGCCAGCTTCGCGCCAGCAGGTCGAACAAGGTCAGGTTTTGTATCGCGTGCTGGTTCATGACCATTCCCTTCGTCAGTTACCCACCGTCGCCGCGAGGCTGCGGTCGACGTCCTCGACCTCACCCTCCGCGGCGGCGATGCGTTGCTCGCACCTCGCGCCTTCCTGCATGACCGCCGCGACTCTCTCCTCCGCCTTATGCAAATCCTGCACCAGTTGCGCGCTGGCGCCGCTCCTGCCGATTTCGAGTTCCAGGCGCAGCACCTCCATCTCGATACCGGCGCGTTTCTGATTGAGCCGCAGCGCCTCGGCAGTCAGCGCTGAGACGTTGGCGACAAGAGCGAGCCGGCGGGCGAGCAACATGTCACGCTTGGTAGTTTGCCCCATTGGATACTCCATCATTTTTCGGTCCCAGCCATCGGTCCGGGTGGTTTTTCGAAAGCCGATAGCAATTTGGGCAATGTGCCGGCCTGCGAATGGAATTGTTTTTCGGCCGTCTCGATGTGGCTTTTGAGCTGATCCCAGATGTCGACGCGGATCATCGATGTCGTATCGCCGGTAAGGCGCTCTATCTCCTCGACGCGGAATTGCCGTGACAGCGAAACGCCGGAAAACACGAAGTCGCGCAACAGGATCGCATGGTTCTCGATGAACAGATGGATCATCGGATGCGTTTCCGTGGTGACGCCGCCGGCGGCAAGCTCGGCCCGGATGAAGTCCTGGAAGTGGCTCTGGAGGCGGTGTTGGCTCTCGCCCATAAAGCGCATCACAAAGACCAGATCGCGGGGCATCAGCCTGACAAGATCGCCGGTGACGCCATCAGCCTGGCTGGACATTGGCTCGGGCTGCCTCCGGCTGTCTTTGTCGTTCGCCACGGTTTTTCTCCAGTGCGAGGCCCGTCCGTGAGCCATCGCCCTCAAATAGTAGAGAAAGGAGAAGAATAAAATAGATGATGTGTGTTTTTCAAATTTGCTGCGAATGCTAACTTGATATGTCGCAATTGCGAATAGATATTAAATATTACATGCGTACGTTACAACTGTAAAAGAACGTTACAGTTCCCGTCCTCTTCATGTGCCGAAAGGGCGGCGATTTGTTTTTAGCGTCAGGCACGGGCACCATTTTCAAATTGGCACGGCGCTTGCTTTATACATTTCCACAAGAAGCCCATCGCGCTTTTGACGCGGTGCCAAAAGAACGAAGGAACGGAGGAAGCAGGTCACGTCCGCTTCGATACGCCCATCGCATATGCGGTTGGCTCCGCGGTCCCTGCCAGACGCCTCGAGAACCTTTGCCACGATCCACTTGAATGGCCGGACCATGAGTCGCGCCTGAACGCGCAACCCTTTGTCGTGCCGTTCGCACTCTCACTAGCGGTGCTGTGCGCCGCTCCATGCCGGGGTCAAGGGACCTGCGGCTCAAACCTGGTGGAGGCTTATGACCATGACGTCTCTGACGCTCAACAAGATTACCTCGCAACGCGGAATTTCCGTCGGCGAGGCAACCAAGAAGATTGCCGATCTCGGCTGGAATCCTTCCTACGTCCAGGAAGCGATGACGTTTCCGACGGACTACAAGATCAACAAGACGCCGCGCGACCCGATGAAGCAGGTTTTGCGGTCGTACTTTCCGATGCAGGAAGAGAAGGACAACCGAGTTTACGGCGCGCTGGATGCGGCATTGCGCGGCGACATGTTCCGCAATGTGGAGCCGCGCTGGGTCGAGTGGATGAAGCTCTTTCTGGCGATCATTCCCTTCCCGGAAATTTCGGCTGCCCGCTCGATGGCGATGGTCGCCCGTATCGCTCCTGGCGAGGAACTCAGGACCGGCTTCACGATGCAGATGATCGACGAGTTCCGGCACTCGACGATCCAGATGAACCTGAAGAAATGGTACATGGAGAACTACATCGATCCGGCTGGCTTCGACATCACCGAGGAAGCCTTCGGAAAATGCTACGCCACGACCATCGGCCGGCAGTTCGCTGAAGGCTTCATCACCGGCGACACCATGACTGCCGCCTGCATGTACCTGACCGTGGTGGCCGAAACCGCCTTTACCAACACGCTCTTTGTCGCCATGCCTTCGGAAGCCGCCCGCAACGGCGACTATGCGCTGCCGACCGTCTTCCTGTCGGTGCAGTCCGACGAGAGCCGGCATATCGGTAATGGCCACTCACTGCTGATGGCGGCGCTCAAGGAGCCGGAAAATCACCTCTTGCTCGAGCGCGACCTGCGCTATGCCTTCTGGCAGAACCACGCGATCGTCGATGCGGCCATCGGCACGTTCATCGAATACGGCACCACCAACCGCGACAAGAACAAGGAGTCTTACGCGGAAATGTGGCACCGCTGGATCTATGAGGATTACTACCGCACCTACATGCTGCCGCTCGAGAAATACGGCATCAAGGTCCATCACGACGACGTCCAGGCGGCCTGGGAACGCATCACCAAGAAGAACTATGTCCACAAGGTCGGACAGTTCTTCGCGGTCGGCTGGCCGGTCAACTTCTGGCGCATCGAAGCCCAGACCGACAAGGACTTCGAGTGGTTCGAGCACAAATATCCGGGCTGGTACGCCGAATTCGGCGACTTCTGGAAATGGTACGCCAAGCTCAGCCACAAGGGCGAGAAGGTACTGCTGTTCAACAGCGACGTCGGCTACGTCTATCCACATCGCTGTTGGTCGTGCCTTGTTCCCTGCCTGATCCGCGAGGACATGGTGGTCGGCGAGATCGACGGCCAGTTGCACACCTTCGCCCACGAACTCGACAAGTGGACTGCAACCGTGGCGTTCGCCGACGAATATCAGGGCCGTCCGACGCCGGCGATGGGCCGCTTCAGCGGCAAGCGCGAATGGGAGACGCTCTATGACGGCTGGGATCTGGCCGATGCGATCAAGGACCTGAACTTCGTCCGCTCCGACGGCAAGACGCTCGTCCCGCAGCCGCATATGCGCTTCGCCGACAAGGAGATGTGGACGCTGGACGACGTGCGCGGCAACAAGCTCGGGTCGCCGCTCAACGCGCTGCGTGCCATGTCACCCGCGGACCGTGAGAAGCACCTGGCGGAATACCGGGCCGGCTTCACGATCACCCCCTGCAACTGATCAGGCCAAAGGGGGGCGGGTTCGTCCCGCCCCTTCCTTTCACTGGAGGTCCGTATGTCGGAAACCCACACGGTCAGGCTCAGCCCGGTCGGCGTCGAATTTGATGTCGAAAATGGCGAAACGGTACTCAACGCCGCTTTCCGCCAGGGCATCGCCCTGCCGCACGGCTGCAAGGAAGGGCAATGCTCGGCCTGCAAGAGCGTGTTGCTCGAAGGCGAAGTCGACATGCTGAAATACTCGACTTTCGCGCTGAACGACATGGAGAAGGAGAGCGGCCACGTCCTTTTGTGCCGCTGCATCGCCTACTCCGATCTGGAAGTCGAGCTTCTCAACTACGACGAGGAGATTTTGGCGAAAGCGATCGCCGTGAAGACGTTCAACGGCCGGATTGCTCTGATCGAGCACCTGACCCACGACATTCGCGGCATCGAGATCGAACTCGGCTCGCCGATAAAGTTCTGGGCGGGGCAATATGTCGACATCACGGTTACCACGGAAAAAGGGGAGACGATTACGCGCTCGTTCTCCATGGCAAATACGCCGGACCAAACCGAAAAACTCTGCTTCATCATCAAAAAATACCCTGAGGGAAAGTTCTCTGGAGAACTCGATTCCGGAGGAATCAAGGTTGGAGCCGAAGTCACCGTCGTCGGACCCTACGGAACCTGTTTCCGTCGGGAAGAACGGCAAGGACCCCTAGTCCTGGTCGGCGCCGGCTCGGGCATGTCGCCGATCTGGTCGATCCTCAACGACCATCTGAAGAGCGGCGAGAAACGTCCGGTCTATTTCTTCTACGGTGCCAGGACCCGCAACGACCTGTTCTATCTCGACAGGATCGCCGAGCTGATCGGCCAGCATTCGGATGTCACTTTCATTCCCGTGCTGTCGCACGCGACTGATGACGCCGAATGGGAAGGCGAACGCGGTTTCGTACACCAGAGTGTCGACGCCAAGCTCAAGCAACTTGCGGTCGACGGGCAGGGCGATGTCCATGCCTGTGGCCCGCCACCGATGATTGATGCGCTTCAGCCGGTTCTATTCATGAACGGGTTCGAGACTGAGCGGATCTTCTTCGACAAGTTCACCACATCGACAGGTGCTACGCCGACCCACTGAGGGGACGGCCACGCAACTGCAACCACAACTGCAACAAGGGAGTGAAGACTATGCCAGCTATCTCGAGTTCAGTCGGATCCGGAGCCGCCGGCGCGGCGATCTTTGCCGATTCCGACAGCCGGAAGTACCGGTATTTCGACCCGAAGGGCCAGCGCGCCACGCACTACGAAGACATGACGGTCGACGTACAGCCTGACCCGGAGCGTTATCTGATCCAGGACTGGATCATCTCCTTTGCCGACGGCAAGGGCGCTTATGTCAAGCAGAACACTGCTGCGCAGAGCTCCAACTGGCATACCTTTCGCGCCCCCGATCAGGAGTGGGAACGCACGCACTACCAGCGCCAGTCGAAAATCGAGACGATGGTGCAGAGCGTCATCAACAACGCCCGCAAGTCGGGGGCGCCCAAGACCTTCGATAAGGCCTGGGTCAAGATTCTGCAGACGCAGCTCGGCGCCTGGAAGCACTCCGAATTCGGGCTCGGCACCTCGCTGATGCAGGCGCAGCGTTACGGCTACACCCAGATGATCAACAACGCGACGCTGACCAACTCGTCCTACAAGCTGCGGCTTGCCCAGGACATCACGCTCTACCTTGCCGAGATCGGCATGGACCTTCCCGACTGGGACGACGAACTTGGCAAGAAGGCCTGGCTCGAGGACAACAACTGGCAAGGTACCCGCGAGGCGGTCGAAACCATCATGGGCGCGACCGACTATCTCGAACAGTATTTCGCCATCAACATCGTCTTCGAGCCGCTGGTCGGGGAAGCATTCCGCTCAGGCTTCCTGATGCAGATCGCCGCCGCCAACCACGACTTCATAACGCCTGCGGTGATCTCGGCAGCCGAGGCCGACTACGAACGCAACCTCGCCAACACGATCGACCTCATGCACATGCTCGCCAACGACGAGAAGCACGGCGCGGCGAACAAGAAGCTCTTCCAGGGCTGGGTCGAGAAACACGGCGCGCTCGCCGACAAGGCAGCCACCGGCCTGCAGCCGATCTGGTCGATGCCGCATTCAAAGCCGGTCGCCTTTGCGGATGTCCGTGCCAAATCCGAGGAACGGATTGGTCAGATACTCCGCGAACTTGGCCTCAAGCGCTGACACAGGGAGAAACCGTCATGTCAACTGCAGCACGCGACGCATCGCAATCCAACATCTTCCGGGCGATGAAGGACATCACCTTCGAACAGACGATTTCGCATCAGTGCGGCGTCACCATGAACGACTCCGTGGAAGCCAGGGCCATCGCTGAATTCATGGGCCTGAAGCCGAACGTAACCGTAACCTACCAACCGGCGATGATCCGGATCGACGGCACCGGCAAGCTGATCTTCAAGATGGATGAAATCAGCGAATATCTCGGCCGCGAGATGACGGCGGAAACGTTCGAGGTCAACAGCTCCACCCACTACGGGCGGATGGTGCGCATCGACGACAACACCGTGATCCTGTTCGGCAACATGGACGAGATGTTCGAATACATCGAATAGCCGGCAAAAAATCAGGCGTGCCGGCTGGTTGCGGCACGCCGAACCGATCAACACGCATCTTGCGGAGGAAAGAATGTTTAGGACACCGGAAGGCAAGGATATTTTCGTGGTCGACGGCCACACCCATTTCTGGGACGGCAGCCCGGAGAACCAGAAGAATATTCACGGCAAGCAGTTCATCGATTGCTTCTACGCCTATCACACGGGGATGAGCCCCAAGGACCAGCTGTGGGAGAAGAGCAAGTTCGAGAAATACAGTGCCGACGATCTCTATCGCGACCTGTTCATCGACGGTCCAGACGATATGGCGATCGTCCAGTCGACCTATCTCAAGGACTTCTACAAGAACGGCTTCAACACGATCGAACGCAACGCCGAGGTGGCCAAGCGTTATCCGGACCGTTTCATCGTCAACGGCGCCTTCGATCCGCGCGACGGTGAGAAGGCGCTTGAGTACATCCATTTCCTCAAGGAGACCTACGACGTCAAGGGCGTGAAGATGTACACGGCCGAATGGAACGGCGCCTCGAAGGGCTGGAAGCTCACCGATCCCGATGCCTACAAATGCTTCGAACTCTGCGACAAGCTCGGCATCAGGAACATCCACGTCCACAAGGGCCCGACGATCCTGCCGCTCAGCAAGGATGCGTTCGACGTGCATGACGTCGATCATGCGGCGACGGATTTCCAGGGCCTCAACTGGATCATCGAGCATTGCGGCCTGCCGCGTCTTGACGATTTCTGCTGGATCGCGACGCAGGAAACCAACGTCTATGGCGGGCTTGCGGTGGCGCTGCCCTTCATCCATGCCCGCCCGCGCTATTTCGGCGAAGTCATCGCCGAACTGCTGTTCTGGATCGGGCCGGAGAAAATCCTGTTCGGTTCCGACTACGCGATCTGGACGCCACGCTGGCTGGTCGAGAAATTCTGGGCCTACCAGATCCCCGACGACATCGCCGCAGAACGCGGCGTGCAGCTGACCGACGAGATCAAGGAGAAGATCCTCGGTCTTAATGCCGCGCGTCTCTACAACATCGACATCGCAGCCAAGAAGAAGGCGCTCGCCAGTTCGCCCTTCAGCATCGCGGCGGAGTAGGGGCCATGGCAACCGCCGCCAGCGTTTCCGGCAACCGCGAGAAGGAGCTCTGGCGGTGCCTTGGTGAGGTCAATGACCCCGAACTCGACGAACCGATTACCGAGATGGGCTTCGTCGAGCGAGCCGTGATGACGGGCGATGGCAGCGTGGAGATAGATTTCCGCCTGCCGACCTACTGGTGCTCGCCCAACTTCGCGTTCCTGATGCTGGACGGCGTCCGCAAGGCGCTCGACCAACTCTCGTGGTCGCCGGCCTATCGCGTCAAGCTGCACGACCACATGTTCGCGGAAGAGGTCAATCGCGGCATGGCAGCCGGCAAGACATTCGGCGATATTTTCGCTGAACTTGCCGAGGATCAGGATCTCGGCGCCTTGCGCGAAACCTTCAGGATGAAGGCATTCAAGCGGCGCCAGGAGGCGGTTTTGCGGGGCCTTCGGCAGCATGGTCTGACGGATCGGGAAATCCTCGGCATGGACCTGCCGGCATACGACGTCGCGCGGCTCGAGGCGGGCGAAGCGGCCAAACAGAAGCCGAGATACCGGGCGGCTCTGATCGAGCGTTTTCCCGGCCGCCGGGCGGATGATCCTGTCTTCGTGACCTGGGAAGGGCAACGCATACAGACTGCCGCACTCGGCACCCATCTCGCTGAACTGCGCGGTGTGCGCGTCAATATGGAATTCAACGGCGCGCTTTGCCGTGGGCTCAAGCAGACCAGATACAAGGAACTGGATGTGGTCGACGGCGAACCGACACTGGTCGATTTCATCATGGATCGCGTGCCGGCACGAGCCGCGCCGACCGCCTGAACTAGAGCCGAAAACAACGGCCTCCCTCGCACGAGGCCCCTAACCAACAACCCGCCCGTAAGGCGGAAGGAGGAATCATGCCCAAAATAATGCTTCACAACTCCGACGCCCGCCGCGCTCTCGCCCGTGGCGTCTTTCGGCTGGCCGCTGCCGTCGAGCCGACGCTCGGCCCCAAAGGCATGAACGCCATGATCGACCGGCCGATCGGCACGCCGATGGTGACCCGTGACGGCGTCAGCATCGCCTCCGAGATCGAATTGCACGACCGTTTCGAAAACATGGGCGCGCAGGTCGTTCGCGAAGTGTCGATGCAAACCAACGAGGTCGCCGGCGACGGTACCACGACTGCCATCGTGCTCGCCAACGCTCTCATCCAGGGCGGTGTGGAGGCGAATGAACGCGGCGTGAAATCCGTCGATCTGTGCAAGGGCATCGACCTTGCCGTGACAGCGGTGGTGGCGGCGCTCAAGGCTTCGGCCAAGCCGGCTAAGGGCAACGGCATTCTCGCCTCGGTCGCTAACATTGCGGCGACCAATGCCAAGCTTGGCGCACTGGTGGCGGAAGCCCACCAGCGGGTGGGGGCCGAAGGCGTCATCACCACGGACTTCAGCGTCACCACCGAGACCACGCTCGATGTGGTCGAGGGCATGTCCTTCGACCGCGGTTATCTCTCTCATCACATGGTGACTGACCAGGAGAAGATGGAGGCTGTTCTCGAACGGCCGTACATCCTGATGACCGATCTCAAGATCAAGCAGCCCGAGGCGCTGGATGCGGCTCGCCGCATTGCCGCCGAGGATGGTCGGCCGCTGCTGATCGTGTCCGAGGAAATGTCGCCGGAAGTCGTGGTAACGCTGCTCGGCAAGCAAGGACCTGGAAAATACCTCGTTGTCCATCCGCCGGAATATGGCCATTGGCGCAAGGCGATGATGGAGGATCTGGCGATCATCACCGGCGGCAAGGTGATCGCGCGCGACCTCGGCGGTCGGCTGGAGGACATCACCGCCGACGATCTCGGAACGGCTGACCGGGTGAAGACCAGTTCGTCCTACACCTCGATCATCCGCGGCGGCGGCGACCACGCGGCAATCGCGTCGCGTCGCGCTCAGGTGCAGCGGCAGTATGAAGCTTCGCCGCCGAATATCGATCAGGACAAGCTGCGCGAACGCCTGGCCAAGCTTTCTGGCGGCACCGCGATTCTCTATGCCGGCGGTGTCACGCCGGTCGAGCAAAAGCGAACCATTCAGCTCATCGAGGATTCGCTGAATGCGGTGCGCGCCGCATCCGAAGAGGGCGTGGTCGCCGGAGGTGGCTCGGCGCTTGCCCAGATCGCGCCGCTGCTCGAGAAGGTGGCGGCAGACGTCGACGGCGATGTCGCCGAAGGCGTGCGCCTGGTGCGATCGGTGCTGTCGCGGCCGCTCTGGCGCATAGCCGTCAATGCCGGCGCCGATCCCGAAGCGGTCGTGGCGGAAGTCACGCGCATCAACGGCGGCTACGGCTACAACGCGTCTGCCGGCAGCTACCAGAACATGTTCGAGGCAGGGATCATTGATCCGGTCCGCGTCACCTACACAGCACTCGCCAACGCAGCTTCGGTCGCGACGCTGATCCTGACCACCGAAACGCTGATCGGCCATCTCGCCGAGGACGAGGACCCGACGGCCGGACCGGCTCGCGGTGGCGGCTCTGAAAAGCTCGGCCGCGCCTGAAGCAATCCGAACAATCTCGACGTTGAAAGGATACGACGATGAAAGCTGCCAGACTTTACGAATACGACCCGCATATGAACGTCCAGCTCAGGGTCGAGGAGGTCAAGGCGCCGACCATTACCGCTCCCGACGAGGTCATCGTGCGGGTAGGTGCTGCCGGCCTCTGCCGCACCGACCTCCACATCATCGAGGGTGTGTGGAAGCCGACCATGGATCCAGAGGGCACGCTGCTGCCTTACATCATGGGCCATGAAAATGCAGGCTGGGTCGAGGAGGTCGGCAGCGGCGTCAGGTCGGTCAAGCGCGGTGACGCCGTGATCTGCCACCCCTTCCGCTCGTGCGGCATCTGCCTCAACTGCCGCCACGGCGAGGATATGTACTGCGATAACGGCCAATTTCCGGGCCTCGGCATGAACGGCGGCTTCGCGGAGTATTTCATCACCAGCGAGCGTTCGTTGATCAAGCTGAACGCCAACGTCACGCCGATCGAGGTGGCGCCGCTTGCCGACGCCGGCATCACCGCTTATCGCGCCGCCAAGCGCGCCGCCAAACTGCTGCGACCAGGGAGCTATTGTGTGCTGCTCGGCATAGGCGGGCTCGGCCACATCGCGCTGCAATCGCTGCACGCGATCTCGGGCTGCCGCATCATCGCCGTCGATCGTGAGCCGGCAGCACAGGTGCTGGCCAAGGATCTCGGCGCCGACTTCGTCCTCGATGGCGGACCGAACGTCATCGAGGAGGTCAGCCAGATCACCGGCGGAGGCGCCCATGTGGTCATCGATTTCGTCGGCGAGCTCGGCGTCGAAAACATCTGCTGGAAGATGGTGCGCAAGGGCGGGCAACTGTTCGTCGTCGGCTATGGCGGCAATATCAATGTGCCGACCGCCCATCTCGTCATCGAGGAGATCAACATCGGCGGCAGCCTGGTCGGCAATTTCACCGAGCTTGTCGAACTGATGGAGCTCAACGCCGACGGCAAGGTGAAGATGCACTACACCGAATACAACCTTGCCAGCATCAACACCGCGCTCGACGATTTCAAGAACCGCCGGTTCACCGGCCGCGGCGTCATCGTGCCCTGAAATGTATGGACCGGATTTCGCGCGGACGGGTGCGGTGTCCGGTCACATCTAGAGGGAGAGAAAGGGTCCATCACCAAGATCGGTGCTGCTGTGGTAATTTCGCTGACCATTGGCATGACTTTCCCCAGCCAGTGGCGCGAATGCCGCGCGGCGCTTTTGTGCCGGTGACGGGTTCTGATCCTAGAGGAAACCGCGGCGGATGCCGTATTGGTCGAGTTTGCGATAGAGCGTCGGCCGGGAAATACCGAGCCGCCGCGCGACCCGACTGAGATTGCCGCCCTCGGCTGCCAATGCGTTCTTCATCGCCTGGCGTTCCGCCTCGACGAGTGTGCCTCCAGGCGACTCGGCTGACAGGGTCTTGCCATCATCGGACGTGGCGCTGGGCGCCGCGATTTCACCGGGGAGATCGTGGAGCCCGATATCTCGGCCCCGCGCCAGGACATGCAGCCGCCCGATGAGGTTCTTCAGTTCGCGTACATTGCCCGGCCATTGATAGGCGAGCAGGGCATCGAGCGCTTCTTGCGAAAATTCCAGCGGGTCCTCGCCCGCTGCGGTGGCGATCTGCCGGTTGAAATGTTCGACCAGCAGCACCGCATCCTCGCCGCGCTCGCGCAGCGGTGGAACAGTGATCGAAACCGCGCCAATTCGATAGTAGAGATCGCGGCGGAATCGGCCTGCGGCAATTTCTTGCTTGAGATCGCGATTGGTCGAGGCGACCAGGCGCACATCCACCGGGCGGCCCCGGCTGTCGCCAATGCGGTTGACCACGCGCTCTTCCAGGACACGCAGCAGAAACGGCTGGATCTCGAGCGGCAATTCGCCGATCTCGTCGAGACTGAGGACGCCGCCATGGGCGAGCTCGAAAACCCCCGGTTTGCCTTCACGCGAGGCGCCGGTAAAGGCGCCGGCGACATGGCCGAACAACTCGCTGCCGAACAGGTCCCTGGTGATCGCCCCGCAATTCATGGGGATGAACGGATCGTTCGCCGTGCGCCGGCTGCCGGCATGGACAAGCCGCGCAAACAGCTCTTTCCCGACCCCTGTTTCACCCTCGACCAACAGCGATGTTACGCTGCTCGACCGGGCGACGCGGCAGGCGACGTCGATGGCGGCATGTAGCGCTTCGCTTTCGCCGACGATCATGGCGACAGCATCCTGAAGATGCTTGTTCACTTCCCGGTGGACCACCGCCGCACTGGAGACTGCCGGCACGGAGGGGAACACCAGCGCCGCGCCGCGGAGGTCGCCATCGAGCTTCAGCGGGGTGATATGGCAGGATCGCAGATGGGCCGGCAGCGCCCTGGCAAGGTCGGCTTCGGAGCCGGAGGACGGAAGGTTCATCAGCCAGCGGCCACGGCCTGGCTCCATCGGGCCGTCCATCATCTCAGTGGCCTCGCCATCAGGCACATTGTTGCAGAAGATGGCACGACCGCGGTGGTCGACGATTACAAGCCCGTCCTTTCGGCGGTAGCTGGGAGCCGATGAAATGAAAGCTTCGAGCAGGCGCGTGCGCTGTTCCTGCTGCTGTTCGGCCAATGCCTTTTCGATCTGCCGGGCTGTCGCGGCGACGAGCGCGGTGTTGTGCGGCCTGAAGATCGGCGAATAGCCTGACAGGTCGACCACACCGATGATCTTGCCGTCCAACGGGTCGCGAATCGGCGCGCCGGCGCAGGTCCAGGATTTGATGCCGGCGCAGAAATGCTCGGCCGCATGCACGAAAGTCGGCTCGCCGGTCCACAGCGCCGTACCGATGCCGTTCGTCCCGACGGCATCCTCGTTCCATTTGCCGCCGATGGCGAGGTGAATATCCATGCCGTCATGCAGCGTCTTCTTGTCGCCGATGGCGTCGATCAGCACGCCGTCGCTGTCGGCCAGAACCAGCATCGCGCCGGTCCCGTCCAGTAACTGGCCAAGCGAGGCGAACGACCGCCGCGCCGCCGAAAGCAGTTCTGCATTGGCCCGAGTCAGATATTCGATTGCGTCGCGATCACTGCTCAGCGGCGCTTCAATGCCTTGGGCGTTGATGCCGCCGGTGGCACTGCGATACCAGGAATCGTGAATGAGGGAGCGGACGTGGCTTGGGTGGACTGGATCGCCGGCGCATTTGGGCTCGTCGGCCAGGAAACTTTCCCAGGCGCGCATGGTGGCACGCTCGTCATAGTCGATGTTGCTCAGAGCCATTTGGCCCGTGGCCAGCGACCTACGCGCCGGAAGGGCATCGATCTTCATCTGATTGGGGGCTATCTCGCGTTTCATTCAGTCATCACAGAACCTTTGAGGTATGCCATTTCTGTATGCTGTCGCGTTCGTAGGCTGCCGCGAGTTGGACGTGAAGAAGCACGCCCAGGCGTTAGCCTGATCAGTTGATGCCGAGCTTCGCGCCGATGTCGAAGGCAAGCTGTTCTTCGGTATAGGTGGCAGCGAGGCGGGATCCGTCCATGTCGGCAAGCGCCTCGGCAACGATTTCGTCGACCGGCGAGAAGAAGCCATTCTGCTTTGTTGCCAGCACGAAGACCTGGTCGCCGCCGCGGTCGCGGATATCGCCGATGTGATGAAGTTGACGGCCGGTGTTCTGATCCTTCGAGATGACGCGGCCGTTCATGGTGACATGGATGGACGGTTTGGCTTCGGTCACAGGCGCGGCACTGCCGCCAACATGGATGATCAGACCTTCCGCCTTTGGTTGCTGTCGTGGCTTCCTGGAAGCTGAATAGCCGCCACCGCTGATCTGGTCGGCAAGGCGGACGATGGTCGAGCGGTTCTGCTCGATCAGTCTTTTGACTTGTGCGTCCTCGCGCCGCGGGCCATCCCGCTTGGAGATAATCTCGACCATGAATCCTCCCAGATTCGCTCCGCGTCGCCGTTTCTACGGCTCAATTCTTCTTTTGCGGTGAACCCTACACCGCCTCGGCGAAGTTCGCCATTCATATCAAGATAGCGCCAAAATTTGCTTTGCTGGTAGCAGGCGGCTGCTACACGGGATTTCCGATAATCGGAACGCCCGCTTGCTCAGATGCACGCCCGCTGCCATGCCGGCCTCGGCATGCGGCTTGGCTTCATTGAGGCGGCGGTGAAAGGCGAGAGGCTCGACTTGTGACGGACTATCTGCTCGCCATCGTCGCTACAAGATCGCTGAAACGCTCGCCCTGGATGCTGACATGCTGGCGCAGGAGCGTGCGCGCCTGCTCCGCGTCGCCGGCGAGGATTGCTTCCACGATCGCGCCATGCTCAGCGAACGACGTGGCAACGCGGTTGCGCACGCGCAGTTGGAGACGCCTGTAGGGCTGCAGACGGCGATGCAGTGCGACGCACTGCTCGGCCAGAAAACCGCTGTGGCTGGCAGTGTAGATAGCTTTGTGAAAGCGTTCGTTATCGTAATAATAGGCGTCGCTGTCGCCGGCCGAAGACGAACGCTCGCAATCTGCATGCGCGGCCAGGATGGTTGTGCGATCGGCATCGGTGAACCGTCGCGCGGCCAACGAACCGGCCAAGCCTTCAAGTTCCGCCATCACCTCGAACATTTCGAAAATGCGGTGCGGTCCCGGATCGATCACCACGGCACCCCGGCGCGGCCGGATCTCCACCAGCCCGATTGCGTTCAACTGCATCAGCGCCTCGCGCACCGGCGTTCTCGAGACGCCGAAGCGTGTTGCCAATTGCACCTCGTCCAGTCGTGCACCGGGGGCGAAGTCGTTCGAGATTATGCCGTTTTCAATCTCGTCACGTAGGCGCTGAACGACATTCTCCGACATTTTTTGGGCCTTCCAATGCAATATGATAAATCTTGTATGCAAGAACGTTGACTTTGCGTACAAGAATGTCTAGTTAACGATACCACAAAAGGCAAGTTGCACACAAATGGGTGGGCGCATCCGAGCACCGGCACGCGTCGAGACCGCGCGGCGGGTCTGCTTGCGCCGATTTCGATTTTTTTGCCAGGAGGGACTCCGACATGGCAGGCATCTCGTTCTTTAGCGATATGGTGCAAAGCATTACCGATCGCGGCCGCAGGCTGGTTGCGGCAGGGGCGCGCAGCGAACCGGTCCAAGCCGAGACGAATATCGAAACACTCTGCGACATGCTGTTGTCGAGCCGGGGCGAGGCCTCGGGCATGGCATTGGCCGCCGAGGTCCTTCAGCGCTGGGCCCAACTGGACGCGGCCGGTCAGCAAGACTTCGTGCGTATGCTGCACGAACAGTTCGGCCCAGACATCGCCAAGCTTGACAAAGCCATCGAGCGCTACCGCAGCGACAGGAGCTCGGACGCCGTCATCGAACTGCACCAGGCCGCCGAGCCGCGTCGCCAGGAACTGGTGCGCAGACTGAACCTGGCCCCCAAAGGCACGGCAAGGCTGGTGGAGATGCGCGAGCGCCTGTTAGCCATGAAGGATGCGACGGAACCGTTTCGCGCTGTCGATGCCGACTTCGCCCACCTGTTCGGCTCATGGTTCAACCGCGGTTTTCTGACCCTGCGTCCGATCGACTGGTCCACGCCAGCCGACATCCTGGAGAAGATCATCAGATACGAGGCGGTGCATGAAATCGCCGGCTGGGAGGAACTGCGGCGGAGGCTAGCTCCAGCCGACCGCAGATGCTTTGCGTTCTTCCACCCGCGTCTCGCAGACGATCCGCTGATCTTCGTCGAGGTTGCGCTGACCAGGGCGATTCCCTCTGCCATCGCTGATGTGCTCGATGTAAACCGTTCGCCGATCACGGCCCAGGACGCCACCACCGCTGTCTTCTATTCGATCTCCAACTGCCAGGACGGACTGCGTGGCATCTCTTTCGGGAATTTTCTGATCAAGCAGGTGGTGGAGGATTTGCGCCGCGACCTGCCTGGCTTGAAGACCTTCGTGACGCTGTCGCCGGTTCCGGGTTTCGCTGGCTGGCTGGCAAGACTGCGCAAGGCGGCCGATGCGAGCCTCGATGATCAGGCCCTCAAGACGCTCGAGCTGCTGGACGATCCGAACTGGGCGGACAATCCGCAGAAGGCACGGCTCGTTGAAGCGGTGCTTCTCCCGCTCGCCGCACGCTATTTCATTAGGGAACGGGCCACCGGCAGACGGCCGGTCGATCCTGTGGCGCGTTTTCATTTGGGCAACGGCGCTCGCCTTGAACGGCTGAACTTCCTCGCCGATCGCTCCGCCAAGGCGATGCGACAGTCCCAGGGCTTGATGGTCAACTACTTTTACAAGTTGGACGACATCGAGGCGAACCACGAAGCCTTGGCGCAGCATGGCGAGATCGCTGCTTCGCCGGAGGTGAGAAAACTGGCGGCAACCGCTTCGACCGACACCGATATCGCGGCCCCGGTTCGTCGACGCCGCACCGAAATGCAGAAAACCTAATAAGCAGATTGGGAGGAGTTCAATGAGCAATCATCTGTTCGACGCCATGCGAGCATCCACCAAGTCAGGCGAGTCGATTTTCATCGAGACTATTGATGGTCAGCGTTGGACCTATGCAGATGCGCTGCGGCTCTCCGGACAGATCGCCAGCGCAATTGATGTGCTCGGCGTTCGCCCGGGCGACCGCGTCGCGGTCCAGGTGGACAAGAGCCCGCAGGCTCTGATGCTCTATCTCGCATGCGTGCGCTGCGGGGCGATCTATCTGCCGCTGAATACCGCCTATACGCTGGCTGAACTCGACTATTTTATCGGTGACGCCGAACCGCGGCTCGTCATCGTCTCCTCGAAGTCGCGAACTGATGTCGAGACGATCGCGCACGGCTACGGCGCGATTGTCGAAACGCTCGATGCGGACGGCGCCGGGTCGCTCATGGAGTTGGCCCGGGACGAGTCTGACGATTTTCTCGACGCGGCGCGCGCGCCTGACGATCTCGCCGCGATCCTGTACACATCTGGAACCACCGGCCGTTCCAAGGGCGCAATGCTGACGCACGACAACCTTTTGTCCAATGCAATAGCACTGCGCGAATGCTGGCAGGTGACGGCAGCCGACCGGCTGATCCACGCGCTGCCGATTTTTCACACGCATGGGCTCTTCGTGGCGACCAATGTCACGCTCATCGCCGGCGCCTCGATGTTTCTGCTGCCAAAGTTCGATCCGGAGGAAATCCTTTCTCTGATGCCGCGGGCGACGCTGATGATGGGGGTGCCGACCTTCTATGTCCGGTTGCTTCAGCATGAGGGCCTGAACCGGGAGACGGTCGCCAATATCAGGCTGTTCATCTCCGGCTCGGCGCCGCTGCTCGCTGAAACCCACGCCGCATTCAAGCAGCGCACCGGTCACGCCATTCTCGAACGCTACGGCATGACCGAAACCAACATGAACACCTCAAACCCCTATGACGGCGAGCGAAGGGCAGGGACAGTAGGTTTCCCACTCCCGGGCGTGTCGGTGAGGGTCACCGATCCGGCCACCGGCGAGACGCTCGGACCAGGCAAAACCGGCATGATCGAGATCAAGGGCCCGAACGTTTTCCGGGGCTATTGGCGGATGCCTGAAAAGACGGCGGCGGAGTTCACCAAGGACGGCTATTTCACCAGCGGCGACCTCGGCAAGATCGATGAGGCGGGCTATCTCCACATCGTAGGCCGCGACAAGGACCTGGTGATCTCCGGCGGCTACAACATCTACCCGAAGGAAGTCGAGGGTGAGATCGATCAACTCGACGGTGTCGCCGAGAGCGCGGTCATCGGCATTGCACATCCGGATTTCGGCGAGGGGGTGACGGCCATCGTGGTGCTCAAGCCCGGTGCCACAATGGACGAAAAGGCGGTGCTCAACGCGCTGCGCGACCGCCTTGCGCGCTACAAGCAGCCGAAACGGGTGATCTTCGCCGAGGACCTTCCGCGCAACACCATGGGAAAGGTGCAGAAGAACCTTCTGCGCGACCGGTTCAGCAACCTTTACATGCCCGCCTCCTAGAGCATGATGCCGAAAAGTGTGAAGCGGTTTTCGGACGACATCATGCTCTATCTCTTTGATTTAGAGCCGGATTCAGATTTCAGGTCGACTTGACCTGAAATCATCCGGCTCTAGGAGGCGCTGACGACCCTGCGTTGGTGCTTGGGAGCGAGACCAACGCAGGCTGATCTACCCACCGATGGAAATGAGAACGGGCGCCTGAAGGCGTTTCCCGAGGGAGGAAGCTATGAACATCCAGATTCTGTCGATCGCGCTGCTGGTCGGCATGTTCGTGATCGCCACCATGCAGCCGATCAATATGGGCGCACTCGCCTTCGCATGCGCCTTTCTGGTCGGCTCGCTCGTCATGGCTATGAAGCCGGCGGAAATATTTGCTGGCTTCCCGAGCGACCTCTTCCTGACACTGGTAGGCATCACCTACCTGTTCGCCATCGCCCAGATCAACGGTACTATCGATTGGCTGGTCGAGGGCGCGGTCAAACTGGTGCGCGGACATGTGGCCTGGATTCCCTGGGTCATGTTTCTGGTCGCGGCCGTCATCACCGGCTTCGGTGCGCTCGGACCTGCGGCGGTGGCCATCCTGGCCCCGGTGGCGCTGGGTTTTGCGTTCCAGTACCGCATCAATCCGGTCATGATGGGATTGATGGTTATTCACGGTGCACAGGCGGGCGGCTTTTCGCCGATCAGCGTCTATGGCGGCATCACCAACCAGATCGTCGAAAAGGCGGGGTTGCCGTTCGCGCCGACATCACTGTTTCTCTCCAGCTTCTTCTTCAACCTGGCCATCGCCGTCCTCGTATTCTTCGTCTTCGGCGGCTCGAAGGTGCTGCATAAGTATTCGGTCGCGTCGGGACCGCTGCCTGACCTCCACCCCGAGGGCGTGACGCAGTCAATCGTCGGCCACGGCGGCACGCCGGCTACTCCGATCAGCCATCACGTCTTTGAGGAGCAGACAAAAAACGTGTCGGCGCTTTCCGGCCTGACGACGGAAAGGCTGACGACATTAGTCGGCCTAACCGCGCTCGCGGTCGGCGCACTTGTCTTCAAGTTCAATGTCGGCCTTGTGGCGATCACCGTCGCGGTCGCGCTTGCGCTCCTCTCGCCGAAGACCCAAAAGGCAGCGATCGACAAGGTCAGTTGGTCGACGGTGCTCCTGATCGCCGGCATCATCACCTATGTCGGCGTCATGGAGAAGATCGGCACGATCGACTACGTCGCCCAAGGCATTTCAAGCCTGGGCATGCCGCTGCTGGTTGCACTCCTCCTCTGCTTCACCGGCGCCATTGTATCGGCATTCGCCTCATCCACGGCGTTGCTGGGAGCCATCATTCCACTGGCCGTGCCCTTCCTCCTGCAGGGACAGATCAGTGCCATAGGTGTGGTTGCGGCGATCGCGATCTCCACCACCATCGTCGACACCAGCCCGTTTTCGACCAACGGTGCGCTGGTCGTCGCCAATGCCCGGGAAGCAGAGCGCGAGGGCGTGCTGAAGACGTTGCTGATCTACAGCGCGCTTATCGCCGTCATCGGCCCTGTCATCGCCTGGCTGGTTTTCGTGGTCCCCGGGTTGGTTTGAACGGTCGGCCGCTTTCCGGACATTCCCAATCAGTCTGGCCGCTCCGGTGCAATCTGGCCGGCGGCCAGGCTCGACTCCCGAACCTGATCTGGTCGGCGTCAACAAGAAAACGGCGGCGCAGGCAGAACTGATTTCCCTGTCAAGGCAGCCGTTGGGCCGATAGTGCTGCCCGCTTTGCCTGGCGGGCCGTCGCTGCTCATGCGGGCGAGGGCGCGTAGCGGCTGCCCAGCGAATAGCGGCTGCCGACATAGGTGAGCTTGTTGACGGTGGCGACCGTCGCGCCCGACCAGGTCCGCCGATGCAGGAGCAGGCAGGGGTCGCCGGGTCGGATCTTCAAATGGCGGGCCGCCATCTCTTCTGCGGCGACGGCCGAGATCACATGCTCCACTTCCGTCAGCGGCGTCGCCCGCTGCAGATAGTCGTAGGTGGTGGTCGCCACGAAATCTTGCCGATGGTAGTCCGGTGCGAGAGCCGGATTGACAAAGCGTTCCTCGAGCTGGACGGGCACATCGTCTTCGAAATGCACGATGATCGAATGGGCGACCGGTCTGCGGCGCGTGAACTCGAAGGCGACGACGAGGTCCAGCGCCGGGTTGCGGATCTTCTCGAGCACGACGACCTCGGCCCTGTGGCGCGCGCCGCGCGCGGCGATCTCGCCGGCGATGTTCCTGATTTCGATGAGGGCCGATTGCGGTTTCGGCGGCGCCACAAAGGTGCCTACGCCCTGGATGCGCAGCAGGTGGCCTTCCGAGGTCAGTTCCCTCAGCGCCCGGTGCACCGTCATCCTCGAGACGCCGAGCGTGCTGACCAGCTCGTTTTCGGAAGGCAGCCTGCGGTCCTTCGGCCAGTTGCCGCTGCCGATATTGCCGAGCACGTAGTCCTTGACCTTTTCGTAGAGCGGCCCGGCGGTTTCGGTAAGCCTGATCATCGTCCGCTCTCCATCCGGACGATGGTCTTCAACCCGCCGCTCACGCCGGCGATCAGGCGCTGGTAAGCGGCGGGAATTTCGCCGATCGCGATCTCGTCGGACACGAAGCGCGAAAGCGCGGGCGCGAGATCGCCAAGCATCGAGACGGCCGGCGCAAGCTCGTCGGCGAAGGCGTGGCAGCCGACAAGGGCGATCTCGCGCTCGACCAGCAAGTTGGGGTCGAGGTCGAGGCGGCCATGCGAAATGCCGACCAGGGCCAGCGTGCCGCCGCCGGCCAAAACATCGAGCAGCCGCGCCATCACCGCCACGCTGCCCGTCGCGTCGACGGCATAGCGTAGATCGGGGGCATGGCGCAGATTGGGATCGCAGGGCAGGGCGTCCAGGTCGACGACGGTCGCGCCGCTCACCTCGGCCACAAGATCCGCACGCGCTGCATTGCGGTCGGCGACGAGCACCGGTCTCTCGCTGCGCCGCGACAGGAGCAGCGCCGCCAGCCCGCCGATCGGGCCGCAACCGGCGATAAGCACCGGCGCCCCGGCCGGCGCCGACAGCCGCCGCACTGCGTGCAGGGCGACCGCCAGCGGCTCCGCCATGGCGGCGATTGCGGGATCGAGCGCCGGGTCATGGCGCAGGAGCAGCCGCGCCGGCAGCTGCGTCTCTTCCGCGAAGCCGCCGTCGCAGACCTCGCCTACAAAGCCCAGTGTGGCACAGACATTATGCAGGCCGGCGCGGCAAGCAGGACATTCGCCGCACCAGAAGCGCGAATCGGCGACGACCCGGTCTCCGAGCGCAAACTGGGACACGCCGGCCCCGACGGCGATCACCTCGGCGGCGAACTCATGCCCGGCGACGCTCGGCGCGCGGCTGATCCACTGGCCGGTGCGGAAGTTGTGGAGGTCGGAGCCGCAAATGCCGGCGGCCGTCACCTTGAGCCGCACCCATCCAGGCGCCGGTTCGCCGGGAGATGGCACGTCCTCAACCCGCAAATCGCCCGCCGCATGGAGTCTGGCCGCCTTCATCGTCCGCTACCGCGCCAGATATCGGTCGCGCACGCCGGAGACGGCGTGTTCATGCGAGGAGAAGCCTTCATAGCGGGCAAGTGTGCGGGCATGGCGCGCGAATTCCGGATAGGCCGCGGCCGTCACGTAGCCGATCGAAGAGCGCTTGACGAAATCCGTGACCGACAGCGGTCCACAAGTACGGGCCCAGCGACTGGTCGGCAGCACGGCGTTGGGGCCCAGCCCGAAATTGCCGATCGAGACCGGCGTGTGCGGCCCCATCAGGATCTCGGCAGCTTCGGTGATGTGGCCAAGGTGCGCGAACGGGTCGGTGGAGAGGATCTCCAGATGCTCCGGCGCGTAGTCGTTGATGAAGCGGTAGCTCTCCTCGATCGAGGCCGTCAGCACGATGCCGCCACAGGCGCCGGTCAGCACCGCGGTGGAGAACGCGACCCGTTGCTCGCTCATGCGCGCCCAGTGCTCCGGCAGCGCCGCCAGTGCCTCCTCCGCCACGCGGCGGCTGTGGGTCACCAGATAGGCCGACGAGTCCGGTCCATGCTCCGCCTCGATGAGGAGGTCGAGCGCGGCCAGTCCGCCATGCACGCTGTCGTCGGCGAGGATGATCGCTTCGGACGGACCGGCGGGAAGGCCGGGATCGATGACGCCGGCAAGCAGCCGCTTGGCTGCAACCACCCAGGGGCTGCCTGGACCGACGATCTTGAGCGCGGCCTTGATCGTCTCTGTGCCGTAGGCGACCGCGGCGACCGCCTGCGCACCGCCGCATTTGTAGACCGTTTCGACGCCGGCGAGGCGCGCCGCAACCAGCGTCGCTGCGTCCACCGAACCATCGGGCGCCGGCGGCGTGACGATGGCAAGCTCCGGGACGCCCGCCACCACTGCGGGCACTGCGGTCATCATTGTCACCGAAGGGAACGCCCCTTTGCCGCGCGGGACATAGAGCGCCACCGAGCGGATCGGCGTGAAGCGGTCACCGGCAAAGGCGCCGGGCCGCATTTCCTTGAGCCACATCGCTTCCGGTTTCTGCTCTTCGTGGAAATGCCGGATGTTGTCGATGCCGAAGCGAATGGCGGCGATCACGTCCTCGTCGACCATGCCGAAGGCGGCGTCGAACTCGGCGGGGCTGACCTTCAGTCGCGTGGCATCGAGATCTGCCTTGTCAAAGTCGCGGGCAAAGCGAACGAGCGCGGCGTCGCCTTCTGTTCGGACCGCCTCGATGATCGGTGCGGCCTTCTCTATAAAGCCAGAGAGATCGGTCTCTGAGCGCCGCATCAATGCCGAACGAGCGGCGGCGTCGAGTTGGCTCAGGTCGTGGAATGATACGTTTGGCATAGATTTCCTTTGCGGCCCGACGAGCCGGCTTTCCTCATTTCGATTTCAGGAAGATGTCGAGCCCGACCAGCCTGTCGAGCAGGAAAACGGCGACAGCCGAGCAGGCGATGAAGACCACGGAGATCGCGGCGAGATCCGGCGTGATGATCGAGCGGATGGAGTTGTAGATCAGCACCGGCAGCGTCACGATGCGGGCATCGACGAGCAGCAGGCTGACCAGGAACTCGTTGAGCGCCAGGATGAACATCAGCAGCGAGCCGGTGATCACCCCCGGCATGACCGCCGGCAAGGTTACGGAGAAGAACACCTGGAGCGGCGGCGCGCCGCAATTGGCGGCGGCCAGTTCAAGATCCGGGTCAAGCCCGGTGGCGCTCGCCGTGACCGCCCAGATCATGAAGGGCAGGTTGATGACGCAGCAGGCGATCCCGACCGGCCAGAGCTGGCCGAGAATGCCGGCGTTGCCGAAGATCAGCATGAGGCCGATGCCGGATCCGATCAGCGGGATGGTGAATGGCAGCAGCAGATAGATCTGGATCGTTTTCTCAAAACGCACCGCATATTTCGCCAGCGCGATGCCCGCCAGCGTGCCCACTGGAATGGCAACGATCGTACAGACCGTCGCGACCTGGAGCGTGCGCAGGAAAGCATTGCGCAGGTCGGAGGCCTGCGAAATACGCGCGTACCACCGCAGCGACAGTCCATCCGGCGGAAACGTAATGATGTTGCCGCCGGTAAACGAAGCGCCGAGCACAACGATCGTCGGCGCCGAAAGGGTCACCAGGGCGATCGTCACCAGGGTCCACAGGACAATCGATTTGCTGCGCGAGCCGCTCACGCCCGCGACCTCCCCATGGCGAGCGTTCCGGCTCCAAACAACGCGAACACCAAGCCGACAAGGATTGACCCAAGCGCGACCAGCATAAGCGCCAGCATCGCGCCGAGACCCTGGTCGGAGGTGCGGAAGAACTGGTCGTAGATGGCGTTGGCGATGAAATCCTGCGACCCGCCGCCAAGGATCGCGGGGACCGCGAAATCGGTGAGCGAAAGCGTCAGCACCACCACGCCGGCGCCGACGAAGCCTGGACGAGCGAGTGGCAGCACGACGTGGATGAACGTGCGAACCCAGTTCGCGCCGAGCGATCCAGCGGCTGCCTCCAGCTCTTCGGGAATGGCGGTGAGCGCCGGCGCCAGCATCAGTACGGCAAACGGCAGCATGTACTGGACGAGGCCGAACAGCACGGCGGGGTAGTTATAGATGAGCCGCATCGGGGCGACCCCAACAAGGCCGAGCGCCTCGTTCACCATGCCCTGGTTGCCGAGGATGATCAGCCAGCCATAGGCACGCACCACCTGGCCGATGAAGAACGGCAGGAACAGCGCGATCAGCAGGAATTTGCGCAATCCTGGCGAACGCGTGCGCACCATCAGATAGGCGTAGGGAAAAGCGAAGACGAGCGTCACCGCGGTGACGATCAGGGCGGCAACGAGGCTGCGCTGCGCGACGACCAGGAACAGTGGCTCGGTCAGCGCGCGGCGGAAATTGGCGATGGAATAGTCGTCGGAGAACTGGAAGGTGGTGGTGTCGAGCGTGCGCAGGCTGGCATCCGCGATCTGGATGAGACCAAGCACGAGCAGCCCGACAAGCAGCACCGCCGGAAGCAGCATCAGATAGGGCGTAGCGCGCCTGAACCGCGCCGGCCAGATAGCGGCGGCAACGCCTTCCAACGCATCCATGATGCGCCATGTCAGGGGATAGGCTGTCCTGGCTGCCCGCATGAAAAATCCGTAACCGACGTCGTGAAGGAGCCGGTGCAGCACGAGCGCAGCACCGGCCGACCGGCGTCAGCCCTGCATGATCGCCTTGAACTTGGAAAACCACTCGCTCTCATTCTCGACCTGGATCTTCGAAGAGATGCGGATAAGGCGCTGGAAATCCGCTTCGGTGGTCGGATAGGACGGATCGCCCACCAGATCCTTGGGCGGCGTGAGGCCCGGCACTACGCCCGGCAAGCCAAGCCCATCCAGCCAGATCTGCTGGGCTTCCTTGGTCAGGGCGTGATTGATGTACTGCTTGGCCCAATAGAGTTCGTTTTCCGGCAGGCCCTTGGGAATCCACAGACCGTCCGTGTCGAATTTCGCACCTTCCTCCGGCACCACCCATTCGATTTTCACGCCGTTCTTGCGGGCCTCTCGGGCGTTGGTCGAAATGGTGCAGGCGGCGTCGATCTCGCCGTTCTGGAACCAGGTGGTGAAGTCGGGATCCTCGCCGAGCAGCGGCTGCTGTGCCTTCATCTTGGTGATGAAATCCCAAGCCGGCTGCATGTTGCCCGGTATGTCCTCCAGCTTGCCACCACCGGCGACCTGGGCGGGGAAATGGAAGCCGATGCCGTCATTGTAGAAGGCAAGCCGACCCTTGAACTTCGGGTCGAGCAGATCTTTCCAGGACTTGGGCGGTCCATCCGGGAATGCCGCAGGCCGATAGGCAAGCACATAGACATAACCGTAGGTATTGACGATCGGGAAACCTTCCAGGCCGGCCGGCTTGGCAAGGTCCGTCACATTGGCCAGGTTCGGCAGGTCGGAGAGGTCTTCCGTCACGCCGCGCAGTGCCGATTTCGTGGCATTGGTGGTGGTGTCCCAGTTGATATGGATCGGCGGGACGCGTTTCTGCGCCACGGCCGCCCAGACCTTGGGCTGAATCTCGTTGTCTTCGGTCAGGTCGTGACGGACAGCAATCCCCGTCATCTTGGTGAAGCTGTCGGACACCCCGGCCTTCAGGCTATCCACCCAGCTGCCGCCCCAGGCGCGCACGATGATCTCCGCCGGCTTTTCGGGCTCCTGCGCATAGGCGCCGCGCAGGCCGAGCGCCGAGGCGCCGCCGAGCGCAGCTGTGGCCTGAAGGAAGGTTCTGCGGGAAACATGGGATATCTTCGGCTTGAAGCGCTTCATCTGCATTCTCCTCTGGGTTTGACCGGTTTCCGGTTCTATCGAAAAACAAGCATGTCCCTGGCGTTCCACCCCAGGAACACGCTTTCGCCTATGTCGAACTGCGTGTGCGCGGCGGGATCATGGTCGAAAACGCGAATGACCTCGTCGCCAATCGCGGCGCAGGCGACCTCGTAGACCGTGCGCTCGCCTTCGAAGATGGTGTCGGTGACAGTCCCGGCCAGCACGCAATCGAGCGTCGACAGCTGCGCAGCATCGCCGGCGAGACGGATCTGTTCGGCGCGGATCGCTCCCGATGCCTTGTCGCCCTCGGCAGGCGGATTGGCCGGATCGCCGAGCTTTCCGGCAAGCATCAGATCACCCCGAACGACGGAGACATCGCCCGCTTCCGATACGGCCCGTACCGTGCCGGCAATGAAGTTGGTGACGCCGATGAAATTGGCGACGAAGGCGTTGCGGGGCTGGCGGTAGGTGTGGATCGGTCGTGCCTTCTGCTGGATCTCGCCCTGATCCATGACGACGATATCGTCGGAAACCACCAGCGCCTCGCGCTGGTCGTGGGTGACGTTGATCGTGGTGACGCCGAGCTCACGCTGGATGCGGCGGAATTCGAGCTGCATTTCTTCGCGCAGCTTGCGGTCGAGTGCGGCGAGCGGCTCGTCGAGAAGCAGCAGGTCGGGCTCAAACACCAGCGCGCGCGCAATCGCGACGCGCTGCTGCTGCCCGCCGGACAGTTCGTGAATGCGCCTGCCGCCGTAGCCTCCGAGCCGGACCAGCGCGAGATATCGCTCGACGCGGTCGGGAATGGTGCGTGCGTCGCGCCGACGCATCTTCAGCGGGAAGGCGACATTCTCGGCCGCCGTCATATGAGGAAACAAGGCAAGTCTCTGAAAGACCATGCCGATCGACCGCTTGTGCGGTGGCACCGCGCTCACCGCTTCACCGTTGATGAAGATCTCGCCGCTGCTCGGGGTCTGGAACCCGGCGATCATGCGCAGGAGGGTTGTCTTGCCGGACCCAGACGGCCCGAGAATGGTGAGAAACCGGCCCTTCGGCAGATCGAAGGACGCATTCTTGACGGCTTGAACCCCATCGAAGTCCATCCCGACGTTGCGGACCGTGACGGCGATTTCCCCGTCGCCTTCCGCTACGTGCGAAGCTGCGGCCCGAAAACGCTCCTGCATTGTGGTTCCCCTTTTGTCGCCGGTCGCATGCAAGAACGCCCAGCGTGTCAGGTGGTATATACAACCATATACAAGCTCGGTCTACACGATCCTCTCAGTCGCTCAGATGGATGCGAGATAGCCGCCGTCGACCGGGAGGCAATGCCCGGTGACATAGGCGGATGCCCCGCTCGCCAAAAACACGACAGCGCCGGCCAGATCCTGCATCGTGCCGAAGCGCCGCTGCGGGATCTTGGCCAGCATCGCCGTCTGCCAATCGGGATCCTGATAAAAGGCGTCCGTCATCGCCGTATGGAAATACCCCGGGGCGATGGCGTTGACCCGGATGCCGAGCGATGCCCATTCCGCGGCGAGTGCGCGCGTCATGCCCAGGAGCCCGGACTTGGATGAGCCGTAGGGTACCGCGGTCGGGATGCCGACATAGGAGGTCAGCGAGCAAAGATTGATGATCGCGCCACCGCTGTTGTCGGCAGCCATCCGCCGCGCCGCAGCCTGCGCGCAGAAGAAGGCGCCCTTCAGATTGGTCGATACGATGCGGTCCCATACCGCCTCGTCCACGTCGAGCGAGGGCTGGACTTTTTCGTAGCCGGCGTTGTTGACCAGAATGTCGAGCCCACCAAAGGCATCCGCCACCTCGTCGACCACCACGCGGATGCGATCGGTGTCGAGCACGTCGAGAGACCGGCAAAGCGACCTTCGCCCATGTGCGCTAATTCGGTCCGCCGTCTCACGAAGGGAATTTTCGTCGCGGGCGGTCACCGCCACATCGGCACCGGCCGCCGAGAGCGCCTCCGCGATGGCCTGGCCGATGCCGCGGCTGGCGCCCGTCACCAGCGCTTTTTTTCCCGTCAGGTCGAACAGGCGAGCGGCGTCCATGGCGGTTTCCTGCATTCCCGAAAAAAACCATGCGGTCGGATTGGAAACGAACACCAGTTGCGGCCGATTGTCTATACATCTTGAGCTATTGCGGGGGGTGCCACCAAAACGGCGCGGCGCCGGTTTGCGGCGATCGGTTGAACGACGGCATCCCGGATGGCCCCCCATCAGAACGCCATCAACTGGCGTCTCGCTGGCAAAGCCATTAAGCTCTATCAACGGCAAAGGGAGTCCCACATGGTCGAACCGCGGCTTTCCGTGCGCAGCGCAAAGGCTCGTGATCTTGCGCACCGGCTGGCTCGGCGCGAGAACCGCTCGATCGCCGACGTGGTTGAGCGCGCGCTGGAATCCTATGAGGTCCGGCAAGCCGGTCATGAGCCGGCGTCGACGTTCTACGCGCGTATCGCTAGCGCTTATGGCGTCGAAATTGACCTTGAAGCGGCGATCCGGGGCGCTCGGCAGGTTGACGCGGAGCTTTGATCTTCCCTGCTGCCAGATTCATTTCCGAGACGCTAAAGAAGTCGCCCGAGCCTGCCTTGTCGCATGGTTGTTCGCCATGGCGCCTCGAAAGGCTCGCCTGAGATGTTGAATTCACCCTAACGGTGCGATTTTCCTGAGCGCCCTTGTCCAACCACCCCCGCTGAATGCGGGGTGATTGGACAATTTTGCCTGGGAGGAAAAGTCCAGCGTATCAACGGCTGCCCGCCCATGGCGCACGACCCTTAAGAACCTTGCCGGGCTGTGGCTGTTCTTCTTTCGGAGCGACCACCGGTTGAGGCAAGGAAGCCGTGTGACTGGTATCCAAGGTCATTCCGCTGTTGTCGACGCCAAGAGCGAAGCCGCGAGTCGGGTCGCGGTCCGGGTTTTGATTGGCCGCGAGCGAGACGCCTGTCGACAGGGCGAGGAGGGCGATAGCGGTTACAAGTTTGTTCATCGTGCTGTTCCTTTCAATAATGAGCAGACCCGCCGACGGCGGCTCGCGCGGAATTGACTCCTGCTTTGCGAAATCCCGTCGGCTCCCTGTCTCGCCATCATGACGAGGCTTCCTGCACGGATGAAACTACGCTAGGCCTGTCGCAGAGGTTTGCCCGAGTGCTATCGAAGTGTATCCGAATGTATGAGAATCCATGCGAGGTCCCGCCGCTCTTGGACTTCGACAAATTTGGCTACAATTTTTTTCGGCCGCCTGTCGGCGTTTGCGCGGCCAGATACCTGTCGGGCGCCGTCATCAGGTCCAGGTAAGCGGAGCCGCCGAAGAACGCCGATGACGTAAAAGCGGGACAATTCCCCTGATCGGGTGAACGCATAATTTGCTGATCGGGCGACCTCGCGGCGTCCATCGTCAGGTGGTTCGCGACCGTCGCTTTAAATTGTGCGGCGGCTGTGTTGATGCGCCCAAAAAAAGATGGTAACGCGGTATTAAAGATTGTTTCGGGTTGTTACCTCTGGGGCGGGGCGAATGGGATTGGTGGTACCGCGGGCATGGCTGTGTGCCGGCCTACTGATAGGCTTGATGATGTCCGCGACGCCGATGGAGAAGGCTTCGGCCGACGTCGTGCCTGGCGCCATGGCCACCGGGCAGCCAACCTCCATCCCTGTCGGCTACATCGAATTCTGCAGACGGCGGGCCGCGGAGTGCGCAATACGATCAGGCAAGAGCGCTCCAGTCCTTCTGTCCGCGGGCATGGAAGGCAAGCTCGCCTCCGTCAACAAGCTGGTGAACAGATCGATCAGGCCCGCGAGCGATCTGGACGTTCACGGCATGATGGAATTCTGGTCATATCCTGACCACGCGCTCGGCGACTGCGAGGATTATGTCCTGCTCAAGCGCCGGTTGCTCAGGCAGCAGGGCATATCGCTGTCGAACCTTCTGATCACCGTCGTCAGGAAGCCGGACGGCGAGGGGCACGCGGTGCTGACCGTCAAGACCGACAAAGGCGACTATGTGCTCGACAACCTCAACGACGATGTGAAGCCTTGGTCGGTAACTGGATATCGATTTATAAAAAGGCAGTCGTCTACGCATACCGGGCGCTGGGTCGCGATAATCGAACACCCCGATGTACTGGTCGGGGCAGTCGACTGAACCTCCCGAATTAGCGGATCGACAATGCCTGGCGCCGGCGCTCCATGCCGGAGAACGGCCAGGGATGCCCGGCTCCGCGTCTGTTTCCGCACCGGCCCAGGCACATGACCCGTGATCTTGAGTCGCACTGCATGGGAGTTCCATTCCAGGCATAGGCTTATTACGAGCACCGGGACGCGCTCCTTGCGGCGCTCGATAAGCCAATGTCGTTCAGCCGGAACTCGATTTCATTCCGCGCCTGATGCCGGTAGAGCTTTCTCTTCTGCCCGTGTTATGGACATGTCGAATGCTGGAGGATACAGGATGAAATTGAGAGACGCGGCACTTGCTGTCATTTCGAAAAAACGCAGAGGCGTGGCCTGGTATAAGGTCTCTCAGAAGAAGGCCGACAAATACGGCTTCTATGTTTATTCCAGTCATATGGTCTGGAAAGACCAGCCGTTTTTCCGAAAGGCGCTGCAGCGGGTCAAAAACATCCGTGGGATTCCAGATCCCCGGGCTTTCGTCCTGCAAAGCTGCTTGCGATCGATCGAGCGCATCGACGGCGACGTGGCCGAATGCGGCGTAAGGCAAGGCCGCTCGACGATATTCATGCTGATGAGCGATCTTCGGCCACGGCACTACCACCTTTTTGACTCGTTCGCCGGCCTCTCGGAACCGACAGCAGAGGACCGCAAGCCAAACGGCCGAACGCCATGGAAGTCCGGCGATCTCAGCACCGACGAGAAGGTAGCCAGGGAGAATATTTCCGACTTCAGCAACACCACTTTTCATGTCGGATGGATACCGGAAACTCTATCCAACGTATCTGACCGGCGCTTCGCCCTGGTCCATATCGACGTCGATCTATACGAGCCGACACGTGACGCGCTCGCCTTCTTCTACGATCGGGTGTGCGCGAATGGCATGATCATATGTGACGACTACGGCTCTGCGCTCTGTCCTGGCGCCCGAAAGGCCTTTGATCAATTCTTCGAAAACCGCCCGGAAGGCATCATCGAACTTCCAACGGGGCAGGCGATTGTCGTAAAGGCAAGCTAGTGCGCGGCATTCCGCGGCAACCAGCCGCAGGGCTCGCGCAGTGTTTCAGCTTGCACAAACAGTCCCACGAAGAACTGGGGAAAACAGAAAAATTGCGCAACAAAAGTAGCAGGTATTGGGAAAAACTGGTGCGGTCGAGAATTGTCGCACTTTGAGGCAGGCAAAGGACCTAGCAGAGAAATGGCTCTCACCTCGTCCCTTGATTCCATTGCAGGACCCGGCGGGGCGCCCGCACCCTTGAGCTACTTCAAGCAGCGAAAGATTCTCGCCCCTTGACGGCTGCCACGCCGGCTGCAGAATCTCTGGCATGGCGCGGGAGATAGGCATTGGCGACGAGGTGGCTGTGACTGCCACGGTGCGCCGGCGTGTCACTGAGGGCGGCGTAAGCGTCTCGATCCCGAGCTACAATTTCCCGCATTCGAGACAGCACGTCTAAGGTCAAGCGCGGCCAGAAGATCGACCTTACCGGAGACACCCGGATAGACGATGAGGGCGGCAAGGTCACGATCGGACCTCGCGGTCACGGTCGACATAGGAACGGTCAGTCTGTGGCGAAATATCGGGCGCCAAAGCGCAAGGTGCCGCTGTGCGACAAGGCGGGCTGAACGCAACAAGCCCTAGTGGCGATGATAAGCCTGAACCGTGCAGCCGCGCGGCGACTGGTGGCGATGAGATAAGCTGAATCCAGCGCCCTCGATTAAAGACTGAAGACGAATATCTTTTTCTTTTGGAACCCGCGCCACTACGGTCTGTGCGCGGTTGATGATGTCGGCAAAGATGCGATCAGCCTTATCCTGGCCCAATCCCCTGCGGACATGCTGGTAAACAGCTAGGAGCAGAACGACATCATAGCTGTCTCGGAGAACGGATGGAAGCTTTCGGCTCCCCAAGTTCATGGCATCAAATCGGCTTTCGACGCCAGATCCCAGAAAAATTGAGCGAGCCACGCCGATATGCGGTTTCAGGATGTCGATGCCGTGGATGTAAGCCGGCCTATGCTTGGCGATTTCATAAGCGACGATGCCCATATTGCAGCCGACATCGAGGATCGTCTTGCCGGCGTAGTCTACCCCGCACGAAAACAGCCCGTCGAGGCGATCCTCCCACGTTCCTGCGAATTTCTTGCGGGTGTTCCAAAACAGCATGAATTAGCCTCTCGTGGCTGGATAGGTCGGCGGCGTTATATCGGTCAAGAGCGCGCTGCGCTAGTCTAGTTTCCGTCCGCAAACGTCTAGCGCTGAATGGCTGCGGCTACTCTCCATCGACACGAAGAGACGATGTCACGGCGGCAAGGCACGGGGTGTCCGTACGATGACGCCTACGACGGAGCAAAGTACGCGTTGAAGAACTGTTCAACGATGTCGTCGACGACCGATCTCTTTACGTGCCGTAAGTCCTCTTCGTAGCTACGAGTGAGGCCTCCATAGGTGACAAGCTCGAATGAGGGAAGGTAATGGACATTGTCCCGTTCCCGGCAGACTTGACCAAGCACAGCCCGAAGAACGGATTTGCCTTCAGTGTTCGCCGTGACGACATCCGCGTCTTGAAACGTCCGAGCCAATGCAACCGGTGAGACTGTGAGAATTATCGGTGCATCGGGTTTGTGTTGACGGACCATGTCCACGGTAGCCATCACGTTGGCATAATTTTCCTGAAAGCTGCTGACGTGAAGCGTCGTTTCCTGCATTCCGCCTCCGCCACGATAAAGCGGTTTCTGTGCTGCTACCTTGCCACTGGCCCTGTTGATGAAGACCTCAGTCATTCCGAAGGTAAATATGAATGCCGTGGCCGCATCGAAGCCAACCCGCATCTCCCTGTTCATGCTCTCGATCACCTCTTTGAGAACTTCCGGAGATTTGGCGAGGATGAGACGGCGGTAGGGGTCCTGAAAGCAGATCGGACCCCAAGGCGCAGGTTTTTTGATCTGCCACCAGTCGTCATTGGCTTGATGCCACAAGCCGAGCATTTGCTCAATCTGAAGGCGAACAGTGAAGGTGTTATAGAAGTTCATATGCTCTCGCCCGGGCAGCTCATCTACAATGGCTTGCGCTGGGTCGAAACTGATATTTCTGTAAGACGGAACGCAGGCGACCTGCTTGCTTGTTAACGCAAGACGAATTTCCTCCGCAAAGCAACTTCCCATCGTGAAGAATATATCGTTTCGAGTGAATACTGCGTTTTTACGGATTGTAATGACGCCTGAACTGGAAAAATCGCCATACTTGTTATTCAGTTTGTCCGCAGCCGCCAAATGGATAGGTTGAATGTACCCGAGTCGCTTGCGGAGCCGAAGATACTTTCGTCGAACTCGCTCTAGCAATGTCACATCGCTCCATGATCGTCATAGTTGGCCGCTGACAACAATGCCCGACGTTTAGCCCGCTTCCCCGCTGGCCGCAATCCGGCCGGCACGCCGCCAAAGCTCGCAATCACTGCCGTCATGCGGAAGCCCATTATCGTCGCAAACGCTCTCTTCAAAGCCAACCGAAAATAGGCCCCAAGCCCCGATCATTAAAGCGACTGCTCTAAGACACGCCAAGAATCGCGGCGACGCTGTTGCAGAGCAGCACCAAAATTGGCATAGAACGTCTCCCTCTCGTCTGGATTTTGCGCATAGAGGATTTTGGTGCCGACGTTCAGTGGAGTCGACAGGATCTTTTTGTGTGACTATGAACGTTAAATTGCTAAAATATCACGCTTACAGCCGTTGGTTCGGGCGTCCCTCATGGAATGCTTCGTATCTGTTCGGACGGGCCTGCCGGCGGCTGAAGCCAGGCGATATTGTCATAGATGCCGGCGCGAATCTGGGTGAGATCACCTCGGCCCTGGCTAAGACGGGCTCGACGGTTCATGCGTTCGAGCCAGACCCCTACACCTTCGAACGGCTGCGCAAGAACGTTGGAGCATTCAAAAATGTCCATCTGTATCAGAAGGCGCTAGCCGACCAATCCGGGACTGCGAAGCTCTACCGGTCACTTAAATTCAGTTCTGACCCAGACTTTTGGTCGCAATCCTCTTCATTGTATGCAGGCAAATCTAACATTTCGAAAGACGACTACACTGATGTTGAGCAGTTAAGTATAGTTGATTTCGTTCGAAACCTTGGATCTCCAGTGAGGATACTGAAGATTGATGTAGAGGGCGCGGAAGTGCCAATGCTCGAATCGATACTATCCTGTGGATTAATGAACAAGATCGATATGATATTTGCCGAAACCCACGAGAAAAAAATCCCACAGCTTGCAGAACGTACGCGCGCGCTCCGCGAAGCAATCAAACGAGATTGGGCCAATAAAATCAACTTGGACTGGCACTAGTCATCTCCCCTGGATGTTGACGAGTTGGATCGCGCCTTCATAACCACCTTTGCCATCACCTATAACAAGTCGAGTGATGAGCGACGTTCGAAAAAAAACATGGCGATCCGAACATGGCCGCTGCGACCTTGTAAGGACAGCCCCTTGAAATTTGTGAGCTCAAATGAAGAAAAGAAGCCAGTTTCATATTTTCCGTAGATCGATTGCCGACACAATTCAGTATAGATTTCGCAATGCGCTGAGGAAAGACGATTTAGAAGCGCGTGGAAATCTATCGCCAGTTTCTCAAAAAGAAATCTTGCTTGTGTCAGTCGTCAGGAACGAATACCCTGAGATAATTCCATTCCTTGATCACTATCGATCGATCGGCGTTTCCAGATTTGCCATTGTCGATGACCGTTCTGAGGACGGGACACGGGAATTTCTGTTGAGCCAGCCAGATGTGGACGTATTCATCTCACGAAAGACCTATGGAGAAGCAGGGCGCGGAACTTTCTGGCGACAGGATATAATCCGCAGATACGGGTTCAACCGGTGGTATGTGATCGTGGATGGGGATGAATACCTGGTTTATGATGGCATGGATCGCCACGACCTGCATGACCTCGCCGGTTGGATCCAAAAAAGAGGCATGAAGCACCTGCTGGCGCCGATGATCGACATGTATCCGGCAGGAGACTTAAGGGACTTTCCGTTTGACCCAAAACGCGCTCCTTGGGAGATAGCCGATCATTTCGATGCTTCAGGATACGATTACACGACGAGCCCGCAAAATATCAAAATCCGAGGTGGCCCGAGAAGCCGGGCGTTTGGTACGCACACCCTAACAAAATATCCGTTCGTATACGGAGATAGATTGACGATCTTAAATTCAATTCACGCTCCGCTACCCTATTGGCGTAACCACGTGGAGAGTTATGGCGCTCTTCTTCATTTTAAGTTTTTCTCTAATTTCACGACGAAGGCTCAGGTCGCGGTCGATGAAGGCCAATATTGGAACGGTGCGTCAAAATACAAGGAATACCTTTCCGCCACTATCGGCAAGCCGGACTTCAATGTGATGAGCGATATTTCGCAAAGGTATTCGGGTATTCAGGATATAATCGGTGCGGGCCTGACCCAAGCTATTTCTTGGAATGATTAGATCGACAACCCGGTCCTTGGCTGCTCACCAATTCTCGCGGTTGGGAGCCCGATTTTGCCGGAGGCTCTATTCCAAAGCCCAGGCGATCATTCCTCTTGGACCCTTCGGAGAGTTGTGTATGCTCCCATAGTCGCCGATCCCGTCAACGCGGGCTGGCATCCGGATTCGGCATTGACTGCGGGTCCGAACAAAGTCACAGACAAGCAATCCGACATAGATTTATAGCAGATGTGCGAGCGGTGTCGCGAAAGTCGCATGGATCGGCAAAGGCCAACTGACACCGACGACACATCGCAGCAGGAAACCGAATGAGCGCAAAGAGACGAATTTCAGCGGCCTTGGCGTACCCGCTGGTCAAGCGCCTGATCCTCGAGAACCTGCCGCCGCACATAAAGCTGTATCTCGCCGGTTTGCTGTGCACGATTGCCGGTGCGGCGGCGACGTCCGGATTTGCCTGGATCATGCGTGACATGATCAACAGCATCTATATCGACAGGAACGCCGCCGCCGTTTGGGGTATCAGCGCGGCAATCATCGGACTTTCCGCTGTCAAGGGCATCGCGGCATACGGTCAAACCATTACGACCGGAAACGTCCGCAGGGCCATCGTGTCGGACCTCCAACACCGGCAGTTTTCCCGGCTGATGCGCCTCGACATTGGCCATTTCGTCAATCAGCATCCGGCCAAATTCATTTCCAAGATAATGTTCAATGCACGCGCCGGTGCGTCCGTCATCATCACGCTGACGAGCAACACGGCCTCTGACGTTTTGACCCTGGTCGGACTGGCAAGTGTCATGGTCGTGCAGGACCCGACCATGTCGCTTATATCGGCGGCGGCTTTGCCGGTGATCTTCCTCTCGGTGAGCACGATCACGCGAAAGATCAAGTCGCTGGCAAGGGGCGAAACAGAGCTGGCGGCACAGGTTCAGTCGATCGGCACGGAAGCCATAGACGGCATTCGCACCATCAAATCGTTCCAGCTCGAGGACAAGGCGATCGCCAGTTTCGCTAAGGCTGTCCGCAAGATGGAAAGGCGCGGCGTCCAGATCAACCGGACATCGGCGTTGATGAGTCCATTGATGGAGACGGGCGGCGGCTTCATCATCGGCCTTTTCCTCATTTATGCCAGTTGGCAGACCCTCGGAAACGGCAAGACACCAGGCGAATTCATGGCCTTCATAACCGCCTTTCTGCTTGCCTATGAGCCCGCCAAACGGCTGGCCCGGGTCAATGTCGATATCCAGAAGCTAATGGTTGCCGTCGAGCAGATGTATGATTTGATCGACACGCCCGAACAGCGACAACTCGCAACCGCAGGCGAGCGACTGACCGGCGTCGAGGGCGGTATCCGTTTTGAAGATGTGGCCTTCTCCTATGGAGGCAACAGCCCGGCGCTGCACGGTGTTTCCTTCGAGGTCCGACCTCGTGAGAAGCTGGCGATCGTTGGCCGCTCCGGCGCTGGCAAGACCACCATCGTCAATCTGATCTTGCGCCTGATGGAGCCGGACAGGGGCAGGATCTTCATCGACGACAAGGACATTGCGAAGATCAGCCTGGCCGACGTTCGCGACAATATCGCACTGGTGTCACAGGATATCTTCCTGTTCGAAGGTTCAATCCGTGACAATATTCGCGACGGACGCCCGAACGCCACGGATCAAGAAATCGATTCCGCGGCGGAACTCGCCCGGGTCACAAGTTTTGCATCGAACCTTGAAAACGGGCTCGATACGCTTGTCGGGCCGGGCGGTGCCAACCTGTCGGGCGGGCAGAAACAACGAGTTGCCATCGCGCGCGCCCTGCTCAAAAACGCTCCGGTGATTGTCTACGATGAAGCAACATCCGCGCTCGACGGCGAAAACGAACGGGCGGTCATGGAGGCTGCCTTCGACGATGCATTTCAGCGCACTGTGATCTGCATTGCGCACAGGCTTTCAACCATCAAGGCGGCCGATCGCATTCTCGTATTCGACGCTGGCATCCTCGCGGACTCCGGGACTCATGAAGAGCTTGCCAGGCGCAGCGAAATCTATCGCTCGATCTTCCATCTGGAGACGTCCGCTCCGCTCGTCGAAAGCGGCAAAAAGCTGCGGCAGAGCGTATTGCGCTGAAGGCCGATGACCAGTTTTTACCACGGTTCCTACATCCGGTATGTGATTGGTGGATTGGGCCTGCGGTTGCGCAGATACACAAAGACCGTGCGGACGCTGTTTACCGGCTCCAAGCCTCGTTCCGTTCTTGAGCAGCAGGCCAAGGTCGACGCGCTGATCGCGCGGCGGGACTGGACAGGGCTTGAAGCAAGTACCAATGAAATGGCCATCATGGCCGATCGTGCCCGCGACCCTGAGATGATGCAGAAGGCAGGCCAGGCGTTCGAACGGCTGGGCAACTTAGCGCGGGCGGCCGAGCTTCGGCTTTCCGCTCGCCGGCAACGAAAAGGGAAAGGTGCCAATGAGTGGACTGGAGAAGACCTCGGTTCGGATAGGCTGCTGATCGATCTTGTGGAGGATGACCCTCGCAGTCTTGGCCGGGTTATCCGCCATGCGCGACTCGCCGGCGCCGCCGCTGCATGTGCGCAAAGTGCGACGATTCGGGTCGAGCCGCGCCTGGTATCGCTTGTGCAGCGGACGTTCCCGAATGCGACCGTGGTCCCAGCACAGCAAAATATCGTCGGTGACAAATTTGCGACCTTCGAACATCTCGCTTGGGTATTCGGACGCGATGCCGAAAAACTTGCCGCCGACTTCGTGCCGCTGCGAGCGGATCCTGAGCTCGTCGAGACATTCCGCAGGCGCTATCGCTCGATGACGGATCTGCCACTGGTGGGCCTGTCCTGGGGCAGCAAATCACACACCAAGGACGTCCCTGATTTCCCCGAATGGGCACGGTTCGTCGCCCGGACACAGGCGACGTTCGTTTCCCTCCAATACGGACAGATCAAGCCAGCGCTGCGGCGCCTGCGCAACGGCAATGACGCACGGCTTATCTATGATGACAGTGTCGACCAGATGCTTGATATGGACCGTTTCGCCGCGCAGATCGCCGCGCTCGATGCCGTGGTAACGATCAGCAATACGGCGGCGCATCTGTCCGGAGCACTCGGCGTGCCGACTATTTTCCTGATCGACGACAAGTTTCAGACAGCGTGGCCGGTGATTGGCGATCGAACGCCCTGGTATCCGAACGGCGTCGTCATGCGCAAGGAAGGACGTCCGTGGCCGGCGGTGCTCGACGACGTCGGCCAGCGGCTCTCGTCGATTCTGACGGCGCGTTCGACGCTGTCTAGCGAAAGTTGAGGGTCGCCGTGCCGAGCAGACGATCCATCCTTGAGAAGGCAAAAGCTGCCGACCTGCGCCCGCAAGGTGTTGACGGCAAGCGACTGCAGAAGGTTCTCGATCGGGCAAAGAAGTTTTTTAAGCGACCCTCGCGCCATGCTGACGAAAGCGTCAAACGCCATGCGAGCCTGATGGCGCAGAGTGTCGAACGGCGTGACTGGCAGGCGGCCCGGGAACATGCGCTGGCACTCGGCCTGCTCGGTGAGCAGCTTGGCGATCGCGGGCTTGTCAAAAAAGCCGGGCGTGGACTGAGACGTCTCCGCGGCGGTAATCGTGCCTGGCAGTTGATTGCGTCGAGCAAGCAAGTGCCCGGCCGGCCCGAATGGGATGGCAGTGATCTTGCGGGTCGCAGGCTTGCCGTCGAGCGGCGCGAAGGCGATCTCGCAATCTTCCTCCAGTTCGCGTCGCTGCTTGGCCCGGCGGTCGCGGCCGCCGACCGGTGCACCGTCCTGATCGAGCCGCGGCTGGCGCCACTTTATCGCAGAACATATCCCGCGCTCGATGTCAGACCAGAGGCGGAAGCGGCGGCGGCGGTCGACGCCGATGTCTTCGCCTGCTTCGAGACACTGGCGAGGCACTTTTGGCCGGATCAGCCGAGGGCGCATGCGCCCTTCGTTCCGTTGGAGCCGGACCGCCGGCTTGTCGCCGAGTTGCGCGGCGCCTATCTCGATCATGGCCCGGGGCCCCTGATCGGCTTTGCCTGGGGAAGTCTGAACAAAAGCAAGGACCTGCCGGTTCTGGATGACTGGCGGGCGCTGCTCGGCAGTCTGCCGGGCCATTTCGTCAGCATGCAATATGGCGATGTCGGGCCGGCGCTCTCCGAATTCGAGCGGTGGGCGCCGGGACGCATCATCCATGACGCGTCCGTGGACCAATTGTCGGATATGGACCGCTTCGCCGCGCAAATCGCCGCCCTCGACGCGGTGGTGACGATCAGCAATACCGGTGCCAATCTGGCGGGAGCGCTCGGCGTGCCGACCGTCGTCCTGCTCGACGATGGGTTTCGGCTGTCGTGGCCTGCCTTCGGCGAGACCGTCGCCACGTATCCAAGCGTTCGACTGGTGCGAAAGGGCGGCCGGGCGTGGGCGTCCGCGATGCGGGAAGCAGGTGGACGGGTTGCGCAAATCATCGGTGGAGCTGGTGATGGAAGCTAGTCAACTGCTTCGCCGGGTTCGCCGCTTTGTCGCGCTCGCAGGCTACAATTACAAGGTCTGGTTCCGTCGTCACCGGCGGCAGCTTTTCCTGCGCTGGCGCGATGGCGACATTGCCGATCAGATGGCGGATTATAGGCGAAGCATCCAGGCGCGCGACTGGTCGGCGGCGCTGCCGAAAGCCCTGGCGCTGGGATCGATCGCGAAGTCGAGGCGCGAGGTCCACCTGCTCGACGAGCTCAGCAAGGCGCTGATGCGCATGGGCGCCTACGGCCCGGCGGCCGAACTCAAGATCGCCCGGCGCCACATCGTCGAGGGCCGCGCCGACGGCGAATGGCTGGGCCAGGATATCTCGGGCCAGGTCCTGCTCGTCGATCTGATGGAAACCGAAAAGCAGGGTCTGGCCACCGCGATCCACCATGCGAGTTCCGTCGGCCGCGCGCTCGCCCGGGCCGCTCGTCTGATCGTCCTGGTCGAGCACCGCTTGGTGCCGCTGTTTCAGCGGACATTTCCCGCCGCCGATGTGCGGGCCGTCGGTCAGGGGACCAAGGCAGCCTATGGCGAGGCCCAGCTCTTTGCCGGCGTCCAGCATCTGACCGCCGTGTTCGAGACGGATGAGACCACGATCCGGGAGCATTTTGTTCCCCTGAAGCCGGACCCGGCGCGGGTCGCTGACCTTCGCGCCCGCTATCGCAGGAACGGCCGGCCGCTGGTTGGCGTCGCATGGGGCAGCTCCAATCCTGGCAAGGACCTGCCGCCACTTACGGCATGGCGCGGGCTGCTCGGTCGACAGGACCTGCAGTTCGTTTCGCTGCAATATGGCCGGATCGAGCCCGACCTGAAAATCTTGACCGATGGTAATCCGGCGCGCATCTTGCACGACGTCTTGGTGGATCAACTCGTCGACATGGATCTTTTCGCCGCGCAGGTCGCGGCGATGGACGCCGTCGTAACCATCAGCAACACCGGGGCGCATCTGGCCGGCGCACTCGGCATCCCTTCGGTCTTCATCCTTGGTGACGGCTTCAAACGTTCCTGGCCGGTCGAGGGCGACCGCACGCCTTACTATCCTTCCGCCGTGCTGGTCTCGAAGCGGGAACGACCCTGGGCTGCGGTGATGGAAGACGCACAAAACCACATGGGCTCACTCATCAGCACTGTTTGAATCCACCACGCAAGGCATCGCGAGTGTCCCAGGCAGGTTACAACCAGCGGACAGTCAAGCGCCTTCTTGACGGCGAGACCAGTGTAAACTAACCGGCGGGCGGCCGTTCTAAATTTCACGGGCAAGAGGCGATGCATATCTTTGGGTAGTAGTTTGGGAAACAAGGCGTCTTCTCCTGTCAGCGATGGCTTTGTGCAGCGGCTCCTCGCGGCGTACCGGCTTGTGCATCCAGGAAATCTGTTCAAGCGCGGGCGTATCTACGCTCGCGGCAGGGCAGCGACGAGGACGGTCTACTTCGTCCCACACAACCGCAACAATGTTCGGCTGCTGGCTGACGCGGCAGAAATTCTGGGTGACCGCGGCATCCGCTGCATGTTCGCGCATCTCGATGGATTGAAACGCGGCGGCGTAGCGCGGCCTGAACTCAACGCCCGAGGAATATCGCATATCGGCTTTGCTGAGCTCGAGCGGATGATCAGGCCCGGTGACATGCTGGTGACTGGAAGTGACTTTGCGCCGCAATTTTTTAGGCGGTTCATCGACTCCATCAACTTCGGCATGGTCCGTGTGGTCGGCCTCATCGGAGGTGCGCGAGAGCTGCGGCCGCATCGATTTGTGAGAGCTGACTACATCCTGTCGATGGGACCAGCGGCGCTGCAGCAAAGACGACAGCCGACATCTGTTGTCGGCTCCCCGGTCATTGAGCGTGCCGCCGCAAGCGCTGGCGCCAGGCACGAAGAAGGGCTTTTTGTGCTGGTGAACTTCAAGGGGAATATCGCGGACCCTGCAGATCGCCAGGCGATTGAAGCCGTGGCAGCCGCATGTGCGAAACTCGGCCTTGCCCATGTCGTTAGCGTCCACCCCACGATGTTCGCAAAAGTCGATATGCCGAACAAATCGCCCCTGGATTTCGCACAGTTGCTCCCGGACGCTCTGGCGCTCGTAACGCGCCCAAGCACCACTGTTTACGAAGCAATCGCCTGCGGCATTCCGGTGGTGCTGTTTCCGCTGGTTTCGCCCATGGTCGAGTTCGACAGCCCGATGGGCGCTTTCAAACCAACATTGTCGGAGCATGACCTCGTCGAGGACATCCGCGCTGCGGTCAGGTCAAGGCCGACCTATTTTGAGCAAAGCCGGGATTTCCTCAATGCCAATCTGTCGATTGATCCAAAGGTGCCGGCTTCGCAACGGATCGCCGAAGCCTTAATCGATATCTACAATCGCTGATCTGCTCGATCAAAGTGCCCGCAATCGGAGTTCTCACGTTGAGTTTGTTGTCCAACTTTTTTGCAAGCAAGCCGTCGCTGCTTGTCGTCTCATTTCCCAAATCCGGGCGGACCTGGCTGCGCGTCATGCTTGACGACCTGGGCGTCGCCGACCAGAAGAATCTGAGCGACATTGCGCAAATCGACCCGACAAATCTCGCTACAAACGGCTCCTAGCGGGACACTGCGGTGTCTGATATTTCAGGCGCAAGTCACGTGCGAAAGATTGCGCTTCTGCGCTATGAAGATGTGCAGCGGGATACAAACGATGCTTGCCCGGCTCGATTACAGGAAGCGGCTCGATGACGCCTTTCAACGGTATGGCATGTCTTATTCCGACGGCAGGGCAGGTGTGAATTGATCCGATGCACCGGCTTTGTCTGCGGTTGCGGGCATAGCGGCACAACCCTGATAGCGACGATTCTTGCTTCGCATGCCGATGTCTTTTTGCCATTCGAAGAATCCAACGTGTTTTTCAAATGGACCCCACTTGCGCTGTATCGCTACTCGAAGCTGAAACAGGCGGCCATTGGGGCGGGCAAGTCGGTGCTGCTTGAAAAGACACCGCGTCATATCAGGCGTGTCGACCGGATACGACGTCTGGTGCCGGGCGCGAAGTTCGTGATGCCGGTACGCGATGGGCGCGATACCGTTGCTTCGCTGACCAAGCGGCTTGGCGATGCGACCGAGAGCCTAGATCGCTGGATTTCGGACAACACAATGGTGCTTGCCGAGCGCGGCAGCACGGACGTCCTGATTTACCGCTACGAAGATCTTGTCAATGACCCGGAAGCGACCATCGAAAAGATCTGCACCTTCCTGGGATTGTCGTTCGACCAGAGTTTGCTCGACTATCATCGGAACCCGCAACGATGGTTCACACTTGATGCGCAACCCCAACATGCCGCGCTCCGCAACCAGCAGGTCAACAAGCCGATCTATGATGGCCGCGGCCGCTGGAAGACCGAACTGGGTCAAATGGAATTGAAGGAGCTTACCGAGGGACGCGGCAAACCGCTGATGCAGGCGTTCGGGTATGTTTGAGGGTTCCGTCGAGTGGGTTGTTCACTCTGGAAGCGCGCGCGGATAGCCAAACTGATCGAAGTCGCGCTCATAGGCGCGGTAGATGGTATCGGCCAGTTCTGGCGTGAAATAGTCGGCAAGCCTGCGGCGCGAGGAGGTGTGCAGAGGTGGCATCGCCGCGCGTCGCATTTCCTCGCTTGCACCGACATGATCGAGAACCCGTTCGAAATCTCGTGCAAAAGTCTCGGTTTTGCCGATGAGGTCGAACACAACGCCTGGAAGGTCGACGATGTCGCTTTGCCTCTGCCAATGCTTGTCGATGCGCCATGTCGAGGTCGTGCAGGCAAAGGCGACGAAATCAGCAAACGACAGGCTCTTGTCAGCACCGACAGGCAGCGACGGATCCGCCCTTTCGCGATGGGCCAGATAGACCTCCACCCTGCCATAGCCAGGCACAAGGGGGCGGTCGCGATATTGGTCGGCCCAGCACGACAACAGCCTTGTATAGGGATTGCGAACGAAGGTGAACCGCAAGGCTTCGGGACTTGTGGCCATGCGATGGAACTGCACAATGCCATGGCGAGGCGCCTGCAAGCTCGACGCCTTTCGGTTGTGCACCTTCCAGTTCTGGTCGCTGCGCCACTCCGACACGGTATCATTGCCGATCATGGCTGCAAGGTTGCTGCGAATGCGGCTGCTCGCCGCCTTCGGCGTGGCGAGATACAGGATCTTGAGTTGCGGGACGACGTCGATCAGGTCGTCCGGCAGATAAGCCGTCTGCATCGCTCTGCGGTAGAAAGCCAGAGCTTCCGGATGCGCCCAGGCTAGAAACGGCTCCTTGACCAGACCGCGGAGATTTCGCAGCCCCGGTCGCAACGAGCGCTCCAGGCGGCGGATCACCCCGACTTTGCGTTTGCCCGAGACGGCTTTGTCGGCGGGCGAGACATGGCTGGTGGTCATCGGCAAAAACCCTCGCCTTGAAAGCAGTCTACCGTCGTGGCATAGCCGCAACCACGCGGAACTATACGCCAGCGCCCCTATCCAGGATCGGCTTGCCACGCTTAATAGACTGCGAGCAAAGTCCCGCCAAGTTGGAAAGCTTGATCGGCTTGCAAAAGGGCGTAGCGAGGTCGCATGGATTTGCCACGGCATGATCAACGGGTTCAAGCTGACCCGAAAAAGCCTATCCTGTTCGTGCGCCAGCGTTACGCGCCCTTTGGCGGAGGCGAGATCATGCTGGAAAACATCATGGCGGCGTTCGCCGCGCGTCAACGGCCGGTGGCCGTGCTGTCAGGCGACTGGCCGCGACACGAAGGCATAGAGTTCATCCAGTGCGCCGGCCGCCGCTTTCCCCGCTACCTGCGGGCGACGTCCTTTGCTCGAGCCGCCTGCCGCAAGATCGCCGAAATGCCACCGGCCCTGGTGCAGAGCAACGATCGCCTTCCGTGCTGCGACGTCTTTCGGGCCGGGGAAGGCGTTCATGCCGCCTATCTTGCCGAGCGACGGCGTTTCGAGACGCGGCTGGGCAGGGCAGCGATGGCGCTGAGCCCGTTTCACCGCCAGACGCTGCGCCTCGAGCGCGCGACCTATGCCAGCCCACGGCTTAAAGCGGTGATTGCCATTTCGAAAATGGTGGCGGAGGACATTGTCCGTCACTACGACTATCCGGCCGAACGCGTGCACCATATTCCCAACGGGGTCGACCTGGACCGCTTCAACCTGGAGTTGCGCCGACAGCATCGGGCCGTGGTCCGCTCACGGCTTGGCGTCAACGATGACAGGCCGGCCGTTCTCTTCGTTGGCTCGGGTTTTGCGCGAAAAGGACTTCTTGCCTTGATGAAGTCTGTCGCAATGCTCGATGGTGAGCCGGAGTTATGGGTCATTGGCCACGATTCGCGCGCCGATACGTTCCAGCGGGCCGGTGACAAGCTTGGTCTTGGTGCAAGGCTCCGCATGCTGGGGCCGCAAAAAGATACGCTGCCCTGGTACGGCGCCGCCGACATTGCGGTGCTGCCTTCCATCTATGATCCATTCGGCACAGTGGTGATCGAAGCCATGGCCAGCGGCTTGCCCGCCGTCGTCAGCACCGGGTGTGGGGCGCGCGAGCTCGTCGATCGCTTCGAGCCGACGCTTGTTTGCGACGCAGCCAGCGTAAACGACCTCGCCGCCGGGCTTGCCCGCGCGCTGCAGCTGTCGTCACGGCCCGAGACTGCGGCCAAGGTCAGGGCGGCAGCCGAACACTACGATTTCAACGTCATGATCAGGAGAATGATAGCGCTGTACGAAGATCTCGACCTGAAATAATTTTCGACATATTTTTTGAATCCGTTAGGATCACCGGAGTGCCAACCGGCCGGGGGGACAGTTTCATTTGAACAACAGTCGCAGTTTTGATGCCGGAACCGTCTGACCGTGCCGGCGCTCTCAGTCGTCATAATCAGCCTCAATGAGGAAGCGTGCATTGCACGTTGCCTTCGCTCGGTACTTTTTGCCGACGAAATCGTCGTCCTCGACAATAACAGTACTGATCAGACCAGGGACATCGCCAGTGGGCTCGGGGCCAAGGTGCTGATCACCCTCGATTGGCCGGGCTTCGGCGCGCAAAAAAACCGCGCCCTCGCCGCGGCGACAGGCGATTGGGTCCTTTCGCTTGATGCCGACGAATGGGTCGAGCCGCCGCTGGCAGCGGAAATCAGGGCCGCAATCGCCAACCCGAAAGGCTGTGACGGCTTCGAAATACCAAGACGATCGCGCTTTTGTGGGCGTATTGTCCGCCATGGCGGCTGGTCGCCCGATCTGGTGCTTAGGCTTTTCCGTCGCCAGTCCGGCCGCTTCAGCAACGACACCGTGCATGAGAAGGTGGTGGTGAATGGCAAGGTCTCGCGATTGTCCCACCCCCTGGAGCATGACTCCATCGCCGACCTGGCGGACGCGCATGACAAGATCGGCAGATACGCGCAAGCGTCCGCCGCGCGGATGCTTGCCGAGGGGAAAAAAAGCTCGATCAGCAAGGCGGTTTTGCGCTCGGTCTGGGCTTATATGAACAGCTATGTCTTCAGGCTGGGGTTTCTGGACGGTTCGACCGGTGCGATGGTCGCCGCTTATTCGGCCGGCTACACCTATCAGAAATGGGCGCTTGTCGCGTTGGGTGGCAAGTCGAGGTGCGCCGAGGAAAGCCGGGCCGGGGTGAACGGCAAATCCGCGGGTTTCAGAAATCGCCCTGGCTAATTTCCGCGCCATTGTTGCCGAGTTGTTGCCAGACAGTTAGTGTGTGCCCGTTTTGAAATTGGAGCCAAGGTACTGAATATGACTGATGCGTTTAGGGTATTCGTTGGATGGGACAGCCGTGAGCCGATCGCCTACGACGTGGCGCGGCACTCTTTGCTCAAAAACGCTTCGGTGCCTGTCTCCGTCATTCCACTCAAGCAGGACGAGCTGCGTGCCCGTGAACTGTATTGGAGGGAGAAAGATCCGCTCGCGTCAACAGAGTTCACTTATACGCGGTTTCTCACGCCTTTTCTCGCCGACTATACGGGCTGGGCTTTGTTCTGCGATTGCGACTTCCTGTGGCTCGGTGACGTCGCAGGTTTGCTGGAATACACGAAGTCGAACAAGGCGGTCTATTGTGTCCAGCACGACTACACGCCGAAGGCCACCACCAAGATGGATGGCGTTGTCCAGACATCCTACCCTCGAAAAAACTGGTCCTCGCTGATGCTGTTCAATTGCGCGCATCCTGCGGTTAAATCGCTTACGCCGGAGGTCGTGAACCGCGAAAGCGGCGCCTACCTCCACCGAATGCAGTGGGTCGCCGATGAGGATTTGGGCTCGCTGCCGGTAGAGTGGAACTGGCTTGAAGGTTGGAACGAAAAGCCGGCGCATGGCACACCCAAGGCGGTCCACTATACAAGTGGCGGTCCGTGGTTTGCCGAGTGGCAGAATGTCGACTATGCGGATCTGTGGATAGCCGAACGCGACGAGTTCCTGAGCAGTGCCGATCAAGCAGAGGCTGCTCTTTCGCGCTCGGCGAGCCGGTAGCCCAGTCAAAAAGCCCCAGCGGCTGGCGGTGGCGATGCCTAACGCCGCTTGAGGTTCCCGCGCTGACGGCCGGTCTTCGCGCGCCGTGCTGCGGCACGACCTCGCCGAACACCGGGTTGGGCGCGCTCTTCGCGGGCGCCGGGACGGCCCGTATCGTTTCGACCAGGGTCGGGCGCTGCTTCGCCCCGGCACAAGCGCCCTCTACATCTGCCCGTCCAGCCATTCCCGCAAATCGCGGTCCTGCTTGTTTTCGGCAACGTGCAGCGAGGGCCGCCTCCAGACATACCAGATGGCGGCAAGCACCCCGGCAGCCCACGTGCCGGCGAAAACATTCGCAATGAGGTCGATTGGAACCTCCCAAGCCGGCTAGAACATTAGCACGGCATCATTTAGGAGGGCGACACCAATTAGGAGTAGAGCAGAGCGGGTGGAGCCGTAGGAGCCTCACCGCCATCCACCGTCTCAACCAGCTATCCCTTGCGAGGTCGCGGCCAAGACGGCGATGAGCAACAGCCATGCGGTCACCTTGAAGACGGCGCGTAGCATTCTTCGTCAATGGCAACGATCGGACGCAACGCTGCTCAACATATCAAGGCGCCGACCAATCCAGTGCGGTTTGAAGCGGCCGCTCGCAGCGTCAGACATCCCCCCCCTCTTCAGGGTACGTGGCGAGCGGTCTCTTCGCATGTGCGAGGCGATCGGGGCTAACGCGAATGGAGTATGCCTCGCGCCTGTGTCGCGGCTGAACCCAGAGACAATTTGGCTCGAAGAGGGACTGTCAATCGACGCTTTCCGGTCCTGGAACTGCAGCGAAGGTTACTCATCGAGCCGAAGTGGCCGAACCTGTGAACGAACGCTCTTGTCCGTTCAAACCTCGTCACCGCAACGAGGGAATCTCGTACCGGGCCCAGCGCGACCTGCTGGTTTTGTGAGGCATCTGGCCTCGGGCGGTTGCACTGAGTGACCCGGTGGCTGCTCGATCTGGCGGAACCCGAGGTGCAATCTGCGAGCGAAATCAGATGGTTGGATGGATGGGGTAGCGGCACGTTCCGCCTGGTTTTGAACGACCGCCGGTTCGCCCCCGACAACGTCGGCGCGACCGCAAGTCAGCAGCAATGCCTGGCCTTGCTGTCGGTCCGGCTAGCCAGTCACGCCGAAAGCCGTAAGCGATCCGGAAGGGTGGCGTGTTCGAAAGTTGCACGGTGTCGCCAAGCGCTTCCGACCGCCGGAGACCTCGCCATTCGAATGGATGGTGCAGAAGGGCGGTCGAACTTTATGATGAATTCGGGTGCCACTGCGCTCGATCAGGCGTGATCCTTGCTTTTTTGTGAGAGTGCAGTGCAATATCACCCAATGGTTGTAGCCCGTGCAGGGTACTCAACACGTCAAAGCTGGAGTACGTTTTTGCGTAGGGAGGGTATCAGGGGAGGATTGGCGGGGTTCGAATGACGTATGCTACAAGCCTTTCATTGAGTGAGAATGAAAACCGTCCGACCTCAGTCGCAGTCAAAAGCGACGATAAGGCGTATATCAAGGCGCTAGGCTTCGTGCCGAAGCGATATGCGGCGGAGACCGCTATCGTCAATCAGGGGGAGGACGGCGATCGCGTCTTCATAATCGAGTCTGGCTGGGGTTGCATTTCTCATGACCTTGCCGGTGGACAGCGACAGATTTTGGACTTTGCCCTGAAGGGCGACATTGTCTTGCCGCAGACGTACACGGGCGCTGCTCTCCAGACATTTGTGGCTCAAACCGACCTTGCGGTGCTGGAGGCCTCCGCCAAGACGCTTGCTCTTGGAGCAGCGAAGTCGCCCCACATAGCCTCGCTTTTTCTTGAAACGCTCGCGCGCCAGCGAGCGCTTGTTGCCCAACACCTCACCAATATAGGCCGACGCAGCGCCTTGGCGCGTACAGCGCACTTGCTGCTCGAGCTGAGAGCGCGCTTGGAGCGCGTCGGCGCCGCCAGCCGCACTGGCTTTGCATGCCCTCTCACCCAGTACGACCTCGCGGACGCGCTCGGCCTGACGCCGGTCCATGTCAATCGAATGCTGCGGGAATTGCGGGAACGCGGGTTTCTGGAGTTCCGCCAAGGTCATGTCCGCGTGCTGGATCGGCTGGGCGTAACGAAGTTTGCCGAGTTCGATGACAGGTACATCGATGGTTGACACTTATTTTGGCGCACGATGCAAAGGCGGCGCGACGCGCCTTGAAGCCGCACTGCCATCCGCGACGCCCGCTGTCATTAGCGACGGACCGCCGCGCCTGGCAAACAACGCGAGGCGCAGATCGAGTCGGTGTGCTCTCTGGCTACCATCCCTCCTAGACCAAATTGCTAGGGCCAAGTGAAGGAGTAAAAAATTTTTTACGTTTTATTAACCTAAATTAGTGAAGGCACACCTTTTCGGCGATAAACATTATTGACGGGGTAGTGCTGTCCAAGGTGGGGCTTGGGAAATCCCGAAGTTATAGTGAAGGCGACGCGAACAGAGCATCGTTTGCGGGAAATTGTATTTGCCTGCAGTACATCTCGTACTGATCGCGAAACGTTGGGTAGAGTTTGGGGAGTAAGTTCATGGTTCCGACAATTCAACTGGATAGCAAATCACCCGGTGCACTGGAATTCGTATCGCGCAAGGCCGGGAATGGAATACATCTTCATAGGCATGGCTTGACCGAATCCTGCCTGGCTCTGCTGGACGAGCGAGTGCTTGACCGACAATGTCTTGCGCAATGCCTGACCGCCTATGGCATCGGGAAGGAAATCCTGTCGTTCGGCTCGATCGAAGAGTGGCGGCATCAAGAGAATGCACTGTCGATATCGGCCATCCTGCTGAACGTGGGCAGCCGAAAGGTGACAGATGCAAGGACCGGCAGCGAAATCGCCGATCTCGTGAACGAGGCCCACCCGGTTCCGGTGGTGATTTTGGCCGATACCGACGATCTGGAGCAGATTCTGAAGGCGTTGAATTATGGCGCAAAAGCCTACATCCCTTCATCGATCCGTTTCGAGATCTGTGTTGAAGCCGTAAATCTTGTCCTTGCCGGTGGCACATTTGTCCCTGCAAGCAGCGTGCTTGCCCAGCACAAGGCAATCGACACAACCGTCGAAATGACAAGGCCCATGGCGAGTGTGTTCACGGAGCGGCAAGAAGAGGTCGTCCAGGCTCTCAGACGTGGGAAGGCGAACAAGATAATCGCTCATGAGCTCAACCTTCGCGAGAGCACGGTCAAGGTCCATATCCGCAACATCATGAAGAAGCTGAAGGCGACGAACAGGACGGAGGTCGTCTACAAGCTCAATGAGATGTTTCCTGGCGCCCACCTGTTGGGCAGATCGAGCTAAACGGTTGGCATCATAACAGTGGCGCGGCTGCATGCTCGAACCGGGACCCATCGGTGGCGATGCTGCTCGACCGTTGCAGTTCGCCGCTCTTTTTGTTGCAGATATGGATTGAAGCCATGCTAGACCGGCCGTCGGCGGCAATTGCTCACAAGCCATGGCTCGGGGCGGACGCACCGCAGGACTTTATCAGCCTCGCTGACGTTGTCTCGTTTGCTCGGCAGTATCTTTTCTCGATTCTGGCGTTCGTCGTCGCCGGAATCGTTTTCGCCACGTTCTACTTTGCAACCTCGGATCCGATTTATTCGGCGCGCACCCAGATCCTGATCGAACCGAAGATACCCAAAAACCTTCAGCAGCAACCCGCCGAAGTGAACCTGTCGCTCGATACCGCTCAGGTCGAGAGCCAACTTGCAGTTCTGCGCTCCCAGAAGATCGCGATGATGGTGATCGATGACCTTGGACTCATGGACAATCCAACTTTCGGAGATCTGGACGGTCCAACCATAGGCGAGAGGTTTCGCAGAGCCTGGATGAGCATCGTCGATGCCGGCGGGCTCCATGCCGGCAATGCTGCGCTGACGGATTTCTTCCATCGCGTGCTTCCCTGGCCGGATCGAATGGAGGCGAACAGCCCGCAGCTGGAATCCGAGCGTCGGCGTCAGGCGGTGGAGATGTTCAGCGATGGCCTGGATGTCCAGCGTGTCGGTGTCTCCTATGCAATGGACATCACATTCCAGTCTCAGGATCCGGCGTTGGCGGCACGCATCGCGAACGCCACGGCGGAAGCGTTCGTGCGCGAGCAAGTGCAAACGACAACCGCAACGGCTAGCGAAGGCATCGCATGGTTGGAAAGGCGGATGCGGGAGGTCGGTGATCAGATGAACCGGGCGACCCGGGTCGCCCAGGAGTTTCGCGCAAAACACGACTACAGCATCGGTCAGGACGAGACGTCCGTCGCCGGACAGGACCTCGCACACAGCGAAGGACAGCCAACACACCAGATTACGCTGGAGCAGTTGGAGGTTACCGCCGACACCTATCGAAAGATGTATGAGAGCCTGCTCGCGGCGTATACAAACTCGGTCGACCAACAGCCTTATCTGATCGCCGATGCTCGCGTCATCACGTCCGCGACGAGCCCCAAGAAGGCAAGTCGGCCGCGCAAGACGCTGATCCTCGCCTTTGGCGCACTTGCCGGGATGGTAGCTGGCATCGGGTTCGCCGTGGCGCGACGCGGGCTCGATCGGAACGTGAGGACCCCGCGTCAGATCCGTCGCGAACTGGGCCTGGCCTGTATTGGAGAATTGCCGCCGGTCAGCTTCAGGCGGGGTGGTTTTGGCCGGCTTGACGAGGTGCTCAGGAACCCGGACTCTTCATTCAGCGGCAGCCTCAGGAGCGTCAAGGCGATCATGGGCCTGGCCGGGGCCAACCCTTCAAGGCGTCGCATCGGAATTACATCCGTGTCCCCCGGCGACGGAAAGAGCACCATTGTAAGCAATCTGGCGGCGCTGTGTGGGGGAGCGGGCACAGCGACCCTCGTGATCAACGCCGACGATAAGTCGGCACTGGCCAACGAACGTCTCTTTTCCGCCGATTTCAATATGATCGATCGGGATTCCGGCAGTCCCAAAGACATCGGCAAGCAAATCCGATTTATTGAAAAGACATCGTTTTATTACGTGAAGAACGATGCGTCGAATTCGGCGAATTTGCTTGTTCCCGATAATATGGAGAAATTGCTGAACGAAGTTGGTAGTTACAGTATCGTCATTGTTGAACTCCCACCGTTTAGTTCAGGAGCCGAAGGGCTTGCTCTCTGCCCGCTTCTCGATGGCGTGATTGTGGTGGCGCAGTGGGGCGTGACGTCGCTTGATCAACTGGAAGACCTGACGCAGACACTCAAAAGCACCAATTCTTCCGTCCTTGGCGTGTTGATGACACGTGTTCGTACTGTTTCGGCTCGGCGTTACCGGAAGCGCGCAGGTCAGGCGCCGCGCTGACATCCTGTCCTCCTCGCGGTGGCGTCGAGCTAATGCATGTCGCGCAAAAGCATGCCCTCCGGCTCGAACCGAGGGTGCGCAGCGGTCTCGCGCGACGACGACATGCATCAGACAAGAACTTAAAGCGCGTCGCATGAATCCGTTCAAACGCGACGCGCTTTAGAGCCCAGCGGCAAGTCTCGACACCGCCCCGTCAATTCGACACTTGCCTGTCAAATTGAATCCGCGCCCCTTAGGGCGTCGCGAGTCGAACAATCGATTCCGATATCGTGCCAGGCATTGAACGGAGCAGCCATTCGTCCGTACCCGGCCTAGCAACTAAGTGGTAGCCCACGCTGCCAAACACCCCCGATCTACCACCTTTTCCCTGCTTGCCGGAGATCAACCGTCGTCGCCAAAATGCAAACGAAAAGTTGAAATCGAGCGCAAGCGGAAAATGTCCAACGTGATCGAAAGTAACCTGCGGCAGTGCGAAGACCTGGCTATTGAAGGCTGGGTTATACTGAGCGGCGCCAGGCCCGCCGCGACTTCGCTTCTTCCGCGCGAAAGCGACGCGGCCGCGAGATCGAATACGCCGGACCTTTCTTCGCCTCAAATCAACGCAAGCCATGACCATGGCGCCGTTCCGTTTGAGCCGGATATGCGCACGGCAAGCATTGAGGACGATGCGCGGAGCGAAAGCCGACAGCCGCTCGGCGGTTGGGCCAAGAGGCTGCTGGATCTGATGGTGGCCTCGACAGCGCTCATCCTGGCCGGTCCGATCCTGGTTGTGATCCCGCTTCTGATCAAGGCGACCACAGGCGGTCCGGTGCTGTTCGTTCACCAGCGCATTGGTTTCAATGGAAAGGCCTTCGACTGCTACAAGTTCCGCACCATGGTGCGGAATGCCGAGGAGGTGCTCGAACAGCATCTGAGTTGCAATCCACAAGCCGCCCAGGAGTGGGCGGCCAATCAGAAGCTGAGCTGCGATCCGCGTATCCTGTTTTTCGGAAAGATGCTTCGCAAATCGAGCCTGGATGAACTGCCGCAGTTGTTCAACATCTTGCGGGGCGACATGAGTTGCGTCGGCCCGCGTCCTGTCGTTGCCGACGAATTGCAACGCTATGGCGCCGCATCGCATGAATATTTGAAGACGCGGCCAGGACTGACCGGCCTCTGGCAGATAAACGGGAGAAACACGACCGAGTATTCGCATCGCGTATTGCTGGACACGCAGTACGTTCGGACATGGTCTCTACGCCGCGATCTTTCGATCCTGATGCGGACGATACCGGCCATGATGAAGTTCGATCAGACCTCCTGACCTTGGCTATATCAGGGGCACGGCAGAAACGGCCTCAAGCGATTGTCGCCCACGAGGGGTTGTCGCCCCACTCTATTGTCGCCTTGGGCGATGCCGCAGCACGGCAATTGCAAGGCCGACCAGGTAGGCAATTTGGGTGGCGACAACAAGATAAAACGTCGAGCGGATGGTGTTTGGAACAGACAGGTGAAGAAAACTGCCTACAGCGATGCTGCCGACGATCACCACCAAGGTCGCCACGATCAGCGCCGGCGCGCGCAACGTAAGCCCTATTGCCAGGGCAAGACCCGCAACGCCGACAATGGCAAGCAACACGTCGATCTCCTCCCTGGGTCAATCTACGCTGCGAGAAACCAACCTTGTCCCAAGGAAATCAGAGTCGCTCGTTTTTGTGAAGCCAACCATTTAGCTCAGCGGTTTCGGCGGCGCAGTCATGGTTTGGATCATTGATCGTCGGAGTGTGAAATGCAGGTTTCCGTCGTCGGGGCACTGATTTGCACGGGAATCCTGGCCCTCGTCGTCTGTATGCGCTGGTCGATGATCACTGCGCTGATTGCCTCGCTGGCGTTTGGTGCGACGGCAATCGGGACAATAACCTCCCTTGGCGGTTCATCGCCGCTTATCTTTACCGTCTTTGCTATGCTCGTGATACTAGCCGCGCTGGCTCGACGGGGAATCTGGAGGGAAATAGGAGCGGTCTTCCTTCGTATAGGTGCCGCATGGATCGTCTGCTTGCTGATGATCTATGTCTGCATCGGAGCGCTGTTGTTTCCGAGGCTCTTTGCAGGGCAGACGAGCGCCTTCGTCGCGTCCCGCACGGCCAGGGGCGTCTACGAAGCGGCCTTGGCGCCGGTGTCTGCCAATATCTCTCAGGCGGGTTACTTTATTCTGGGCGGGTTGACCTTCCTGGCGACCTGTCTGCTGCTTCAGCGCAGCGGCACGTTAGCGGATATCAGGCGGGGCTTCTTCCTATGGTTCAGCTTGCACGTGGTGATGGGCGTCCTGGATTTGCTAGGCAAGATGAGTGGCGCCGGTGACATCCTTGCTCCGATCCGCACCGCCAACTACAGCATGCTGACCCATGTTACCCAAGCCGGGTTTTGGCGGATTGCAGGGGCCTTTTCGGAGGCATCGGCGTTTGGCGGAGCATCGCTGGCGGGACTCGCGTTTACCTTTACCTATTGGCGAAAGACCGGATCAAAGCTTGCATTGGCGCTAGCAACGTCCCTGTTTATTCTACTGCTGCTGTCGACGTCATCGACCGCCTACGTCGGTCTTGCGATCGTGACCGTGCCTGTAGTCATTTCCATCGTGAAGTCGCTCGCTTCAGGTCGGCTGAGATCGGAGGAGGCACTGCTTGTCGCGTTTCTACCGCTGCTGCTCCTCTCCGGGCTGGCCGCAATTCTGTTCTACCCTCATGTCTTCGATCCTGTATTGCAGCTTGTCGACAGCACGGTGATCAACAAAGCTACGTCAGCCTCAGGTCAGGAGCGCAGCTACTGGAATTATAAGAGTCTGCAGTCCTTCTTCGATACGGGCGGGCTGGGGATCGGTCTGGGGAGTTCGCGGGCCTCGAGTTGGCCGATCGCGGTGCTTTCCCAGTTGGGACTGTTCGGCGCCGCGATGATGATAGTTTTGTTGGCAATGCTGGTCCGGGGACTGCGGGGTGGCCGCGGTCGCCTCGATCCCGATGTCGATGCGATCGGGTCGAGCGTCCGCGCTTGCGCCTTGTCGGCGCTCGTGGCCGGATCCCTGGCAGGTGGCAGCGCCGACCCGGGTATCGTATTCTTGGTTCCCCTTGCTGTCGTTCTTGTCAGCCGGATCCTGGTTGTTGAAGACGGCCGCGATACTCGGGCTCCATATCCCCACGGTGACGGCCAACTCGCTGAGGTAGGCTGACGGCTGCCAATCCTAGTGCAAGCACTAGGATTAGCCTGTGACGAAGCATCAGATCGAAGTGATCACGTCGAGGCCCCGGTCCGTTGACCCAGGCGCTGTGCTGGGCGCATGCACGTCGCAAGTTCTTCGTGCTCGCCGACATCATGGCAAGCGCGGCAAGGATGCCGCACCAATCTCCCCGATCGCCTTCGAGGCGGTCAAACGCATGGACGCACTGTTCGAAATCGAGCGTGACATCAACGGCCTTGCCGCCGACGAACGACTGCAACGACGCCAGCAGGCCGGCCGATCGCAGAGGCGCTTGAGGAATGGATGCGGACCGAGCGGGCAAAGTTGTCCCGAAGCTTCGTCCCAGCGCTTCAGCACATAGTCGATTGGCTCAGCAACCGGCGAAGCTTTGGCTGTTGCGGGCTCCGATCGTGGTGCCGGTCGGACCGCCTTTCATGGGCGACGCTGATCAAACCGCCAAGCTCAACGACGTCGATCCGCAGGCCCGACTGGCCGATATCCTCGCCCGCGTCGCCGACAAGTCCGATCACACCCGGCATGCCGCCGCCGCCGACCCGGCTGATGGCGGGGCTGGCGATCCTCAAGCACACCTTCAACCTGTCAGACGAGGTGCTGTGCGAGCGCTGGGTGGAAAACCCCTACTTCCAGTATCTGTGCGGCGAGGAGTTCTTCCGCCACGCACCGCCCTTCGACTTCTAGCCCTTACCTCGCATGGCTAAATTGACTTTCCTTGCGCCGTTTCCTCCACTGGCGGCGTGCGTGCGCGCTTCCAAGCTCATCGACAGGGGATGGCATGACGATAATCCAAACGGCCGAAAAGGCGCGTCACCATCGGTCGGTGCACGCGATTTTCAAAGGCTTGATGAACCCGCAGAACATTTCGGCTGTCGCCAAAATACTCGGACAATGCAACCGTCCAATTGATTTCCTCCGTCGCTACCTGTCCTTGGGCGGAGGTGAATACCCCGTGTCATACGTGATCTCGACACCCACCGGGAAGGCAAAGGTTACTGCGTTCAATGCCGACGACGTCATCACAATTAACGAGGTCTTCTTCCGTGGCGACTATGGAGACAGCAGGAAGAAGGAAGTCATCGTCGACTTTGGCTCGAATGTCGGAATATCTGCTATCTATTTCCTGACTAGGCACTCAGGCAACTTCGTCTACTGCTTCGAACCTCTGCCACAGAATATCGAGCGCCTCAAAAATAACTTGAAGGCGTTTGAAGGTCATTTCGAGCTCAATCCAGTGGCGGTAGGCTATGCTAACGGAACCGTTGAGTTCGGGTGGGAGCCATCCGGACGCTATGGCGGCATCGGCCAGCCTCTCGCCGACAAGATGACGGTTCAATGCGTGGATTCAAACAAGGCGCTTGAGAGGGTCATTAAAAAGCACAGTCGAATTGACTTGCTGAAGATCGATATCGAGATGCTCGAACGGGAGATCACCGAACGCATTCCAATGGAACTGTCCAGATTAATCGAGAGGATCGCGATAGAATGGCACTTTGTGAACAATCCATTGCCCGCAACGCATGAGATGGCTTGGCGGAGGCCGATTACGACGCTTGTTCGCCTGCCAACACTGTGATGGACTGACGCCTTTGAGGATTCCCACACGTCGCTTATAAGCGTTCTCGGAGTACCTCGTAAGGGTCTCGCCTTTGAAGGCACCACGAGGCCTCCGAAAGGTTATAGAAGCGCTTCCATTCATCCAGATTGGCTTCGAGATCGATGTCGTCCTTATAGGTCAGGAGCTGGTAGAACTCTTCCTGATCAGGGCGATGAGAGCGCTCGACCTTCCGTTCAGCTGTGGCGATGCCGGCTTGATGATAACCTTGTCCTTGACATGCCAGTGGAACCGGCCTGGAATGCATGCCCGTAGCTAGCACTTACGGAAGGAGAGGCCACCGGCAACGGTGCGCACAGCGTTTGGGACCGTCAGAAAATTCTGTTCGCGAGGCCATGATGATGTGAGGTGGCTTGAAAGCGACCGCACTCGGTGAAGGAACGGATCGCTAATACTTCGACCGCTCGTCGATGACGCGCTGGCGCAGCCGCATGGGCGAGGAGCGGATCGTCGCGCTTTTGCAGGGAAGCCTCAGCATTGCGGTCAAGACCGGGGCGATGAAGCCGACCGACACG